>NZ_CALCDX010000088.1 GCF_937900395.1 uncultured Caulobacter sp.
CGCTCACTTCGATTCCGGATACGCGGATCATAGAGCGCCGCGAACGCTCGTACTTTCTCTCTCCTCCCCCATCGGGGGAGGGGGACCGCCGAACGGCGGTGGAGGGGGCCAGCCGCGCTGGCGACGGCCCCCTCAGATTAGAAAAACGAGCCCGGCGGACCACAGGGTATAACCTCTCCGCACGAGGCCCCCTCCACCAGCTTCGCTGGTCCCCCTCCCCCGATGGGGGAGGAGAAACCTTTCTCCCCCTCGACATTTTTCGGCGTCCGCTGTCGAATCCGCCCGAGCCGGCGCGTCTCTGGGGTCGAAGCGCCGCGATGGTCGCGGGCTCGCCTGGAGTGATCGCCATGAAATACGCCCTGCTGATCTTCGAAGACGAGAACGCCTTCCGCGACGAACGTGGTCGCGCCTGGGAGGAGATCCTGGCCGCCCACGGCGCCTTCGCCGGCGAACTGGCGGAAAAGGGTATCCTGAAGGGCGGCGCGGGCCTGAAGACCAGCGACACCGCCACCACCGCCCGCAAGAGCGCGGGCCAGTACGCCCTGCACGACGGCCCCTATGCCGAGGCCCGCGAGCAGCTGGGCGGCTTCTATATCGTCGAGGTCGACAGCCTGGACGAGGCCCTGGCCCTGGCCAAGCGGGTGCCCCTGGCCGGCGACGGCTCGATCGAGGTCCGGCCGGTGATCGACGAGGACTAGGTCCTGGCCGCGCTGGAGCAGACCTTCCGGGAGACCGGAGGCCGGATCGTCGCCGCCCTGGCGACGGCGTTCCGCGATCTCGACATCGCCGAGGAGGCCTTCGCCGACGCCTGCGCCAAGGCGGCGGAGGTCTGGTCGGCGGCCCCGCCCCTGGACCCGGCGGCCTGGCTCTACGCCGCGGCGCGGCGGCGGGCGCTGGATATGATCCGTAGACAGATCGTCAGACGCCGCCTGGCGCCAGAAGCGCCCGAGCCCGAGCTGTCGGTCGAAGCGCAACTGGCGTCGGACGACCGCCTGATCCCCGATGAGCGGCTGCGGCTGATCTTCATCTGCTGCCACCCGGCCGTGGCGCCCGAGGCCCGCGCGGCCCTGACCCTGCGGCTCGTCTGCGGGCTTTCCGCCCAGGAAATCGCGCGGGCCTTCCTGGTGTCCGAGCCGGCCATGCTGCAACGCCTGACCCGCGCCAAGCGTAAGATCGCCGAGGCCGGCGTGTCGTTCGAGGTCCCCGGCCCCGAGGCTTGGCCCGAGCGCCTCGCGGCCGTGATCGCGACATTGGAGGTCGCCTACGCCCGCGCCCACGAGGACGCGGCGGGAGCCGGGCCGCATGCCGGCTTCGCCCAGGAGATGCTGGGCCTGACCGCGGTGCTGGTCGAACTGCTGCCGGACGAGCCGGACGCCTTGGCCTTCGCCGCCCTGGTTCGCTACGCCGAGGCCCGTCGCCTCGCGCGGCTCGACGACGAAGGTGTGATGGTCCCGCTCGATCGCCAGGATCCCGACCTGTGGCGCGACGACCTGATCGCCGAAGCGGAGGCCCTGCTGCGGCGGGCGGGAAGCCTGGGTCCCCCCGGGCCGATCCCGCTGCGCGCCGCCCTGCACAGCGCCTGGTGCGCGCGCGAGACTTTAGATGAACCGCCGCCCTGGCCGGCGATCCTATCGCTCTACGACGCGCTGCTGAGTTTCGGCGAGGATCCGTTCGTCCGGATCAACCGCGCGGTGGCGGTGGCCGAGGTCTCGGGGCCGGCGGCGGCGCTGGCGGAGATTGAGGCGCTGGACGCTGGAAGGCTGGCGAGCTTCCAGCCGTTCCACGCGGTGCGGGCGGACCTGCTGGCGCGTCTGGGAAAGCGGAAAAGGGCGCTGGACGCCTATGACCAGGCCATGGCGTTGGGCCCGGCCGAGGCGGAAAGACGCTGGTTGATCCGTAGGCGGATGGAAATGCTCCAAACCTATCAAACACCCGACCTCCCCGGCGAATGCCGGGGCCCAGATGGAGACCTCTGAGACGACGGCGTAAGCGGACGCTTCTTCCCGCCAGCCCCAAAGCCATACGATCTGGGCCCCGGCATTCGCCGGGGAGGTCGGAGAAAAGGGATCTACCCCGCCAGCGTCTCGAGGAACCGCACGGGCTCGCCACGCCCCTCGGCGATGACCTCGTCGTCGCGCATGACCACGACGCCGCGGACGATCGTCGCCTTGGGCCAAGCCTTGGCCTCGAAGCCGTCGAAGGGGGTCCAGCCCGAGCGGGTGGCCATCCAGTCGTGGGTGATGACGCGGCGGGCCTTCATGTCGACGATAGTGAAGTCGGCGTCGAAGCCCTCGGCGATGCGGCCCTTGTCGGCCAGGCCGAAGATGCGGTTCACGCCATGGCTGGTCAGGTCGACGAAGCGCTCCAGGGTCAGCTTGCCCTCGACCACGTGGGTCAGCATGATCGGAACCAGGGTCTGGACGCCCGGCATGCCCGACGGCGAGGCCGGATAGGGCCGGGCCTTCTCTTCGCGGGTGTGGGGGGCGTGGTCGGAGCCCAGGACGTCAGCGACGCCGGTGTCGACCCCGCGCCAGATCCCGGCCACATGGTCGGCCGAACGGATCGGCGGGTTCATCTGCGCGAAGCCCTTCAGGCGCTCATAGGCCTCCGGCGCGACCAGGGTCAGGTGCTGGGGCGTGACCTCGACGCTGGCGACGTCCTTGTTCTGGGCCAGGAAGTCGATCTCTTCCTTGGTGGTGACGTGCAGAACGTGGATGCGCTTGCCGAGGCTCTTGGCGATACGGACCAGTCGATGGGTCGACTGCAGGGCGGCCTGGGCGTCGCGCACCTCCGGGTGGCTGGTCCAGTCGCCGGGACGGGCGAGAGCCCGGCGCTCGGCCAGGCGGTACTCATCCTCGGAGTGGAAGGCCGCGCGGCGGTTGACGTGGCGCAGCACGTTCTCGACGCCCTCGTCGTCCTGCACCAGCAGGCTGCCGGTCGAGGCGCCCATGAACACCTTGATCCCGCAGCAGCCGGGCAGGCGCTCCAGCTCGCCCAGGAAGGCCGCGTTCTCGTGGGTGCCGCCGACATAGAAGGCGTGGTCGGTGTGCATGCGGCCCTTGGCGCGCGCCAGCTTGTCGGCCAAGGCGTCGGCGTCCGTGGTGGTCGGCTCGGTGTTGGGCATCTCGAAGACGGCGGTGACGCCGCCCAGGGCCGCGCCGCGCGAGCCGCTCTCAAGGTCTTCCTTCCATTCCAGGCCCGGCTCGCGGAAGTGGACCTGGCTGTCGATGACGCCGGGCAGGACGGTCAGGCCCGTCGCGTCGAACACCTCGCCGGCGCTGGCCTGGGAGAGGTCGCCGATGGCGACGATCTTGCCGCCGCGCACGCCGATGTCGGCGAAGCCCCGGCCGGCATGGTTCACCACCTCGCCGCCACGCACGATCAGGTCGAAGGTCTGGGTCATGGGACGGCTCCTCGGAACGTTTGCGGCGGTCTAGGGCCGCCCCGCGCGCGAGGCAACCCGGAACTAGCCGGCGTCGCGCTTGGCCGCGCGCTTGCGAGCGGGCGGCTTTTCGGCCGGGGGCGCGGGCGGCGCCTCGGCGACGGTCTCCGCCTCGACGTCCTGGGGGGGCGCGTCGACGTCCTGGATGGGCTCGCCCCACGGCGAGGTATCGGGCTCGGCCGCCTCAACCACCGTCTCGGGCTCGGAGACCTCGGCCGGCGTCGCCACGCGCGCCAGCAGTTCCTTAGCCGCCCGGACCACGGTGGGCACCGGCAGGTCGCTCATGTGGCGGATCGCCTGCGAGAGCTCCGGATCGATCGCCTTGAACTGCTGGAAGGTTCGCGGGCCGCGCACGGCCACGGCCTTGTCGCCCCACGGCCCGTAGCGCCGCTCGTCCGAGGGGCCGAACAGACCGACCGTCGGGCAGCCGGCGGCGGCGGCGATGTGCATCAGGCCAGAGTCGTTGCCGATGAAAAGGCTGGCGCGCTTCAGGCAGGCATAGGCGGTCAGCAGATCCACCTTGCCGGTCAGGTCGATGGTCCGGCCGCGCGCCGAGGCCATGCGCAGCTCCTCGACCATCCGGGTGTCCTCGGGACCGCCCAGGATCAGCAGACGCCCGCCAGCCAGCGGGCCGTCCTTGTCCAGCAGCTGGGCGGCGGTCTGGGCGAAGCGCTCGATCGGCCAGACCTTGCCGATCCAGTTGGCCGCCGGCCCCACGGCCAGGATCGGACCGCCTTGTCCCAGGAGCTCGTCCGCCAAGGCCTCGACCTCGGGCGTGATGTAGAGGTATGGCGCGGGCGGCTCGCCCTCGAGCTTCAGGACGCGGGCGGCGTCGACCACCTTGTGCACCGGCTCGCCGGGGGTCTTCTTCCAGATCGCCCGCTTGTCGCGGCGCAGGAAGAGGGCGGTGGCCGAGCCGCGCAGGTCGACGACCAGGCCCCACTTCCTGTGGCGCACCTGGTTCCACAGCTTGAACCAGTGGCCCTTGCCCTTGCCCTTCTCCATGACGATCACTCGGTCGAGGCCGGGCACGTGCGCGAACAGCGGCGCGGCCAGGGGACCGGCGACGATGGTGAAGCGCGCGTTGGGGATCTGATCAGAGAGAAGTTTGATCAGGCCGGACGAAAGCACCGCGTCACCGATGCGCGTCGCCGTGATAAAGAGAATCGGGAAGGCCCGCTGTGTCATCGGTCCATGTATAGGGCCGTCGGCGAGTCGGCGCATCCCACGTTAACACTTCAGCTTTCCGAGATGTTCGGGACTGGCGCGAGCGTCGCCTCGGCGCCACATCTGGCCCATGACCACGCCCACCGTCGCCCGCCTGCCCTCCCGCGCCGTCATCGCCGTCTCCGGCCCCGACTGGCGGAGCTTCCTGCAGGGTCTGCTGACCCAGGACGTCGAGACCCTGGCGCCGGGCGAGCTGCGGTTCGCCGGCCTGCTGACCCCGCAGGGCAAGCTGCTCTACGACCTGTTCGTGGCCGGAACCGAGGACGGGGCCCTGCTCGACGTCCAGGCCGACCAGCGCGACGCCCTGCTGCAGCGCCTGATGATGTATCGCCTGCGCGCCAAGGCGGCGCTGGAGGCCAACGATCGCCCGGTGCTGGCCGTGTTTGGCGGCGAGGTCGCCAGCGAAGGCCTCTATGCCGATCCGCGTCTGCCGGCCCTGGGCGCTCGCGCCTATGACGACCGGCCGGCCAACGCCGCCGAGGACGCCTACGACGCCCACCGCCTGGCCCTGGGCGTTCCTGGTCCCGCCGACTGGGGCCAGGAGCGCACCTATCCGATCGAGGCCAATTTCGACCTGCTGGCGGGGATCGACTTCAAGAAGGGTTGCTTCGTCGGCCAGGAGACCACCAGCCGCATGAAGCGACGTGGGACGATCAAGACCCGCATGCTGCCCATCGCCTTCGACGGTCCGCCGCCGGCGTTCGGCGCCGAGGTGCTGGCCGGCGAGCTGCGCGCCGGCGAGGTGCTGGGCGGGCGGGATGGCCGGGCCATGGCCCTGCTGCGCCTCGACCGGATCGACGGTGCCGACCTGACGGTCGACGGCCGGCCGGTCGCGGTGGACCGGCCGGCCTGGATCGCGCTCTAGCGGCAGCGGCCGTAGCGGTCCGGCGAGGCCCCGGGACCGCCGCGCCACCCCGGCGGATTCTCCCAGTTCGTGCCGGGTCCGCCGCGCGGGCCGGGCGGATTGTTGTCGTTGTCCAGCCAGCACCGCGCGGCCTGGTTCCACCAGCCGTAGCGCGGGTGATAGTAGCCGTAGGCCGGGTGGTAGTAGTAGCCGTTGCGGTAGACGAACTCGATCCGCTGGCCATGCCAATGGTAGTAGCGGCGATCCGGCGAGGCTCCGGGGCCGCCGCGCCAGCCGGGCGGGTTCTCCCAGTTCGTGCCGGGGCCGCCGCGCGGTCCGGGCGGATTGCCGTCATGATCGTGGCGCTGGGCCAGCACCGGCGTCGCGGCGGCCACGGCGCCCGCCATCGCGAGCACGGCCAAGGTCTTGAGGCGCTTCATGGGCGTCTCCTTCAGATGTTGAGGTCCCTCGGTCGCTTGAACGGGCCAACGCGACCATTCCGTCGCCGCGCTCGATGTTCTCGAAAAGTTCTAGCCAGGCGACGCCTTTGTGCTAGCGTCGCCGCATGACCGAACCGACCCGATGCACCTGGCGCGGCATGAACGGCGACCCGTTCTACGAGGCCTATCACGATCACGAATGGGGCGTGCCCGAGTGGGACAGCCGCGCCCTCTGGGAAAAGCTGGTGCTGGACGGGTTCCAGGCCGGCCTGTCGTGGATCACCATCCTGAGGAAGCGCGAAGCGTTCCGCGCCGCCTTCGCGGGCTTCGATCCGGAAAAGGTCGCCCGCTTCGGCGAGGCCGACCGCGCCCGGCTGATGGCCGACGCCGGCATCATCCGCTCCAACGGCAAGATCGACGCGGCCATCTCCGGCGCGCGGATCTACCTGGACATGCGCGAGCGCGGCGAGGACCTCTCGACCTTCCTGTGGGACATCGTCGGCGGCGCGCCGATCCAGAACACCTGGGAGACCGGCGCGCAGGTTCCGGCCCAGACGCCCCCGGCCGTCGACATGGCCAAGGCGCTGAAGGCCAAGGGCTTCAAGTTCTGCGGCCCGGTGATCGTCTACGCCTTCATGCAGGCGACGGGGATGGTCAACGACCACTTCGTCACCTGCTTCAGGCATGAAGAGTGCAGGGCGCTGGGGCATAAGCACTGAGCGGACGCTTTGGACGGCGGCTATGGGTGGAGAGCGGAAGTTCGGCACCGACCTCGAGCCACACCCGGAATTGAGGTCTAGCTGGTGGATAATTCCGGTGCTAGGCCTTGCGGATCAGCCCTGTGAAGCCCGCCACCGACAGCGTTGTGATCACCCAGCCGGCAGCGATATAGAACCAGAGCCACCAGCGGAGCATTGGCCCGCAGGGTCTAGGACCTGGCTTGCACAGAGCATTGGCTGCGGGTCGCCAAGCGTCCTTCTGCTGTAGCGAAAGAACCGGGACGAGGACGTCGGTGGAGTAGGCAAAACCGCTGAAGCGCGGATAGCCGTCCGGCAAGCTGCCGTCGATCTCCCACTGCTTTCTGGCGACGTCATTGGTCGGCACCATGATCGTGTTGGCGCCGGTCCAGAAAAGTGTCGCCGTAAAGAAGATCAGGAAAGGCGCTGCGATCGCCGCGCGCTGGGGTTCATATCCAAATCCCATGATCACGCCATAGAGCCAGAGAAGCCATCGGCGAGGCGCGAAGGCGACCGTCTTTCTCTTAGCCTCTTCACGAGCGATCAGCACGCGCCGCGCCTCATGTTCACGGCCTTGGTTGCGCAACACCTTGGCCAGTTGCTCAAATGGTTGCCAAGAATTGGCCTCGGTGGCGGGGGCCGGTTGCCGATCCAGCCAGCGCAGACGGTTCTTGGCGTCTAGCGGGACCAGTCGAGAATAGGCAAGACCGTCGGCCATGAGCCGCCCTTGCTTTGGCCAGCTTGCCTCATCGTCTTCAATCCCATGAACTTCTGCGGCGCGAAGGTCCAAGGCCCCATTGGCCCGGAATTCCTCCATGATGATGAGCCCCCCCTTTACGCTCGCCCTTCGCAACGAGAGGCTGACATCACGACGATTGAGAAGCTTGACGTCGGAAAGATCGACGTCACCAGCAATCGACGCACTGGCAAGGTTTAGTCCGCCCAGAAGACGAACATCATTCCACCCGGCGACGTCCCCCTCAATCTTGGCGCTGGACAGGTTCAAGGCTGGGCCTCTACGGCCGTATAGCCTGCAGGCGCCAAGCTGGACATCGCCAGCAATCGTCGCTCTCGCCAGGTCAAGACGGCCGCAGGCGGTCAGGCCGTCGATCAGCTGAAGGCTTCCGGCGAAGGTGGCCTTTTTGGCGTTTAACGCGACGCGGCGGCTCCTTAGCTTGGCCCCAGAGAGGTTAAGGCTGCCGCACAGGCTGTTACTAAGATCAATGAGTCCATCG
Source organism: uncultured Caulobacter sp. (assembly GCF_937900395.1). Taxonomy (GTDB): domain Bacteria; phylum Pseudomonadota; class Alphaproteobacteria; order Caulobacterales; family Caulobacteraceae; genus Caulobacter. Next base: position 7,926 of record NZ_CALCDX010000088.1, read on the forward strand.
ACTTCGCTGTTAGCAAGGATGACGCCGCCGCCGACTTTCAGGGACTGCCCGCGCAGTGCGACATCTTCTCGTCCCTTAAACTTGGCGTTCAGGAACAGGAAGTGACCCTCAACGGTCATGAAGTTCAAACTCATCGCGCCCGTTGCGCTAAAGCCGATATGGCCGGTCATCGAGCCGGCGCAACGTGCGTGATCGGCTAGGAGCGCCCAACCTGAAGATGGGTGTAGCTGGGCCTTGTTGAGCCAAATGTTAGAACCAATCGTCGAATAGGGCATGTAGACACCGTTGACGCTGGCGCCCGCCAAGGTGAGTCCGCCGCCAATTGAAGCGCTCTTTATGCTTAGGCGTCCCTCCAGGGAGGCGTCTGGCAAGTAGAGGTTTCCGCCGATCTTGGCTCCGTCCAACACCAAGGCTGTGGTCCTGTTGGTGGAGATCTCTAATCCTTCACCATCGAACGCCCCAGCGACGGCGATGCTGTGCAGATCGATGGAACCCGAAACACGAGCCCGGTCCAGATAGACACTGCCTTTGCACGCCACCCCGGGGCCGAAGATTGCTGCGCCGCTTCTTGGAGCGATGGTCGCCTCATGCAGCTCAATATCGTTACCTATCTTGCATCGGGTTAGGATGAGGCGCCCGGCGAGATCCATTTCGCGCGCGATCAAGCGCCCTGCAATTGTCGTGTCGAACAACGCCAAGCCCCGCCCTCGCCGAGCACGATGGCAAGCGTTGCGCAGATTGACCGCGCCGCCGATCGTGGAGTTGTCGATCACGATCTCGCCGATGCGCGGCACACGTCTGCCCAAAGCTGGGTAGTGTTGAAGCACCACCGAACGGCCGACATTCGAGCTCATGATTGCCAGGGCCGGATGCTTTCGCGCCGCCAACCTGGCGTTTTGCAAATCAATCCCGCCCCCGACATTGGCGTCGAAGAACCGCACCGAGCCGATGCTGCGAAAGCCGCGGCGTAGCAAAACCGCACCGCCGATGGTCGAAAGCTCTACTCTTAGAGACACCTCGCTGCTGACGACGTCGCCGGAGCATTCAAGATTGCCTTGGACGGTTGTGCCAAACAGACGAATGCCACCGAAAGCTGCGAACTTTCCGCCCATCAACACCGAGCGCGTTACGCTTGCCCCCTCGAGATTGAGCGCTGGCTTGTCATTGGCGCTCAGCCGCGAGCCCCACAGCCTGAGATTTCCCTTGATGCGCGCTCCCAAGCACAGGACCGCGTCCTCGAACACCGATTGGCGCAGCACAACCGTGCCATCGATTTCGGCTTGATTGAGGTTGATCCCCTTCAGTTGGCAGTCGAGCAAACGCAGGTAGGGCAGCTTGGCGTTATGCAAGACGACGTCTGTGTCGAAGCTGCATTGCTCGAAAATCAACGGGAAGCGGATAACGCAAAACGAAAGATCCACCGCGCCGCGGATCTTGAAGTTCGAAACTGCTAAGCCCGAGCGTGGCACGAAGGAGGTGCATGCATCCTCAATGCAGATCCAGCGCACCAGCTCTGCGCGAACGACACGCTTGGTCTTAGCCACGCTGCTCGTAGGACCAGCTTGAACCGCTTTAAGAAACGCTAGCTCGCTGGTTGTGAGTTTGGAAAACTTGGTCAGCGCCAGCTCTGAAAGCAACTTGGGCCCCACGCTTTGCTCCGGCGTTTGCGCATTTTTTGTCGAGATGCCTTGAAGCTAGAGCATAAACTCTAAGTCGTGACGAGCCCGTCTTCACCGCTAAGATTTCACAGGACCCAAACCCAAACCCAGTTGCTCTTGTTCGAAGGGCATCGCCCGATCGAGTTCGACAGGGTTACCCCCAACCAGCCGCACGCCCAGGCACGGAGGATAGACAGATTGAACAAGATCAACGCTCGTACGGCGCAGGGCCTGCTGATCGCAGATGGGCGCGGGTAAGAAGCGACTGCGTGTGGCCTGACGAAAGTCATGAGCCTGGAGAGGCCAATATGGAAACCCTCCGCTCGCTCGCCGCCGTCGCCGGTGCCAGTACCGGTGCCGGTGCCGGTGCCGGTGCCTCCAGCGGCATCGGCTATGAGCTGGCCGAGCTGTGCGTCCGCCACGGTTACGACCTCGTTATCGCTGCTGACCGTCTACTGGCCCAGAAGGAGCAGGTGCTGCACGGCCTGGGCGCCCAGGTCGAGGCAGTCTAAGGCGATTTCCACGATCGAGGGCGTCGACAACCTGGTCAGCCTCCGCGCAAGCGGATGGGGTGAACGTCCGCCTAGGCTCGCAATCCGACCTACCCCGTCTCCACCAACTCTTCCATGAACAGCGCCATCAGCGCCGACTGTGAGCGGACGCCGGCCTTGGCGTAGACGCGGGTCAGCTGGGCGCGGACGGTGCCGGTCGCGGCGCCGCGCAGGGCGGCGATCTCGGCGACGTCGCAGCCCTTCAGCGCGAACAGGGCGACGTCGGCCTCGGCCGCGGTCAGCTTCCAGTCGGAAAAGCGCAGGCGGGCGAGGTCGGCCAGCGCGCCCTTGGCGGCGGCCACCGCGGCCTCGTCCTGGCGGGCGCGCAGGACGAGCCACCGGACCTGGGTCGCGCCAAACAGCACGCCGGCCAGCAGGGCCAGCGCCGCGCCGCCCTCGGCCAGCAGATGCTTGCCCATGCCGTCGGCGCGCACATCGCCCGTGAAATCGACCAGGAAGAACAGGGTCGCGGCCAGCTGCAGGATCACGACGACCGCGATCATCGTGATCCTGCGTTCCAGAGCTCGCCGCCGCTTGATCATGCGGTATGGCTTAGCGCCGCCCGGGCAGCATCGCCAAGACAATCCGCCGACCGCTGCGCCGCGTCTCGAACACCACGCCGGCGATATGCAGCACGATCAGGACGTAGAGCAGGTGGACGGCGGTCTCGTGGACCTCGGCCAGCGGCCCCTCCTCGCGTTCGCCGCCGCCCTCGCGGGCCTCCTCGCCCTCGTCCTCCTCACGCTCCAGGCGCTGCGCGGTCGCCGTGAGCGGAGCCGCGCCGAGCTGGCCTTCGGGCTTGGCCGGGGCGCTGACCATCAGCACGCCCGTGACGATGATGACCGCCAGCGTGCTCCAGATCGCATAGACCATCAGGGCGCCCAGCGGATTGTGCGAGGCGTGCTCGCTGCGCTTGCCCGTCGCGATCTCACGGATGTGGGCCAGGGCCCGGCCGGGGCTGGGCGGGAAGGCCGAGAAGCGCGCCTCGGCTGGACCGATAACGCCCCAGATCAAGCGCAGGATCAGGGTGGCGGCCACGGCGTAGCCGACCCAGACGTGCGCGTCCGAGCCTTCCTCGGTGATCAGGGCGTTGGCGAGGATCGCCGCGACGATGGTCCAGTGGGTCAGCTTGACCACCGGATCCCAACGACGCGGCGGCGCGGCGGTCTCAGTCGCGGTCATGACGGCGCTCCTGGTCGTGGTTCTCGTCGTGCTTCTCGTCGCGATCCTTGCGGTCCGCGTGGTCCTTGCGGTCGTCGTCCTTGTCGTGGCGCGCCGCGCGATCGTCGGCGTGCTCGGCCTTGCGCGCCGTGAGAGACGGCGCGGGCTTGGCGGCCTGGGACGGCGCGGCGGCGACCTTGGCCGGCGTGGGCTTGGCGTCGTCCGCCAAGGCCGGGGCGGCGGCCAAGGACAGGATCAGAAGGCTGGCGCCCAGGGCGTAGCGCTTGGTCATTTGCAGTTCTCCCGTGCTGATGACGGGAGAGGACCTGCGCCCTCCCACCGGCCGCGACCATCGGCGGACGGCTTACAGAGGCCGGAATAAGCGCCTGCTTACAGGGCTCGCGCCTCGACCACCTGACAGCTCCAGCGATCCCAGGGGCCCGCGGCCTGCCCCAGGTTGATCGCCGCGAAGATCAGCTTGCCGCCGATCGGGATGGTCCCCTGAACCACGGCGGAGACGGTTCCCGCCGCCGCGCGCCCCTTGGTCATCCGACAGGACAGGCGCGGGTCGGCGATCTCCAGGCCCGAGACGTTGGTCGCCCCGCCTGTCAGCAGGACATCTCCCGCCTTGTTGCGATTGGCCTGAACCCCGTCTAGCACCACGAAACGCTCGGGATGAGCGCGGACCTGGGCGGGATCCGGCAAGGCGCGCGCCGAGCGCGCCAGGGAGGGCGCGGGCGGCGGCGCTTCCTCCTTGGGCCGCGTCACCGCCACCAGCACCGCGCCGCCCAGGAACACGGCCAGGAACGTCGCGAGCGCCCGCGCCGGCGTCGCGACCACGGACCACCCCGGCCGAGGGCGAAACACGAAGACGAACGCCGCGACCGAGGCGATAAGCCAAAGCACAGGCAAGGCGGCGGTCACGAACCCCATCAGACAATCCCTTCCGGCCTCGCTCGGCCGCCTGGCATGTAGAGCAAGCGCGCGCGCCTTTCCAAGCCCCTGGACAAGGGAATGGCCGACGCTAGCGCTGGCTGACCCGCACCCAATCCACCTCCATCGTCGCCGGCAAGGCCGTCTCGTCGACGCCCTTGGCGTTGGCGCCCTCGGGCCAGCGGCCGCCGAAGGCGAGGTTCAGGATCAGGTGGAAAGGACGGTCGAACGGCGCGGGACCGGCTTCCGCATCGTCGCGCTTCCAATCCTTCTGGTCGGCGCGGGCGTATTCGCGGCCGTCGACGAACCAGGCGATCGCCTCGGGCGTCCATTCGACCGCATAGACGTGGAAGCCGTCCGGCGAGGCCGGCATGACGGCGTTTCCGCCCGCCTGGCGGTGCGCTCCGGCGGCGTCGGCGGCGAAGTGGATCGTGCCAAACACCCGGTTCTCCCGGCCGCCGTCACAGGCCTCACACGGCGCGCCCAGGTTGACTGTCTCCAGGATGTCGATCTCGCCGGATTTCGGCCAGCCGCCATAGGTCGACAGCTCGGGCATCATCCAGATCGCCGGCCACACGCCCTGGCCGCCGGGGGCCCGCGCCCGCGCCTCGATCCGTCCGTAGAGCCAGCTGGCCTTGCCCTGGGTGACGATCTTGCCGGAGGCGTAGTCACCGGTCTTCATCGGCCCGGTCGGGCCGGCCCACGGATTGGCCAGGCCCTTGGTCTTGCGCTTGACCACCGTCAGCCGAAGCATCCCGTCCTTGACCGAGACCGTGTCCGGATCGGCCACATAGCATTGGCGCTCGTCGTTGCCGCCGCCGCCGCAATCCGCGGCAGGGGTCCAGCGGGTCAGGTCCAGCTTGTCGCCGTCGAACTCGTCCGCCCAGACCGGTTTCCATTCCCCGGCCTGAGCTTGGGCGGCCGCCGGCGCGAGGGCGAGGGCCATGACGAGGGCGAGGGTTGATTGGGAAGCGCACATGGCGAGACCCTAGTCCGCCCCGCCGGACATTCCCATCCCGCGCGAAGCGGCCTAAACACCGGTCCATGCCGTCCGGACCCGACATGATGTTGGAGATGGCCTGCGGACAGGGGCCTGTCTGCGGGGTGGACGAGGCTGGGCGCGGCCCGTGGGCCGGGCCGGTCAGCGCCGCGGCGGTGATCCTGGATCCCGATCGAGTCCCCAAGGGCCTCAACGACTCCAAGAAGCTCTCGGCCAAGGCCCGCGCGGCCCTGGAGGAAGAGATCAAGGCCGTCGCCATCGCCTGGTGCGTCGACATGGCCTCGATCGAAGAGATCGCCGAGTACAACATCCTGCACGCCACCGGGCGGGCCATGTGCCGGGCGATCGAAGGCCTGTCGGTGACCCCCGCCATCGCCCTGGTCGACGGCAACTACCGCTTCCCGCTGCCGTGCGAGATCAAGACCGTGGTCAAGGGCGACTCTCTGTCGTGCTCGATCGCCGCCGCCTCGATCCTGGCCAAGGAGGCCCGCGACCGGCTGATGATCGAGATGGACGCGGTCTATCCCGGCTACGGCTTCGCCAGCCACAAGGGTTACCACGCGCGCATTCACGTCGAGGGCCTGGTGAAGCTCGGCCCCTCGCCGATCCACCGCCTGGGCTGGGCCCCGGTGAAGGCCGCGCTGGCGGGCGAATTGAACCTGCAGCTGCCGTTCGAGGACGCGGCCGAGTAGCGAGGGCTCTAGCCTCGTTTACGTCTCGCTAACCACGTCCATACACACCGCGTTTACTAGAAAGACTCATGATTCCGTTCTCTTTCTTGAGGACGCGGACATGACCTTCGGGCCGGAAACCATCATCCTGGGCGACTGCATCGAGCAGATGAACGCCCTGCCGGAGAAGTCGGTCGACCTGATCTTCGCCGATCCGCCCTACAATCTTCAGCTGGGCGGCGACCTGCTGCGTCCCGACAATTCCAAGGTCGATGCGGTCGACGACCACTGGGACCAGTTCGAGAGCTTCGCCGCCTACGACAAGTTCACCCGCGAGTGGCTGAAGGCCGCCCGCCGCGTGCTGAAGGACGACGGCGCGATCTGGGTGATCGGCAGCTATCACAACATCTTCCGCGTCGGCGTCGCGGTGCAGGACCTGGGCTTCTGGATCCTGAACGACATCGTCTGGCGCAAGTCCAACCCGATGCCCAACTTCAAGGGCACCCGCTTCGCCAACGCCCACGAGACCCTGATCTGGGCGTCCAAGAGCCAGAGCGCCAAACGCTACACCTTCAACTACGACGCCCTGAAGATGGCCAATGACGAGGTGCAGATGCGCTCGGACTGGACCATCCCGCTGTGCACCGGCGAGGAGCGCATCAAGGGCGCCGACGGCCAGAAGGCGCACCCGACCCAGAAGCCGGAAGCCCTGCTCTACCGGGTGATCCTGTCGACGACCAAGCCGGGCGACGTGATCCTGGATCCGTTCTTCGGCGTCGGCACCACCGGCGCGGCCGCCAAGCGCCTGGGCCGCAAGTTCATCGGCATCGAGCGCGAGGCCGAATATCTCGAGCACGCCAAGGCGCGGATTTCCAAGGTCGTGCCGATCGCGCCCGAGGACCTCGAGGTCATGGGCAGCAAGCGCGCCGAGCCGCGCGTGCCGTTCGGCACGATCGTCGAGGCCGGCCTGCTGTCGCCGGGCGACACCCTCTACTGCGCCAAGGGCGAGCGCGTGGCCAAGGTGCGTCCGGACGGCTCGATCACGGTCGGCGACCTGTCGGGCTCGATCCACAAGATCGGCGCCCTGGTGCAGTCGGCGCCGGCCTGCAACGGTTGGACCTACTGGCACTTCAAGACCGACAAGGGTCTGGCCCCCATCGACGTCCTGCGCGCCCAGGTCCGGGCGGGGATGAACTAGAGCGCTTTGTGGGGAAGGGCGTCGGCGTGATCCGACGGCCGGGCGGCCCGGGAAGGCCGCGCGGCTGATCCGCGAGGGGCGGATCGCCTCCCCGCCGGGGCGGCCAGGACGGATCGGCATTCAAGGCAGCGCTTGAAATCAACAGCTCGCCTTCCTGGGCCTTGTGCCCAGGACCCATGTTGGCGGCAGGCTGGACTTTTGAAGTGACCCGAGGCTGAGCGGCCCAGGGCGCCGGTCAAACTCAGCGGCTGCGGAACGATGGGTCCTGGGCACAAGGCCCAGGAAGGCGGGATGGTTCGCCGCTTGAATGTCGATCGGCCGCTAGAGCAGCCGCTCGGCCGCCCGCGCGGCCTTCAGGAAAACGCTGGGCAGGGCCGAGAGACCCTCGCGCGGAGTCCAGACGAAGTCGCCGTCGCCTCCATCCTTGTCCTTGGCGGCCGCGAACACGCGAAGCGTCAGCGAGAAGTGGGTGAAGACGTGCTCGACCGCGCCGAGGTCGCGCCAGGCCCCCGTCATAGGCGCGGCGGCCCGCGCCTCGGCGTCGTCATAGGGCGCCGCCCGCCAATCCGAGGTCGGCAGGCCCAGCATCCCGCCCAGCAGCCCCTTCGGCGGCCGACGAACCAGGGCCACCTGATCCCCGCGCGTCAGGACATAGGCCACGCCATGCCGACGGGGCCGATCGGCCTTCCTGGCCTTGCGCGGATAGGTCTCCGGCGCGCCGCCCTTGAAGGCCTCGCACCAGGCCGAGACCGGGCAGAGGTCGCACAGCGGCCCCTTCGGCTTGCAGACCGTGGCCCCCAAATCCATCAGCGCCTGGGCCCAGTCGCCGGGGCGCTCGTCGGTGACCAGCGCGCCCGCCAGCGCCTTCAGTTCGGGCTTGGCGTCGGGCAGCGGCGTCTCGACGGCGAACAGCCGCGATATCACCCGCTCGACATTGCCGTCGACCACGTTGGCGGGCCGGTCGAAGGCGATCGCCGCCACGGCCGCGGCGGTGTAGGCGCCGACGCCCGGCAGGGCGCGAAGGCCCTCTTCGGTGTCCGGGAAGACGCCGCCGTGCTGGCTGGCGACCGCGCGAGCGCAGGCCAGCAGGTTGCGGGCGCGGGCGTAGTAGCCAAGCCCCGCCCAGGCGGCCATCAGGTCGCCGTCCTCGACCGCCGCGAGATCCGAGACCGTCGGCCAGCGTTCGGTGAAGCTCAGAAAGTACGGCGTGGCGTGCGGCACGGTGGTCTGCTGCAGCATGACCTCCGACAGCCAGACCCGATAGGGATCGGACCGGACGCCCGCGCGGCGGTCACCGGGCGACACCCGCCAGGCCAGGGCGCGGGCTTGGCGGTCGTACCAGGCCAGCAGGCTTGAGCGGAGGGCGGCGCAATCAAGAGAGACGCTGGCTTTCATCGTCTCCTCGCCTACCGCGAAGAACGGTCCGCATGCTAGTCTTCCCGCCATGGCCCGCCGCCCCCTGCCCAGCCCCGAAGAAGCGATCGCGATCCTGCGCGACAAGCGCACCCGGCCGCCGCGCCGCCCGCCGCCGCCGGCCGGAAAGAGCCTGGCGCCGCTGCTGAAGGATCTGGAGAACCGCTTCGGCCAGGGCCCGGCCGCCTTGCAGACCCGCTGGCGCGAGATCGTCGGCGACACCCTGGCGCGGCGCACCGAGCCGGTCCGCATCATCAAGGGCCGCAACGGCGAAGGCGGTGCGCTGGAGCTGCGGGTCGATGGTCCCATGGCCTCGCTGATCCAGCACCAGGCGCCGCAGATCACCGCTCGGCTGGACATGCTGCTGGGCAAGGGCGTGGTCACCCGCCTGCGCATCGTCCAGGGGCCGGTCAAGGCCGCCGCCGCGCCGGTCGCCCAGCGTCCGCGCCGCAAGCCGCCGCTGGACGCCGCGCTTGAGAAGGAGCTGGCCGACAGCCTGGCCGAGCAACCTGACGGCGGGCTGAAGCAGGCGCTGCTGAAACTGGGCCGAGGCGTGCTGGCCTCTAACCGCTGAAGCGTCGCCGCCGAGGCCGGGCGAGACCATTGACAACCACGCCTCGCTCGCGCTCTTGCCCTAGTCTGCGTTGAGCCCTTTTCCCTTCGAAACGAGAATCGGGCTTAAGTTTCCAATCGACCGCCGAAGGGCCATTTGATGCGTTCGCTGATCAGCCGAGTCACCCTTGTCGCCGCGCTCGCCGCGGGCCTCGCCAGCTGCGGTCCCAAGGGCGAGACTATCACCGCCGACGACATGACCCAGGGCAACCCGAACGCCAAGGTCACGGTCGTCGAATACGCCTCGGCCTCGTGCAGCCACTGCGCCGAATGGAACGAGGAGGTCTACCCGGCCTTCAAGGCCAAATACATCGACACCGGCAAGGTCAACTACGTCTATCGCGAGATCCTGACCCCGCCGCAGGAGGTGGCGGCCGCCGCCTTCCTGATGGCCCGCTGCGCCGGCAAGGATAAGTACTTCCAGGTCGTGGACTCGGTCTATCGCGCCCAGCATCAGATGTTCCAGACGGGCCAGTTCCGCGAGGGCCTGCTGACCGTCGCCCAGTCGGCCGGCATGACCGAAGAGCAATTCAACGCCTGCGTCACCGACGAGAAGGCGCTGAAGGCCCTGAACGATCGGGTCCAGAAGTACAGTCAGGAAGCCAAGATCCAGGGCACGCCCACCTTTGTCGTCAACGGCAAGAAGGTCGGTTCGGAAGAGGGCGGCGCGCGCACCCTGGCCGAGCTGGACGCGGCCATCGCGGAAGCCTCGAAGTAATGACCCTGGACCGGCGCGCCTTGATCGTCTCGGGCTTGGCCGTCCCCGGCCTTGTGCTTGGGGCGGCGCCGGCGGCCGCGCGCGCCGCCTCCTTGCCGCCGGTTCCGGGCGAGATGGTGATGGGCTCGCCCAGCGCGCCGGTCCAGTTCGTCGTCTATGCCTCGGCCAGCTGTCCGCACTGCGCTCACTGGTGGACCGACATCCTGCCGCAGGTTCGCAAGGGCTTCATCGACACCGGCAAGGTGCGCATGGTCTTCCGCGAATTCCTGACCCCGCCGCCCGAATTCGCCGCCGCGGGCTTCATCCTGGCGCGCCGGATCCCCGGCAAGTACTTCGACGTCCTGACCACCGTCTTCGAGAAGCAGGCGGCGATCTACGAGAGCGAGAAGCTCTGGGAAGGGCTGGAGGCGATCGGCCAGCAATATGGCCTGACCGCGCAACAGTTCGCCGAAGCTCTGCGCGATCCCAAGGCGCTGGACGCCGTCAACGCCCGCTTCGCCCGCGCCCAGACGGACGGGATCGAGGGCACGCCGACCTTCTTCGTGGCCGGCGCCCAGGTCGACGGTACGGACTTCGCCGCCCTGTCGCGCGCCTTCGCCGTCGCGGCGAAGGGCTGAGGACGAAGGGGACCGCCTCGTGCAGTTCCAGCGCCTTCGCCTCTCGGGCTTCAAGTCCTTCGTTGAGCCGACCGAGTTCCGGATCGAGCCGGGCCTGACCGGCATCGTCGGCCCGAACGGCTGCGGCAAGTCGAACCTCCTGGAAGCCCTGCGCTGGGTGATGGGCGCCAACTCGGCCAAGGCGATGCGCGCCGGCGGCATGGACGACGTGATCTTCGCCGGCAGCGGCGCGCGGCCGCCGCGCAACCACGCCGACGTGGCCCTGACCATAGACAACGCCGATCGCACCGCCCCGGCCCAGTTCAACGACGACCCCGTCCTGGAGGTCGTGCGCCGGATCGATCGCGGCTCGGGCTCGACCTACAAGATCAACGGCCGCGAGGTGCGGGCTCGCGACGTCCAGCTGCTGTTCGCCGACGCCTCCACCGGCGCCAATTCGCCCGCCCTGGTCCGCCAGGGCCAGATCAGCGAGCTGATCGGCGCCAAGCCGCAGAACCGCCGCCGCATCCTGGAAGAGGCCGCGGGCGTCTCGGGCCTGCACACCCGCCGCCACGAGGCCGAGCTGCGCCTGCGCGCCGCCGAGGCCAACCTCGCGCGCCTGGACGACGTCGCCCGCGAGCTTGAGACGGCCCTGAACCGCCTCAAGCGCGAAGCCCGCCAAGCCGAGAAGTACAAGCGCCTGTCGGCCGAGATCCGCGCCGTGCAAGGCGCGGTGCTCTACACCCGCTGGACCGAGGCGCGCGACACGCTGGAGCGCACCCAGCGCGAGGCGACTGAGGCCGCGCGCCTCGTCGAGGAGACCGCTCGCGCCAGCGCCGCCGCCCAGGTGGCGATCACCGAGGCCGAAGCCGCCATGCCGCCGCTGCGGGAAGAGGCGACGATCGCCCAGGCGATCCTCGGCCAACTGGCCATCCAGAAGGACCGCGCCGAGCGCGAGGCCGAGGCCGCCGCCGCCGAGTTCGAGCGCCTGAAGAACGACCTCGCCCGCATCGAGGCCGACCGCGCCCGCGAACAACAGGCCAAGGAGGACGCCGCCGCCGCCCTCGCCCGCATCGACGCCGAGCTGGAAGAAGTCCGCGCCCTGGTCGCCGCCGCGCCCGAGCGCGGTCCCGAGCTGGAGGCCGCCGCCAAGGCCGCCGAGGCCGCCCGCGCCGCCGCCGAAACCCAGGTCGAGCAGTTGGCCGCTCGCGTCGCCGCCGAGGAGGCGCAGTTCCGCGCCGCCGCCACGCGCCTCTCCGAAGCCGACGCCCGCGCCAGCCGCACCAACCGCGCCCTCGACCAGGCCAAGGCAGAACGGGCCGCGATCGGCCCCGAGGTCGATCCCGCCGCCGCCGACGCCCGCCAGCGTTTCGCCAACGCCGAGGCCGCCCTCGCCGCCGCCCGCGCCGCCCTGGAGGAAGCCGAGGCCGAGCGCGTCAAGGCCGCCGAGCACGAGGCCCAGGCCCGCCAGCGGGCCCGCAATGTCGAGGACCAGCTGGGCCGCCTGCGCACCGAGGCCCGAGGCCTGGCCCAGCTGACCGCCCCCCGCGCCAAGAGCGGCCATGCACCGGCGCTGGACAGCGTCTCGCCCGACAAGGGCTATGGCGCGGCCCTGGCCGCCGCCTTGGGTGATGATCTCGACGCCGCGCTCGATCCGAAGGCGCCGTCCTACTGGGGTGGCGCGCAGGTCTCGGCGCCGGTATGGCCCGAAGGAGCCCAGCCGCTGGTCCCGCTGGTCAAGGCGCCGCCCGAACTGGTCGCTCGTCTCTCGCACGTGGCCGTCGTGGCCCGCGCCGACGGCGACCGGCTGCAGAAGAGCCTGAAGCCCGGCATGCGCCTGGTCTCCATCGAGGGCGACCTATGGCGGTGGGACGGCTTTGTCGCGCGCGCCGATGCGCCCAAGCCCGCCGCCATCCGTCTGGAGCAGCGCACGCGCCTCGCCGAGGTCGAGGCCGAGATCGACGTTCTGGCTCCGCGCGCCGAGGCGACCGCGGCCGCCCTGAAGACCGCCGCCGACCGCATGCGGGCGGTCGAGGAGCTGCTGCGCGACAAGCGACGCGGCCCGCCCGACGCCGAGCGCCTGCTGACCCAGGCCCGCGAGCAGGTCGCCAAGTTCGAGCGCGAGCAGGCGCTGCGCGCCGCCCGGGCCCAGTCGCTGGACGACACCATCGCCCGCTTCGAGGCCGAAAAGGCCGAGGCCGACGCGGCCCTCGCCGAAGCCCGTGACGCCCATGCCGCCGCCCAGACCTCGGGCGATCTTCAGCCGCAACTGGCGGAGGCGCGCCAGGTGGCCGCCAAGGCGCGCGAGGCCGCCAGCGCGGCCCGCACCGCCCTCGACCTCGAGACCCGCGAACGCGCCGGCCGCCAGCGCCGCCTGGAAAGCCTGGAGCGCGACCGCGTCGACTGGGCCAAGCGCGCCGAGACCGCCGCCAAGCGCGCGGAATCGCTGGAAAGCGACCGCGTGAAAGCCGCGGCCGCCCTTGAAGCCGCCCGCGAGGCGCCGGCTGTCCTGCAGGAAAGGCTGGTCGCCCTGCTCGACGAGTTCGCCGCCGCCGAGGCCCGCCGCGCCAAGGCCAGCGACGCCCTGGAGACCGCCGAGACCAACCGCGTCAACGCCGACCGCGCCGCCCGGGCCGCCGAGCAGGCCGCCGGCGAGGCCCGCGAGAGGCGCGCCGCCTTGGTCGCCCACCTGGACGGCGCCCGCCAGCGCTACGCCGAGGTCGCTACCGCCATCCGCGAGCAGGCCCGCATGGAGCCCGAGGAGCTGGGCCGCCACGTCGCCGGCGAGGCCGTGGCCGTGCCGAAGGACGCGGCCGGCGTGGAAGCTCACCTGTTCGCGCTCGAAAGAGAGCGCGACGCCATCGGCCCGGTGAACCTGCGCGCCGAGGAAGAGGCCCAGGAATATGCCGGCCGCCTGGAGATCATGCGGACCGAGCGCGCCGACCTGTCGGGCGCGGTGACCAAGCTGCGCGCCGGCATCGAGGAGCTGAACGCCGAAGGGCGCGAGCGCCTGCTGGCCGCCTTCGACGTGATCAACGCCAATTTCCAGACCCTCTTCCAGGCCCTGTTCGGCGGCGGCCAGGCCGAGCTGAAGTTGATCGAGAGCGACGATCCGCTCGAAGCCGGTCTCGAGATCTACGCCTGCCCGCCCGGCAAGCGCCTGGCCAGCATGAGCCTGATGAGCGGCGGCGAGCAGGCCCTGACCGCCAGCGCCCTGATCTTCGGCGTCTTCCTGGCCAATCCGGCGCCGATCTGCGTGCTGGACGAAGTGGACGCGCCGCTCGATGACGCCAATGTCGACCGCTACTGCAACATGCTCGACGAGATGCGCCGCCGCACCCAGACGCGCTTCATCGCCATCACCCACAACCCGGTGACCATGAGCCGGATGGACCGCCTGTTCGGCGTGACCATGGCCGAGCGCGGGGTGAGCCAACTGGTCAGCGTGGATCTGAGCACGGCCGAGAAGCTGGTGGCGGCCTAGGGGCGGTAGCGGACCGGCGGCGCGTTCAGATGAACTAAGGTTTCAATTTCAGTGTCATCCCGGAAGCCTCGCAGAGGCTATCCGGGACCCAGGGGTTGCATGAGCGCTGTGCAAGCCGCCCCTGGGTCCCGGCTCTCCGCTACGCTACGGCCGGGATGACACGTGAAAGGGCGGGTTTGCGAAGACGCGCTATCCGCCGATAAGATTCATCACCGCCATCCGCAGCGGATTGGCCGGATCCGCCAGCAGCTTCACCGCCATCGCGCACGAGATCACCACCAAGAGCGGCCGGATCAGCTTGGGCCCAAAGCGCATGGCGAGCCTCGATCCGACCTGCGCGCCGATGAACGCGCCGACCGCCATCGCCAGGCCCACGGGCCAGACGACCACGCCCTTCAGCGCGAACAGCGTCAGGCTGCCGAGATTGCTGGCGGCGTTGGCGAGCTTGGTGTGAGCGGTGGCCTTCAGGACGCCATAGCCCAGCAGGGTGACGATCGCGACCATGTAGAAGGCGCCCGCGCCCGGGCCGAAGATTCCGTCGTAGAAGCCGACCAGCGGCGTGACGAAACAGGCGAACGGAATGAGCGCCATGCGCGGGGCGACGTCCTCGCTCTTCAGGGCGCGCGAGAAACCGAAATAGAGGGCGATGGCGATCAGCAGCACGGGCACGATTGCTCGCAGCAGCTCCGGCGACAGCAGGCTGGCGCACAGGGCGCCGCAAAGCCCCGCGACGGCGGCCGCCAGGGCGACGGGCCAGGCGGTCTTCCAGTCGATCAGGCCGCGCCGGGCGAAGGCGCTGGTCGAGGAGATGGCGCTGACCGCGCCTTGCAGCTTATTGGTGCCAAGCGCCTGGACGGGCGAGAGACCCGCCAGCAGCAGGGCGGGCAGGGTGACGAGGCCGCCGCCGCCGGCGATGGCGTCCAGCGCCCCCGCGAGGGCGCCGACCACGAACAGGCTGGCGATGACGTCTAGGGAAACCATGAGCGGCTCATGGTCCCGTTCGACGCATCAGGCAAAGAAAAAGGGGCCCGAGAGGCCCCTTGATCCTTAACCCAGCAGGTGAGCCCACTGGTGGGCGCGCGACTGCTTGCTATTGGTCGTCTTGCCCAGGGCGCGCAGTTCGTCGCGCTCCTTGGCCTTTTCTTCCTTGCGGACGCGCATCTCGGCGGCTTCGAGAGCCTTGCGCTCCTTGCGCTCGGCGCGCTTGGCGGCCATCAGCTCTTCCTGGCGAGCCAGGGCTTCGAGGCGGGCCTTTTCCTTGGCTTCGGCGCGGGCGGCGCGGACGGCTTCGAGTTCGGCGGCGCGAAGCTCTTCGCGCTTATCGAAATCCGGATCCTGGACCGTCGGCTTGGCCTTGAACTTGGCCAGCATGGCCTTCTTGGCTTCCTGTTGCGCGGCGAGGCGATCGGCGAATCCGGTGTTCTTCAGGTGCGACATGAATCTTCGTATTGTTTGGAGGCGGCGGCTCTAAAGCCCAGATCGACGAAAAAATCAA
The DNA here is from genome assembly GCF_937900395.1 of uncultured Caulobacter sp. GTDB lineage: Bacteria > Pseudomonadota > Alphaproteobacteria > Caulobacterales > Caulobacteraceae > Caulobacter. Next base: position 23,416 of record NZ_CALCDX010000088.1, read on the forward strand.
TGCGTCATCGAGGCCGAGCCGCTCCTTGCCTAGGGGGAGCGGCGCTTAAAGAACGCCTGCTAGATAGGAAGTCGTTCCCGATCCGAAAGACCCCGCCTCGCCCTCCCCGCGGGAAGATTGGGGTCGGTTTTGCCCGCCTGACGGAGGGGAAGGCGAAAACTTCAAATATTCCGGCCACTTGCCTTGCGCAGCGGTCACCTTGACGCACCGCAGCGAGGTCTATAGGTTCCGCGCCGATCAAGCCGGCCGGAAGAGCGCTTTTTTATGGCGCGTCCTCGGCGCTTTCGGACCTGCCGCTTCCCATGCCCAAGGCCGACGAACCGAACGACAAGGCTCCGCACAGCCTCGACGCTCGGCTCGCCGCATTTGAGGCGCGGAGGGCGGCGGAAAAGCCCGTCAAGGCCCAGTCCGAGAGAGCCCAGCAGGACGGCTACCGTCTGCTGGCGGACCTGATCGGGGGCGTTTTGGTGGGTCTCGGCTTCGGCTGGCTTCTCGACCACTACGTCCACACGAGCCCCTGGGGCATGGTCGGCGGTCTGCTGATCGGCCTCGGGCTCGCGATTTTCTCCATCGTCCGCAAGGCGATGAAACTGAGCGCGCAGGCGTCGGCCCCGTCCCCGGTTCCGGGGAAGACCGACGGAGACACGGGAGACGGGCCTACCGTCCCCAAGCAGAAGAGAGACTAGGGCCGATGGCCGATCCGATGCACCAGTTCCAGATCCAGAAGATCGTGGAACTGCCCACCGTGACCGTTCCGGGCCTGGGCGCCATCGATCTTTCGATCACCAACTCCGTGGCCGCGATGATGTCGGCCGCGCTGCTGATCATCGGCTTCTACAGCCTGGCGGCCCGCAAGGCCGTGGTGCCGGGCCGCCTGCAGGCGGTGGGCGAGATGCTCTACGGCCTGGTCGACGGGCTGGCGGAATCCATCATCGGCCACGACGGCAAGAAGTTCCTGCCGTTCGTGTTCACGCTGTTCTCGTTCGTGCTGTTCATGAACATGCAGGGCATGTTCCTGGTCTTCACCGCGACCTCGCAGCTGGCCGTGACCCTGACGCTGGGCCTGATGGTCATCCTGACCGTGGTCGCCGTCGGCTTCGCCAAGAACGGCCTGAAGTTCTTCAAGCTGTTCGCCCCCTCGGGCGTGCCGTGGCCGCTGTACTTCCTGCTGGTGCCGATCGAGATCCTGTCGTTCCTGATCCGTCCGATCACCCTCGGCCTTCGTCTGTTCGGCAACATGCTGGGCGGCCACGTGGTGCTGAAGATCTTCGCCGGCTTCGTGATCGCCCTGGGCGGTCTCGGCGTGCTGGGCTGGGCGGGTTCCGCCCTGGCCCTGACCTCGGTCGTCGCCCTGACGGCCCTCGAGTTCATGGTGGCCTTCCTCCAGGCCTTCGTGTTCGCGGTGCTCACCTGCGTCTATCTCAACGACGTCGTGCACCTCGACAGCCACTGATCAACCTTTAGTCTTTCAACCAATACCCTTCTCAAGGAGTCTCAATCATGGACGCTGCTGCTGCTAAGTACATCGGCGCTGGTCTGGCCATGCTCGGCATGATCGGCGCGGGCGTGGGCCTGGGCGTGATGTTCGGCAACTACTTCCAAGGCGCCCTGCGCAACCCGACGGCCGCCGCTCAAGAGCGCCCGATGCTGTTCCTGGGCATGGCCCTGACGGAAGCCCTGGGCATCTTCGCCCTGGTTATCGCCTTCCTGATCCTGTTCTCGTAATCCGATCCCCGGGGCGCGGCGCTTCACCGGAAGCGACGCGCCTCGATTTCTGTTTTCTCGCGCTTTCTGGAGCGGGCCGGATCACGGTCCGCTTCAAGCGCAATAGCTGAGAGGCGCCTTCGCCCATGGCGACGGAACATCAAGGCACGACCGAGACGACGGAAGCCCCCAAGGGCCACGAAGGCGGCGGCGGTCTTCCGCAGCTGCAGTTCGAGCACTGGGGCGGTCAGATCGTCTGGCTCCTGCTCATCTTCGCCGTGCTTTACGCGGTGCTGTCCAAGGGCCTCCTGCCCCGCGTCAGCGGCGCGATCGAGGAACGCGGCGCCAAGATCGCCGGCGACATCGCCGACGCCCGTCGCATGAAGGACGAGGCCGAGGCTCAGGCTCGCGCGGCCGCCGCCGAGGTGGCCGAGGCCCGCGCCAAGGCCCAGAAGACGGCCGCCGACGCGAAGGCCAAGGCTTCGGCCGAAGCCGCCGAGCGTCAGGCCAAGGAAGAGGCCGCCCTGGCCGAGAAGCTGGCCGCGGCCGAGGCTTCGATCCAGACCGCTCGCGACCAGGCCATGAGCCAGGTCCGCGTGGTGGCTCAGGACACCGCCGGCGCGATCGTCGAAAAGCTGACCGGCAAGGCGGCCTCGGCCGCCGAGCTGAAGTCGGCTCTGGCTTAAGGGACGGACCATGGAACACGAATCCCTGTTCAGCCTCTCGAACCCGGAATTCTGGGTTCTGGTCGCCCTGGTGGTCTTCTTTGGCCTGCTGGTCTTCCTGAAGGTCCTGCCGGGCGCCCTGTTCGGCGCGCTCGACAACTACTCGGCCAAGATCAAGGCCGAGCTGGATGAGGCCCAACAGCTGCGGGAAGAGGCCCAGGCCCTGCTCGCGGACGTGAAGGCCCAGCGCGACGAGGCCGAGCGCCAAGCCGCGGCCATGCTGGAAGCCGCCAAGGCCGACGCCAAGCGTCTGGCCGAGGAAGCCAAGGAAAAGCTCGAGGAGCAGATCAAGCGCCGCGCCGAGATGGCCGAGCGCAAGATCGCCCAGGCCGAGGCGCAAGCCGCCGCCGACGTGAAGGCCGCCGCGGTGGATCTCGCCGCCCAGGCCGCCGAGACGGTCCTCGCCGCCCGCCTGGCCGGCGCCAAGACCGACCCGCTGGCGGACGCCGCCATCGGCCAGATGGGCGCCAAGCTGCAATAGCGGCTCGCGACATCGGGTAGACAAAAAGAAGGGCGCGGATCGCAAGGTCCGCGCCCTTTTCTTGTTTGGATCCCTCTCTCTAAGAGAGAGGGTTTGGTCGAAGTCCTACGCCGCTGTCGCCCGCTTCCGCTCCACGTAGTTCTTCACGCGCTTGCGGGTCTTCTTCAGCAGCCGCCAGCGGGCCTTGCGCAGGACCAGCTTCTCGGTGCGGAGCATCTGTTGCCAGACGACCAGCAGCACCTCGGGCTCGCGGCGCATCAGGCGCCGGATCGGGAACACCAGCTTGGGGTGGCGGCGCTGCCAGCGGATGAAGGTCTTCCGGGCCTGGAACGAGTAGCGCAGGACGATCATGAGGCCGATGACCAGCAGCGGCAGGCCGACGTGCCCCGGCAGCGGCGTCAGCACCGCGCCAGCCAGGATCACCAGGGCGCCGAAGCCGATGGCGATCCAGCGAAAGGCGCGCGCGGCCGACTCGCGCAGCAGCAAGGCCAGGCGCGCGCGGCGCCGAACCCTGTGCTTGATGTCGATCGTCGCGACCGTGGGCGTCACTGTCCGTTGCGCCTCGCCGCCCGGCGCTTCAGCGACTTGCGCCAGCGGACGGCCACCCGCCAGCGGCGCGGCACGACCAGGCGTTCGATGCGCAGGGCCTGCTGCCAAGCCACCAGCACGACCTCTGGCTCGCGACGCAGCAGGCGGCGCAGCGGGAAGATCAGCTTGGGGTGAGCGTGCTGGAAGCGCACGAACTGCTTGCGGGCCTTGAACGAGTTGCGCAGCACCAGCATCAGGCCGACGACGGTCAGCGGCAGGCCCATCGGGCCCGGCAGCGGCGCGATGACGATGCCGCAGATCACCAGCAGCACGCCCAGACTGACCAGAATGACGCGCAGGAATCGCGCGATGAGCTCACGGGCGAGGTCATCGGCGGTGCGTCGGGCGCGCGGCATGGCAAGGGCGATGGCGGTCATGGGAGGACAACGAGCTTGCGCGCCGCATGCTCCCTGGATCACCCAGTCAACCCCGACGCGCCCTCCCGATATGTGGAGCCAGGAGGGCGCCGTAAAGGCGCCCTCTGGTCGCAAGGGGGGTATGGAGAATGCTATTCAGCCGCCAGTGGCGCCGCGGCCACAGGTTTCCACTTCAACCGGGGCTTGCGGGCCGCCTGGGTCTCATCCAGGCGCCGGAGCGGGGCGTGGAACGGGGCGCCCTTGAAACGCTCCGTATCCCCCGCCTTGGCGGCGCCGGCCAGGGCCCGGAGCGCGCCGATGAAGCGATCCAGCTCCTGACGGCTCTCCGTCTCGGTCGGCTCGATCAGCATCGCGCCATGCACCACCAGCGGGAAGTACATGGTCATGGGGTGGAAGCCCTCGTCGATCATCGCCTTGGCGAAGTCGAGCGTGGTGACCCCGGTGCCTTCCAGCCAGGCGTCGTCGAACAGCGCCTCGTGCATGCACGGACCGTCCGGGAAGGCCGGGCTCATCACGTCCTTCAGGCGCGCCTTGATGTAATTGGCGTTCAGCACCGCGTCCTCGGCCGCTTGCTTGAGCCCATCCGCGCCGTGGCTCAGCATGTAGGCGTAGGCGCGGACATACATGCCCATCTGGCCGTGGAAGGCGCTCATGCGGCCAAAAGCGGTCTTGGCGTCGTCGTCGCCGGCGTGCTCGGCCAGCGCAAAGCCGTTGTCCGGGGCATCGCCCGAGATGCGGGCCAGCTCGTCGGCGCCGAAGCTGGCGATGCTCACCTCGCCCAGGCCCGACAGGTCGGTGGCGAACAGTACGTGTCGATAGTCCTGCATGACGCGATCTCCGGGCTGCACTGGGCGGGACCGATCCGCGCCCGGGGAGTCTCAGGCGACGGCCGGCAGACGTCCGGCTGCGACGAGCCGGTGGCGTTCGGTGGTCAGGTCGCGGTGCGTGCGGCCGAACTCCCCGAAACTGAGTTCGCCGCCAATCTGCCGAAGTGGCGCGCGGCGATCGACAGCGGGCGCAAATCGGCCGACGACATCATCGCGATGGTCAGCACGCGCGGCGTGCTCAGCGATGAGCAGAAGCGGCTGATTCGCGAAGCGGCGCCGACCAAGGCGGAAGGGGACGCGGCATGAAAACCGTCAACCTCATCCAGGGCTCGCCCGATTGGCACGCGCACCGCGCCGCGCACTGGAACGCGAGCGATACGCCAGTGATGCTCGGCATCAGCCCGCACGCATCGCGCCTGGAATTGCTGCACGCGATGCACACCGGCGTAGGTCGCGAGTTCAGCGCCTACGTGCAGAAGATCCTCGACA
>NZ_CALCDX010000089.1 GCF_937900395.1 uncultured Caulobacter sp.
TTCGTTTTTCGCGCGGGCGTGGCTCGCGCCCGGATCGAGAATACATTCGCATGCTCATCGGCGTTCTGCTGGCCATCAACATCATCGTCTGCCTCGGCCTGATCGGGGTGGTGCTGCTGCAGCGCTCCGAGGGCGGCGCGCTGGGCATGGGCGGCAACTCGGGCGGCCTGATGACCGCGCGCGGCGCCGGCGATCTGCTGACCCGCATCACCTGGATCCTGTTCTCGATCTTCCTGATCATCAGCCTGGCCCTGACCATCCTGACGGGTCGCCTGGACAAGAGCGGCTCGGTCGCCGACAGCATCAAGGGTCTCGACGCCAAGACGCTGCAGAACGTGCCGGCCCCGACGCCGGCTCCGGGCTCGCTGAACTCGCTGCCGGCGGCGCCGCAGCCGGGCGGCATCCAGGCCCCCGCGCCGCAGATCAACACGCCGGCCCCGGCCGCTCAGCAGCCGGCGCTCCTGGCCCCCGCAGAGCCGGCCCCGGCTCCGGCCAGCCAGCCCAAGCCCTAACCGTCCCCGACGGCGCTTTCACCGACCCCCGAGGGCCACCTCGGGGGTTTAATCTTGTTGATGAACGCGGGTCTTTCTCCCCGCGTCCACGAATCACGGGTAATCTGGTCGCCCATGACGCGGTACATCTTCATCACCGGCGGCGTGGTTTCCTCGCTTGGCAAAGGTCTGGCCTCGGCGGCGCTCGGCGCGCTGCTGCAAGCGCGCGGCTACACGGTCCGTCTTCGGAAGCTCGATCCCTATCTGAACGTCGATCCGGGCACGATGAGCCCGTATCAGCACGGCGAGGTCTTCGTAACCGACGACGGGGCCGAGACCGACCTGGATCTCGGCCACTACGAGCGCTTCACCGGCGTGTCGGCCAACAAGGCTGACAACATCACGACCGGCCAAATCTACAAGACGATCATCGAGAAGGAGCGCCGCGGCGACTATCTGGGCGCGACCGTCCAGGTCATTCCGCACGTGACCAACGAGATCAAGGACTTCGTCCTGTCGCCCGCCATGGACGAGACGGGCCAGAAGGCCGTCGACTTCGTGCTGGTCGAGATCGGCGGCACGGTGGGCGACATCGAGGGCCTGCCGTTCTTCGAGGCTATCCGTCAGCTGCGCCAGGACCTGCCGCGCGGCCAGAGCTGCTACGTGCACCTGACCCTGCTGCCGTTCATCAAGACGGCCGGCGAGATGAAGACCAAGCCGACCCAGCACTCGGTCAAGGAGCTGCGCTCGATCGGCATCCAGCCGGACATCCTGCTGTGCCGCTGCGAGCAGGAGATCCCGGCCGAGGAAAAGCGCAAGATCGCCCAGTTCTGCAACGTGCGGCCCAGCGCGGTCATCCAGGCGATGGACTCATCGTCCATCTACGCCGTGCCGATCGACTATCACGAGCAGGGCCTGGACGCCGAAGTCCTGGATGTCTTCGGCATCCACGACGCTCCGGCGCCGAACCTGTCGCGCTGGAAGGAGATCGACAACACCGTCCAGCACCCCGACGGCGAGGTCACCATCGCCGTGGTCGGCAAGTACACGGTGCTGAAGGACGCCTACAAGTCGCTGATCGAGGCCCTGCACCACGGGGGCCTCGCCAACAAGGTCAAGGTCAACCTCGACTGGGTCGAGAGCGAGACCTTCGAGGGCGACGAGGGCGCGGCCGCGGCCCGTCTCGAGAACGCGCATGCCATCATGGTCCCGGGCGGCTTCGGCGAGCGCGGCGCGGAGGGCAAGATCCGCGCGGCCCAGTTCGCCCGCGAACGCAAGGTGCCGTACTTCGGCATCTGCTTTGGCATGCAGATGGCTGTGATCGAGACCCTTCGGAACGTCGCCGGCATCAAGGACGCCAGCTCCAGCGAGTTCGGCCCGACTGAGCGTCCGGTGGTCGGCATCATGACCGAGTGGATCAAGGGCAACGAGACGGTCCAGCGCCGCTCCTCGGACGATCTGGGCGGCACGATGCGCCTGGGGGCCTATGAGGCCGTCCTGACGCCGGGTTCGAAGGTCGCCGAGATCTATGGCGCGACCGAGATCAGCGAGCGCCACCGCCACCGCTACGAGGTCAATATCGGCTACGTCCACATCATGGAGGACGCGGGCCTGAAACTGACGGGCCGGTCGCCCAACGGCGTGCTGCCCGAGATCGTCGAGCGGGACGACCATCCGTGGTTCATCGGGGTGCAATATCACCCCGAACTGAAGAGCCGACCGTTCGCGCCGCACCCGCTTTTCGCCAGCTTCATCGCCGCCGCGAAGGAGCACGGACGCCTCGTCTGACGCTACTTTCCCCAGGTGCTTGCATCAGGGGAGAGATTCGGGCATAAGCCCCCGCTCACGCGGCGGCCTGGGTCGAACCCTAGTCGCCGCTCTCGATTTTCACGCTCAGCGAGCAGAGTCACTTCGATGGCCGTTCCTAAAAGAAAAACTTCGCCTTCTCGCCGGAACATGCGCCGGTCGCACCACGCCCTGGGCGCCAACTCGTTCATCGAGGACAAGGACACGGGCGAGCTGCGCCGTCCGCACCATGTCGATCTGAAGACCGGCATGTACAACGGCAAGCAGATCCTGACGCCGAAGGAAGACTAAGGTCTCCTTCTCGTCTCTGACGGCTTGAAAGCGCCGCCCGGCCACGCTGGGCGGCGTTTTTCGTCATGTTCGCGGAAAAAGGGTGCTAGCCTCCGTATCGGGAGGAACGCCCATGATCACGCGCCGGACCATAACGGCGGGACTGGGTCTGTCGACGATCGCCGCGCCCCCCGCGCTGGCGAGCGCCATCACGCCGGTTTCGTTGCCGCAAATCCAGCCCCCGACGGCGCCGCCGTCAGACCCGCCGCTGCTGGTGCTCGACGCGGGTCTCGACCAGGACGCCCGCCTGACCGTCGATGTCGCGATCAATGGCGAGGGCCCCTTCCAGTTCGTGGTCGACACGGGCGCTGACCGCACCGTCCTGACGCCGGGCGTCGTCCAGCGCCTAGGCTTGGCGCCAGGACCCGAGATCATCGTCCATGGCGTCTCGGGCACGATTACCACGACGACGGCCCGCATCGGCAATCTCAGGGCCGGGGACGCCAGGCTCAACAACGTGGACCTGCCGGTGCTGCCCTACGACCGCGTCGGTGCGGACGGACTTCTGGGAGTCGACATCCTGGAAGGCCGCAACATCGTCATGGACTTTCCCAAGAGGCGCCTGGAGATCCGGCGCACCCAGAGCAAGTCCGAAATCATACGCTTCTCGAACGAGGTTTCGGTGATGGCGGACGAACGGTTCGGCCGCCTCACCCTGGCGGATTCCCGGATCGGCGGGGTCCGCTCGCTGGCGTTCATCGACTCCGGCGGCGGGGTCAGCATCGGCAACATGGCCCTGGCGCGCGCCATTGCGGCCCGACGCCGCCGCACGCCGGATTTCGTCCGGCCGGCGCGCCTGCTGACCGCCGGCGGCGAGATGCAGCTGGGCGAATTCCGGCTGGTGCCCAACATGCAGATGGGAGATCTGCGGATCACCAACGTCCCGATGGCGTTCGCGGACCTGCACATCTTCGATCTCTGGTCGCTGAACAACCGGCCGGCCGCCCTGATCGGCGTCGACGTCCTGCGCTTGTTCGCGCGGGTCGAGCTGGATTTCGGGGCAGGGCGCGTGTTGTTCCGGCTGGGCGATGGCGGCGTTGCGCCTCGGACCTGGAACGCCTGACTACTGCGAACGCCCCCGCGCCATCACTTGGCGGCGACGGGCCTCGACCTTCTCGGGCGTGACCTCGCGATTGTGGGCGCTGGAGCGCTCGTGCTCGAGCGCCAGGCCCTCGCCGAAGGGGCGTGCGTAGCCGTCATCGATCAGGCCCTTGTAGAAGGCCAGGGTCTCGACAGGGATCGACGCCATGTCCTCGGCCAGCTTCAGGGCCGTGGGCAGAAGCGCCTCGGGCGCGGTGACGCGATTGACCAGGCCCCAGTCCGCCGCGGTTCGGGCGTCCAGGAAGTTGCCGCTCAGCGATAATTCCTTGGCGCGGTAGGGCCCGACCAGCCGCGACAGCTTCTGGGAAAGTCCCCAGCCGGGCATAATGCCGACCCGGGCATGCGTATCGGCGAAGCGGGCGTTCTCGGACGCGATCAGGACGTCGCAGGCGAGGGCGAGTTCGAAGCCTCCGGTGATCGCGACACCGTTGATCGCGCCGATCACAGGCTTACGGCATCGCTCGACGGCTCGGACGGGGTTTGAGCGCGCGTCCTGGTCGTTGGCCGCCCCCATCGCCGAGGCGTCGCCGCCCAGCTCCTTGAGGTCGAGACCCGCCGTGAAGGCGCGTTCGCCTGCGCCGGTCAGGATCACCACGCTGACGTCCGGATCGGCGTCCAGCGCCACCATGGCCTCGTAGAGCGCCAGCCTCAGCGCCTTCGACAGCGCGTTCATCGCCTCGGGCCGATTGAGGGTGACGATCGCGATCGGGCCGCGGTGTTCGACGTCCAGCATGGAATCCTCCCTGGAATAAGCGATGATCGCGCGGCCTCCGGAAGGGAAGTCAAGTTGCGCCCAGAGCGCTTGGCGGCTAAGCCTCCCGCGCCTTTGGCCTTGAGGAGCAGTCCATGACCGAGATCGTCGACATCATCGCCCGTGAAATTCTCGACAGCCGGGGCAACCCGACCGTCGAAGTCGACGTCATCCTGGAGGACGGCGCCTTTGGTCGCGCCGCAGTGCCGTCGGGCGCCTCGACGGGCGCTCACGAGGCCAACGAGAAGCGCGACGGCGACAAGGCTCGCTATCTGGGCAAGGGCGTCCAGCAGGCCGTCGACGCCGTCAACGGCGAGATCTTCGACGCGCTGTCGGGCGTCGACGCCGAGGACCAGCGCCGTCTCGACAACCTGCTGATCGAGCTGGACGGTACGCCGAACAAGGCCCGCCTGGGCGCCAACGCCATCCTGGGCGTCTCGCTGGCCGCCGCCAAGGCCGCCGCGGAGTCGGCCGGCCTGCCGCTCTACAAGTACGTTGGCGGCGTGAACGCTCGCGTCCTGCCGACCCCGATGATGAACATCATCAACGGCGGCGCCCACGCCGATAATCCGATCGACATCCAGGAGTTCATGATCCTGCCGACCGGCGCCAAGGACTTCCGCGAAGGCCTGCGCATGGGCGCCGAGATCTTCCACGCCCTGAAGAAGGCCCTGAAGGACGCCGGTCACAACACCAACGTCGGCGACGAGGGCGGCTTCGCCCCCAACCTCGCCAGCGCCGAAGCCGCGCTCGACTTCATCGTCAAGGCCGGCGAGAAGGCCGGCTACAAGGCTGGCGATGACTTCGTGCTGGGCCTGGACGTCGCCTCGACCGAGTTCTTCAAGAACGGCAAGTACGAGCTGGAAGGCGAGGGCAAGTCGCTGGATCCGGCCGCCATGGTCGACTACCTGGCCGGCCTCGTGGCCAAGTTCCCGATCCTCACGATCGAGGACGGCATGGCCGAGGACGATTTCGACGGCTGGAAGCTGCTGACCGACACCCTGGGCAAGAAGGTTCAGCTGGTTGGCGACGATCTGTTCGTGACCAACCCCAAGCGCCTGCAACTGGGCCTCGACAAGGGCCTGGCCAACTCGATCCTGGTCAAGGTCAACCAGATTGGCACGCTGTCGGAAACGATCGACGCCGTCGAACTGGCCCACCGCCACGGCTATACCAGCGTCATGAGCCACCGCTCGGGCGAGACCGAAGACAGCACGATCGCCGACCTGGCCGTCGCCCTGAACTGCGGTCAGATCAAGACGGGCTCGCTGGCCCGTTCGGACCGGACCGCCAAGTACAACCAGCTGCTGCGCATCGAGGAGATGCTGGACGACCAAGGCGTCTATGCCGGCCGCGCTGCACTGAAGGGCCGCTAGGTCCTTTGTAGACTGCTTGCTTGAGGGCGCGGCTTCGCAAAGGTCGCGCCCTTTTTGCTGTCTGTGCGGCAGCTTTAGGCGCGAGGCTCGGCGGCGACGATTCCATTCGGAGACACGTTTCGATCGCCTGTGCGCGCGATTCAGAAATGGCTAACCCACAAATTTTCTAAAAGGGTGCGATTGGTTTCACGAGAGACCATCTTTCAGGCCTTCGCGACCGCGAAATGGTTTCGGCAATGCGGTATCTAGATGCGGTTGAAACCATCTCGTGTGAAAGCATCGAAGGTGGTTGCCTCCCGCGAGCGACCGGCGTTCGCAACACCCAGATTTAGAAGGCGTTAAGCAGGGTCGGCGATCCTGCGAATCCCTCTTTGGGACGCTCAGATGTTCGCCCGACTGCAACCTTTCCTGCCGACCGCGGCGATCTTCTTCCTGATTTTTTACTTCGCCTTTCACGCTCTGACGGGTGATCGAGGCCTGCTGTCCATTTCGCAGCGCAATGCGGACCTCGCAGCAAAAACAAAGGAACTCAGGAAGATACGCGCGGAGAGGATGGACCTGGAGGCTCGTGCTCGTCTATTACGCAGCGGCAGTCTGTCGGCCGACCTGCTGGAGGAGCGCGCGCGCTCGCTCCTAGGATATGCCGACCCGAGGGACTATGTGATCCGGGTCAAGCGTCCGAGCTGACCGATCCCATAAGCTTTTGGAATCGATTGCCGGTCGCGCGGAGCCATTTGGCTTTGAGCGGCTTGATGGTGCACTAGGGCGTTTCCTTCGCGGAACCGACGACTTTTTCGGCGGGAAATGCCCTCAGGACGAAGGCCGCGATGAAGATTGGCCAGGGAGATTTGAATGGCGCGTACGCGCAAGGCTGAGGCCTCAGAGGGGAAGGCGGCTGACACCGGTGTCAACGCCTTCGTCGGAAAAGACGAACTCCTGAAATTCTATCAGGACATGCTGCTGATCCGCCGCTTCGAGGAGCGGGCCGGCCAGCTGTACGGCATGGGCCTGATCGGCGGCTTCTGCCACCTGTACATTGGTCAGGAAGCCATCGCGGTCGGCATGCAGTCGATCTCGCAGAAGGGCGACCAGATCATCACCGGCTATCGTGACCACGGTCACATGCTGGCCGCGGGCATGGATCCGCGCGAGGTCATGGCCGAACTGACCGGCCGGGCCGGCGGTTCTTCCAAGGGCAAGGGCGGCTCGATGCACATGTTCGACGTCGCGACCGGCTTCTACGGCGGTCACGGCATCGTCGGCGCCCAGGTCTCGCTCGGCACCGGTCTGGCTTTGGCCAACCACTACAAGGGCAACGGCAACGTCTCGTACGCCTATATGGGCGACGGCGCGGCCAACCAGGGCCAGGTCTACGAGAGCTTCAACATGGCCCAGCTGTGGAAGCTGCCGGTCGTGTACGTGATCGAGAACAACCAGTACGCCATGGGCACCGCCGTCGAGCGCGCGGCTTCCGAAACCGCGTTCCACAAGCGCGGCGTCTCGTTCCGCATCCCGGGCGAGGAAGTCGACGGCATGGACGTCATCGCCGTGCGCGAAGCCGGCGCGCGCGCCACCGAGCACGCCCGCAGCGGCCAAGGTCCGTACATCCTCGAGATGAAGACCTACCGCTACCGTGGCCACTCAATGTCCGACCCGGCCAAGTACCGGACCAAGGAGGAGGTCGACGAGGTCAAGACGACCCGCGATCCGATCGATCACATCAAGGAGCGCCTGGCCAAGGCCGGCGTCACCGAAGACGACCTGAAGGGCGTCGACGCGGAAGTGAAGCGCATCGTCGCCGAAGCCGCCGAGTTCGCTCGCACGAGCCCCGAGCCGGATCCCTCGGAACTGTACACTGACGTCTACCTGGAGGCCGCCGAGTGACGGACATCCTGATGCCCGCCCTTTCTCCGACCATGGAGGAAGGCACCCTGGCCAAATGGCTGGTCAAGGAAGGCGACACCATCAAGGCCGGCGACGTGATCGCCGAAATCGAGACCGACAAGGCGACGATGGAAGTCGAAGCCGTGGACGAAGGCGTGGTGGAAGCCATCCTCGTTCCGGCCGGCAGCGAGAACGTCAAGGTCAACACCCTGATCGCCCGCCTGAAGGGGGAGGGCGAAGCCGCCTCGACTCCGGTCGCTCCGGCGCAAGCCACCGGTGAGCCGGAAAAGGCCGCGCCGCAGGTCGCTACCCCCACGCCGGCTGGTCCGATCTCGGCCGCCTCGACCTTCGCCGATCCGGAAATCCCGGCCGGTACGCCGACCAAGAAGATCACGGTCCGCGACGCCTTGCGCGACGCCATGGCCGAGGAGATGCGTCGCGACGACCGCGTGTTCCTGATGGGCGAGGAAGTCGCTCAGTACCAGGGCGCTTACAAGGTCAGCCGCGACCTGCTGCAGGAGTTCGGCGACAAGCGCGTCATCGACACCCCGATCACCGAGCATGGCTTCGCCGGCATGGGCGTCGGCGCGGCCATGGCCGGCCTGAAGCCGATCGTCGAATTCATGACCTGGAACTTCGCCATGCAGGCGATCGACCAGATCATCAATTCGGCCGCCAAGACGCTCTACATGTCGGGCGGTCAGATCAAGTCGTCGATCGTGTTCCGCGGTCCCAACGGCGCGGCCTCGCGCGTCGCGGCTCAGCACAGCCAGGACTACGCCGCCTGGTACGGCAACGTCCCGGGCCTGAAGGTCATCGCGCCGTACGACGCCGCCGACGCCAAGGGCCTGCTGAAGGCCGCGATCCGCGATCCGAACCCGGTCGTCTTCCTCGAACACGAGATGATGTACGGCCACGAGTTCGACATCCCGGACGTCGAGGACTGGGTCGTGCCGATCGGCAAGGCCAAGGTCCGTCGCGAAGGCTCGGACGTCACGCTGGTGGCCTACAGCCGCATGGTCGGCTTCGCCCTGAAGGCGGCCGAGGAGCTGGAGAAGGAAGGCATCCAGGCGGAGGTCGTCGACTTGCGCACGATCCGTCCGATGGACCACGCGACCATCCTGGAAAGCGTCAAGAAGACCAACCGCCTGGTCACGGTCGAGGAAGGCTGGGGCCCGATGGGCGTCGGCGCCGAGATCGTCGCCCGCATCACGGAGTTCGGCTTCGACTACCTGGACGCCCCGCCGCTGCGCGTGCACCAGGAAGACGTGCCGCTGCCCTATGCGGCGAACCTGGAAGCCCTGTCGCTGCCTTCGGTCGAGAAGATCGTGAAGGCCGCGAAGGCGGTCAGCTACCGCTAAGACCGGCGCGGCCCTCGCCCTCGACGGCGGGGGCCGCATCGTCTTGGCCAACGAATTCATCCCGCCGCGAGGCGGGGTATCGCGGACGAAGGCTCGGCCAAACCGTCCCGAACGCTTGAGGAAGAAGCTCAATGTCGATCGACATCCTGATGCCCGCCCTGTCGCCCACCATGGAGGAGGGGACCCTCGCCAAGTGGCACGTCAAGGTCGGTGACACCGTCAAGGCCGGCGACGTGATCGCCGAGATCGAAACCGACAAGGCCACCATGGAAGTCGAGGCCGTCGACGAAGGCGTCGTCGAGGCCATCCTGGTTCCGGCCGGGACCGAGAACGTCAAGGTCAACGCGCTGATCGCCAAGCTGGCGGGCGAGGGCGAGAGCCCCGCGCCGGCCCCCAAGGCTGAAGCGCCCAAGGCGGCCGAGGCTCCGAAGCCCGCCGCCGCCGCCCCCGCCGCCGCTCCGGCTCCCGCCGCGCCCGCGCCGGCCGCTCCGGTCGCCGCCGACGACTCGCGCGTCTTCGCCTCGCCGCTGGCTCGCCGCCTGGCCTCGGCCGCCGGTCTGGATCTGAAGAGCATCAAGGGCTCTGGCCCGCACGGCCGCGTCGTCAAGTCGGACGTCGAAGCCGCCAAGTCGGGCGCGCCCGCCGCCAAGGCTGCTCCCGCCGCCGCCAGCGCCGCTCCGGCCGCCGCCGAGCCCCGCAAGGCTCTGTCGCTGGAGCAGATGGGCATCCCGGCCGGCTCGTACGACCTCGTGCCGCTGGACGGCATGCGCAAGACCATCGCGCGCCGCCTGACCGACAGCTTCCGTGACGTCCCGCACTTCCCGCTGCAGATCGATCTCGAGATCGACGCGCTGCTGGCGGCCCGCGCCAAGATCAACGGCCTGCTGGAAAAGCAGGGCGTGAAGGTCTCGGTCAACGACATCGTCATCAAGGCCGCCGCCGTGGCCCTGAAGCAGGTGCCGGAAGCCAACGCCAGCTACACGCCAGAAGGCATCGCCATGCACCACCACGCCGACATCGCCGTCGCCGTGGCGATCGACGGCGGCCTGATCACCCCGATCATCCGCAAGGCCGAAACCAAGGGCCTGGCCCAGATCTCCGCCGAGATGAAGGACCTGGCCCAGCGCGCCAAGGACAAGAAGCTGAAGCCCGAGGAATTCCAGGGCGGCACCTTCTCGATCTCGAACCTCGGCATGTTCGGCATCAAGTCGTTCGCCTCGATCATCAACGAGCCGCAAGGCGCGATCATGAGCGTCGGCGCCGGCGAGCAGCGCCCGGTCGTCAAGAACGGCGAGCTCAAGGTCGCCACGGTGATGACCGTGACCCTGACATGCGACCACCGCGTCGTTGACGGGGCCATCGGGGCCAAGTTCCTGGCGGCCTTCAAGCCGCTGATCGAAGAGCCGCTGACGCTGATCGTGTAAGCGGCGGGAGGCGCGAATGTCCGTCTACGACTACTCGGCCAAGACGCTGGACGGCCAGGACGCGAGCCTGGCCGACTATCGCGGCCAGGTGCTGCTGATCGTCAATACGGCCAGCAAGTGCGGCTTCACCCCGCAGTACGAAGGGCTGGAGCAGTTGTGGCGGACCTACAAGGATCGTGGCTTCGCGATCCTGGCATTCCCCTGCAACCAGTTCGGCGCCCAGGAGCCGGGTGACGCGTCCGAGATCGCGAACTTTTGCTCGCTGACCTACGACGTGACCTTCCCGGTGATGTCGAAGATCGACGTCAACGGCGCCGACGCCCACCCGCTCTACAAGTTCCTGAAGAAGGAACAGAAGGGCCTGCTGGGCACCGAGGCGATCAAGTGGAACTTCACCAAGTTCCTCATCGGCCGCGACGGCGAGGTGGTCGAGCGGTTCGCGCCGACGACCAAGCCCGAAGACCTCACGGCGGCGATCGAAGCGCTGCTCTAAGATTTCCCCGGACCGGTCTTTTGGCCGGTCGACCGTCGCGCCGCTCCCTCGGGCGACGTCCAAG
The DNA here is from genome assembly GCF_937900395.1 of uncultured Caulobacter sp. GTDB lineage: Bacteria > Pseudomonadota > Alphaproteobacteria > Caulobacterales > Caulobacteraceae > Caulobacter. The sequence continues at coordinate 11,082 of NZ_CALCDX010000089.1, forward strand.
CTAGGGTTGAGAAGACTATGTCCACGGAATTCGATGTCGTCGTCGTCGGCGCCGGTCCTGGCGGCTATGTGGCCGCGATCCGCGCCAGCCAGCTGGGCCTGAAGACGGCCATCGTCGAGCGTGAGAACCTGGGCGGCATCTGCCTGAACTGGGGCTGCATCCCCACCAAGGCCCTCTTGAAGTCCGGCGAGGTCTACGAGCAGCTGTCGCACCTGGGCGGCTACGGCCTGTCGGTGCAGGGCGCGTCCTTCGACTTCGCCAAGATCATCGAGCGCTCGCGCGGCGTCGCCAAGCAGATGTCGGGCGGCATCGCCTTCCTGATGAAGAAGCACAAGATCGAGGTGATCGAGGGCGAGGCCAAGCTCGAGAAGGGCAATCCGGCCCCGAAGCTGGTCATCGCGCTGAAGGCCGGCGGCAGTCGCACGGTCCAGGCCAAGAACGTGATCCTGGCCAGCGGCGCCCGCGCCCGCGAGATCCCGGCCATCGGCGCGGTCTCGGACGGCGACAAGATCTGGACCTACCGCGACGCCCTGGCGCCGAAGTCGATGCCGAAGTCCCTGGTCGTGATCGGCTCGGGCGCCATCGGCATCGAGTTCGCCAGCTTCTATCGCGCCCTCGGCGCCGAAGTGACCGTGGTCGAAGCCATCGACCGCATCATGCCGGTTGAGGACGAAGAGGTCTCGAAGGCCGCTCAGAAGGCGTTCGAGAAGCGCGGCATCAAGTTCCGCATCGGCGCCAAGGTCGGCAAGATCGAGAAGACCAAGGACGGCGTCGCCGTCACGGTCGAGGCCGGCGGCAAGATCGAGCAGCTGACCGCCGAGAAGTGCATCGTCGCCGTCGGCATCGCGCCGAACAACGAGGGCCTGGAAGCGCTGGGCGTCAGCCTCGATCGCGGCCACGTCGTCACCGACAAGCACTGCCGCACCAATGTCCCGGGCCTCTACGCCATCGGCGACATCGCCGGCGGTCCCTGGCTCGCCCACAAGGCCAGTCACGAGGGCATCCACGCCGCCGAGGCCATCGCCAATTACAAGACCCCGAACGTCCACTCGCCGATCCCGGGCTGCACCTACGCCAACCCGCAGGTCGCCTCGGTCGGCTATACCGAGGCCGGCGCCAAGGCGGCGGGCATCGAGGTCAAGGCGGGCCGTTTCCCGTTCCGGGTCAACGGCAAGGCCGTGGCCGCGGGCGAGGTCGAGGGCTTCGTGAAGACGGTGTTCGACGCCAAGACGGGCGCCCTGATCGGCGCCCACATGATCGGCCATGAAGTCACCGAGATGATCCAGGGCTTCGTCACGGCGATCACGCTGGAAGCCACCGAGGAAGACCTGCACGGCATCGTCTACGCCCACCCGACCATGTCGGAAGCCATGCACGAGGCCGCTCTGGACGCCTACGGCCGAGTCCTGCACATCTAGGTCTGCTAGGGAGACTGGATGGCGCGCAAGGCAGCTGCGACGGGCGAGAAGCCGGCCAAGGCCAGGAAGGGGTCCAAGACGACCCTTTCCGAGGCCAATCTGGCCGACCTGGGCCCAGAGCGCCTGGCCGCCATCCTGCTCGACCTCTCCAGCGACAGCCACGTCAAGCGCGTGCTGCGGCTGGAGCTGTTCGCGGAATCCAGCGCCGAGGGCTTGGCGCTGGAGATTTCCAAGCGCCTAGCGACGATCGGGAAGTCCTCCTCGCGCATCCACTGGCGCAAGCGCGCGGCGTTCGCCAAGGATCTTGATCTGCACCGGCGCATGATCGAGCGGCTGGCCGAGGACGAGCCGACGACCGCGCTCGACCTGATGCTCGACCTGCTGGATCTCGCGACGCCGACCTTGGATCGTCTGAGCCAGGCCGAAGGGCCGATCGGCGATGTCTTCCTCGCCGCTCGTGATGGCGTCGGCGCGATCGCGGCCAAGGCCTTGCCCGATCCGATCGCGCTGGCGGATCGGGTGGCGAGGCTTTTGCGCCGCGACGACTACGCCCAATTCGGCCCGCTGGTGAACGCCGTGACGCCGGCGCTCGGCCCTAAGGGTCAGGCGCATCTGCGAGAGACCCTGGAGAAGATGCTCGCCGCGCGCTCGACCCGCTCGGCTCACCTCTTCGACGCCCGGGGCGCGATCTACAAGGACGCTCTGCGCCGCTTGGCCGACGCCGGCGGCGACGTGGACGCCTTCGAGGCGACGTTCTCTCCGGAGCTTCGCCGCACGCCGCTGGTGTCGGCCGAGATCGCCCGACGCTTGCTGGAGGCGGGCAGGGCGGAGGACGCGCTGGCTACCCTCCAGGCCGGCGCTCCCAGCGAGCAACGCGGTCGCCACCAAAGCGCGGTCGAAGAGCGTGTCGCCTGGGAAGACGCGATGCTGGAGGCACTCGAAGCCACCGGCCATCACGAGGAAGCCCAGAGGCGCCGTTGGGCGGACTTCGAGGCGACGCTGTCGATCAGCCGCCTGAGGACCTATCTGAAGGGGCTTCCGGACTTCGATGACGTCGAGGCCGAGGATCAGGCCAAGGCGGTCGCCAAGCGCTTCCCGCGCTTCGACACGGCGCTGGCCTTCCTGGTGTCCTGGCCAGACCTGCCGGCCGCCGCTCGGTTGGTGCTATCGCGTTCTGGCGAGATCAATGGCTCGGATGACACCTTGATCGCCGAGGCCGCGCGCCGCCTCGAGGGAAGTCACCCGCTGGCTGCCACCCTGCTGCTGCGCGCCTCGATCCAGTATGTCCTGACCTATGGCGTGGCGACCCGCTACGCGGAGGCCGCGCGCCAGTTGCTTGAGGCGGAGTCGCTTAGCGCGATGATCGGCGACTACGGCGAGTATCCAGACCACGCCGCCTTCGTCGCTGACCTGCGCGCTCTGCATAACCGCAAGCAGGGCTTCCGCGCCGAGCTGGAAGCCCTGGGCGCGACCTTCTAAGGCCGCTTGCGCACCTGGGCGTCGACGCTCCATTCGCCCGGTCCCTGGAACACCAGGTACAGGAAGACGAAGCAGAACAGGATCGCGGCCTCGCCGCCGTTCAGGGCCGGCCAGACGCCTTGACTGCCATGCGCCATGAAGTACGCGACCGCCATCTGGCCTGAAACGACGAACGCTACAGGCCGCGTGAACAGGCCAATCGTCAGCAGCGCGCCGCCGACAATCTCCAACCAGCCCGCCGCCAGGAGCAGCGGGGGCAGAGGGGCCGGGGCGTCGGGCTGGGCGGCCGGGAAGTGCGCCAGTTTCATCAGGCCATGCTCCATGAAGAGCAGAGCCGTGATAATGCGCAGCAGGCTGAGAACTCGGGGCGACCAGACGGCAAGACGTTCCATGCTTTCCCTCCTTGGCGCGAGCTCGCGAATTGCCAGGCTCGAACTAGCTCAACGCGCGGAAGGACGGATCCGTCAGGCGGCGCGGGTATCCGTCTCGGCCATCCGCTGGATCGCGACGTAGTCCGTCTTGCCGCTGCCCAGCACGGGCACTTCCGTGACTTTCAGGATCTTGCGCGGCACCGCCAGTTCCGGCGCGCCGATCGTCTGGGCGTGAGCGACCAGCGGCGCGACATCGGCGTCGTGGCGGTCGGTGACCAGGATCAGCTTCTCGCCCTTCTTCTTGTCGGGCAGGGAGATCACCGCGTGACGGCCGTCCGGCCACACCGCCGAAGCCAGGTCTTCGGCGGCCGTCAGCGAGACCATCTCGCCGCCGATCTTGGCGAAGCGCTTCACGCGACCCTTGATGGTGATCCATTGGTCGTCGGTCATGGTGACCACGTCGCCGGTGTCGTGCCAGCCGTCCTCGGGCGGGTCGACGCCGCCGTCCTCGCGCAGATAGCCGGCCATGATGTTGGGCCCGCGTACGAAGAAGCGGCCACCCTCGGCGATGCCCTCGACGGGCTCGATGCGGACGTCCTGGCCGGGCAGGAGGCCGCCGACGGTGCCGGGGCGATTGTCGGTCGGCTTGTTGACCGCGATGACCGGCGAGGCTTCCGTGGCGCCGTAGCCTTCCAGCACCGGCACGCCGCCGAAGCGCTCCTTGATCAGGGCGTGGGTCTCATCGCGCACCTTCTCGGCGCCGCAGACGATGAACTCCAGGCCGGAGAGCTCGTCGGCTTCCGAGGCGCGGGCGTACTGGTTCACGAAGGTGTCGGTCGCCAGCAGGATCGAGGCCTTGGAATCCTTGATCAGCGGCGGGATCTGCTTGGTGTGCAAGGGCGACGGGTACTGGAACGCCTTCATGCCCGTCAGGATCGGCAGGATCACCCCGCCGGTCAGGCCAAAGCAGTGGAAGACCGGCAGGGGGTTGAACATTACCCAGTTGGGGTTCAGCTCGATATGGGCCGCCACCTGCATGGCGTTCTGGACCAGGTTCTCCTGAGTCAGGACCACGCCGCGCGGCGCGCCGAAGCTGCCAGACGTGAACAACACGACGCCCTTGTCGGACGGCTTGGCCGGCGCGCGGAACCGGCGCGGGAACAGGCCGGCGGCGGCGGCGAACAGCTTGTCGCCCAGCCCAATCGTGGCGCGCACGTCTTCCAGATAGACGATCTCGGCCTGGACGCTGATCGCATCGACGATGTCGTGCAGCTTGCCCAGCTCGATGAACTTGTGCGCGGTCAGGACATGCTTGATCCCAGCCAGACGGCAGGCGGCCTTGATGTTCCGCAGGCCCGCCGTGAAGTTCAGCATGGTCGGCACGCGGCCGAAGGCGTGCAGGGCGAAGAAGGTCACCACCGAGCCCGCGCCCGAAGGCAGCAGCACCCCGACATTCTCGCCCGGCCGGGTCATGGCGGCGATCTTGCGGCCCAGAGCGAAGCTGGCGCGGATTAAATCCGTATAGGTCAGCGGATTGCGATCCTGGTCCTCCAGGATCTGTTTCTTAGCGCCGTACTTATCGCGGGCGTCGATCAGGGCGTCGAAGATGGCCTTTTGGCCGTTTCGCGCGTCGTAAACTACCGGCATCCCGCCGAAACCTCCCCGAAAAGCGAAAATCGCTTTCGTTCGTTAAACGCCGACTCTGCCGAGGAAGGTCTCGCTTTGCAAGAATGAGTCACAAAGCGTGAGCTTCGGGCTTTGTGGCGTAAGGGCTCGAGCAACCCCTCCGGTTCCATGATCGCCGCTTCCAGGCCCGAAAGTGATTCCGTCGCCGAATGGGCCTTAAGCTGGATCAAGTGCTTGATCCGGAAGCCAAGAAGACCGATTTAGGCGCCATGGCCACGGTGATCGACACCCTCAAGGCTCGCGGCCCGGAAGACCGGGCGGTGCGCCACCCCGAAAAGCAGAACCGCCCCGACACGCCGGTGCTCCGCAAACCGGAATGGCTGCGGGTCCGTGCGCCGGGTTCGGGTCAGTACAACGAGACCAAGAGCATCGTGCGGGACAACCGCCTGCACACGGTCTGTGAGGAAGCCGCTTGCCCGAACATCGGCGAGTGCTGGAGCCAGCGTCACGCGACCATGATGATCATGGGCGAGATCTGCACCCGCGCTTGCGCCTTCTGCAACGTCACCACGGGTCTGCCGACCCAGCTGGATCCGGATGAGCCGCGTCGCGTGGCCGAGGCCGTCGCCAAGATGGGCCTCAAGCACGTGGTCATCACGTCAGTGGACCGCGACGACCTGCTGGACGGCGGCGCCCGGCACTTCGCCGAGGTGGTGACGGCGATCCGCGCGACCGCGCCGGGTACGACCATCGAGATTCTAACGCCAGACTTCCTCCGCAAGGAAGGCGCGGAGAATGTGGTGATCGACTCCAAGCCGGACGTCTTCAACCACAACCTCGAGACCGTGCCGCGGCTGTATCTGAAGATCCGGCCTGGCGCCCGCTACTACAATTCGTTGCGCCTGCTCGATCGCGTGAAGCAGCGCGATCCCTCCCAGTTCACCAAGTCCGGCTTGATGGTCGGTCTGGGCGAGACCAAGGAGGAGGTGATGCAGGTGATGGACGACATGCGCTCGGCCGGCGTCGACTTCATCACCATCGGCCAGTACCTTCAGCCGACCCGCAAGCATGCGGCCGTCGAGCGCTTCGTCACGCCCGAGGAATTCAAGGCCTATGAGGCGATCGCCCGGGCCAAGGGCTTCCTGATGGTGTCGTCCAGCCCGCTGACGCGCTCGTCGCACCACGCCGGCGACGATTTCGCCAAGCTGCAGGCCGCCCGCCGCGCGCTCGACGCCCGCAAGGCCTGACGCCTTGCATCGTCACGTGGTTACGCGCGTCCTGCCGTACGCGCCGGAAGAGCTGTTCCAGCTCGTCGGCGACGTCGAGGCCTATCCGAGCTTTGTGCCCTGGATCACGGGCATGCGGACCTGGAACGCTCGCGAGGATGGCGCGGTCAGCACGGTCGACGCCGAAGCCCAGGTCGGCTTCTCGTTCCTGCGCGAGAAGTTCGCGACCCGCGTTCGCCGCGACCGCGAGGCCCTGAGCATCGACGTCAATCTGCTGTACGGACCGTTCAAGCGACTGGTGAACGCCTGGCGCTTCATCCCCGAAGAAGGCGCCACGCGCATCGAGTTCACGATCGAGTTCGCCTTCAAGTCGCTGATGCTGGATGCGCTGCTGGCGGCCAATGTCGACAAGGCCGCCGGCAAGCTGATCGCCTGTTTCGAGGACCGCGCGCGGCAGATCTACGGATCGCAAACATAGTCCTGCAGATCTAGTCCTGCAGATCTAGTCCTTCTGGGCGATGGCTTCCTCGATTCGTTCCTCGAAGTCGCCAAGGTTGGCGAACAGGTTCTCGATCGCGAACACCAAGCCGAACACCCGCGCGGCGCCATCGAACTCGAGGTCGCGGGTGATCCCTTTTTCGCGCAGGCCTTCGAAGCAGGTCTGGAAGGCCCGGTGAGCCGTGGCGAAGGCTATGCGGTCCGGCTTGGGTCCGCCTGCGAGGACGTCCGCCGAGGCCCGCAGGAATTGACTGCTGGCCTCCAACATGTCTGCGGCGGCGGGGGTGATGGCGTCGGGAAGGGCGCCGCGCACGGCGCGGCCAACCATCACGGTGTCATTGCGCAGTCGCCACAGCGTCCGGGGCAGAGCTTCAGAGACGGAGCTGTTGCTGAGACGCGTGGCGCTCTCTCTGTTCGCCTCGGTCATCGCCGTTTGGAGCTTGGCGAGGGCGGCCCGAAGATCGTCTTGGGCCTTGAGATGATCGTCGGGGCCAGGGGAGCCACGCAACGCGAGCACATGGCTTTCGAGGATCTGGGCTTCCAGTCCGGCGATCTTCTGGATGCTCGTCACCACCGAGGCGTGGGCGCGCGCGGGGAAGATCAGAAGCGTCGCGGCGACTCCGACTAGGCTGCCGACCGTAATCTCGGAGACGCGCAGGGCGGCGGCGACCAGCGGGTTCAGGTGCGTCGTCGTTCCGCCGATCAGCATGATCACCGCGGTGATGGTGGCGACCTTCAATTCGGGTCGGATGGCGACCAGGAAAGCGAGGAGCGCGACCGTGACGCAAAGGATCAGCCCGCCGAACTCGGGCCAGATCGTATGGAGCAGGGCGGCCGCGGCGCCGACGAGGGCGCCCACCAGCGTACCGGAGAAGCGCTCGATCGAGGCGGTGATGGTCGCGCCCAGGCTGGACTGGACGACGATGATGGCCGTCAGCACGGCCCAATAGCCCTGCGGCAGGCGCAGCAGTGTCGCCAGGGCGTAGGCTGCGCCGACGGCGGCCGAGACGCGGATCGCGTGGCGGATTTCGGTCTTTCGGGCGGCGGCGGCCTTCAGCGCCTGCTGCGAGAGATTGGCGCCGGTGAAGCGCCGCCAGTCGCTGGGCGCGCTCTCCGGCACTAGGCCACCGCCTCGCGCAGCATCTCAAGCGCCGTCACGATCGCCGCCAACTGCACGGCTTCGCGGGTGTCGCCCAGGAACCGCTCGTGGCGGTGGACGACCGATCGGTTGGCGCGGGCCACCGCGAAGTGCACGGTTCCGACCGGCTTGAGCGGCGAGCCTCCGCCGGGGCCGGCGACGCCGGTGATCGCGACGGCGATATGGCCGTTGCTTTCCCGCAGGGCCCCTTCGGCCATCATCCGCGCGACCGGTTCCGACACCGCGCCGTGATCGGCTATGAGGTCGCCAGGCACGCCCAGCATCTCGGACTTGGCGCGGTTGGTATAGGTGACGAAGCCGCGCTCGAAGACGTCGGAGGCTCCGGGGATGGCGCAGATGGCGCCGGCGACCAAGCCGCCGGTGCAGCTCTCGGCCGTCACCAGCCGCAGGGAGCGACTGCGCGCCTCGTCGATCAGCAGGCGGGCCAAGGTCTCAATCTCGAGCGGGAACATGCGAGTCTCCGTCTTCGCGCCGTCAACCTAACCTGTTCAGGCCGGAGTCTCGACCGCCACGACGGCCGAAGCGGCCAAGCCTTCGCCGCGGCCGGTGAAGCCCATCTTCTCGGTCGTGGTCGCTTTCACGCTGACGCGGTCCACCGAGAGGCCGAGGATTTCGGCAAGGCGTTCGCGCATGGCCTGGCGATGCGGTTTGATCTTGGGGCGCTCGCAGATCAGCGTGACATCGACATTGACGATGGCGCCGCCCTTGGCGGTCACGAGGCCGGCAGCGTGCTTCAGGAACTGGTCCGAGGCCGCGCCCTTCCACTTCGGATCGGTGGGCGGGAAGTGATCGCCGATGTCGCCTTCGCCGATCGCGCCCAGGATGGCGTCGGTCAGGGCGTGCAGGCCAGCGTCCGCGTCCGAGTGACCGATCAGGGTCTCGTCATGCTTGATCGCGACGCCGCAGAGCCAGACCTCATCGCCCGGGCCCCAGCGGTGGGCGTCGAAACCTTGGCCGACACGGGTGACGCGGGCGGCGCCGGCTAGGCGTTCGGCCATGGCGAAGTCCTCTGGATAGGTCAGTTTCATCAATAGCGGGTCGCCCGGCGCGATCGCCACGCGTCCTCCCGCGGCTTCGATCACCTGGACGTCGTCGGTGGGCTCGCCGCCCGACCACGCGGCGTAGGCGTCCAACAAGGTTTTCCGGCGAGCGGCCTGGGGGGTCTGGGCGCGCCATAGGTGTTCGCGGGACGTCGTCACCGGGTTCTGATCCGGCTCGGCGCGCTTCAGCGTGTCGGCGACGGGCAGGGCGGGCAGAACCCCGTCGGCGTCTTCCAGGGCGTTCAGGACATCATGGATGGTCTTCTGCCCGAGCAGGGGGCGCGCGGCGTCGTGGATCAGGACGGGCTCGTCATTCGGGCGATGGGCTAGGGCGGCGAGGCCGGCCTGAACCGAAAGGGCCCGAGCAGCGCCGCCTCGCGCCGATCGCCAGCCGCCGAGATCCTTGAGGACGTTGGGCAGGGCCGCTTCGCCCTCTTCCGTCGTCACGATCACGATCTCGGAAGCGCCGGCGGCGAGGAAAGCCTCGACCGACCACCTCAAAACGGGTTTTCCAGCCAACATGCGCCATTGCTTGGCCTGGCCTGGGCCCGCTCGGGTCCCTGAGCCGGCGGCGACGATCACGGCGGAGAAGTTCATAGGGGGTGTTTAGTCGGACGACGGCTCATGTCCAGTCGATCCGGGCTTTACTGCGCCGCACAATGTGCCTAAAAAGAATGCTACGGGGATGATCAGAAAATGAGCAACAAGCTCGATGTCGGCGGGGTTTGCGTCCCCGGTCGGGTGTGGATTGCGCCCATGACCGGGGTCTCGGACCTGCCCTTCAGAGAAACGGCCACGGCGCTTGGCGCGCCCTATGTGGCGACGGAGATGGTGGCCAGCGCGGAATTCGCGAAGGGACGTCCCGACGTCGTCCGCCGCGCGGCCGTCGGCGAAGGCCTGCCACTGACGGTGATCCAGCTCGTCGGCCGAGACGTCGACTTCATGGCCCAGGGCGCGCGCATGGCCGCCGAGGCCGGAGCCGAGATCATCGACCTGAATTTCGGCTGCCCCGCCAAGGAGGTCGCCGCCGGGGCGGCCTGCGGCTCGGCCTTGATGCGCGAGCCGGACTTGGCCGAGGCGCTGGTCGCCGCGGCTGTCGAGGCGGTCGATGTGCCGGTGACGGTCAAGATGCGGCTCGGCTGGGATGACGCCAGCCGCAATGCGCCAGAGATCGCCGCGCGCGCCGAAGCGGTCGGCGCCAAGGCGATCACGGTGCATGGCCGCACCCGTAACCAGTTCTACAAGGGCGTCGCCGACTGGTCGGCGGTGGCCGAGGTCAGGAAGGCCGTTTCGGTTCCGCTGCTGGTCAATGGCGACATCGTCGACGGCGACAGCGCCCGTGTGGCGCTCGAACAGTCGGGGGCGGACGGCGTCATGATCGGGCGCGGCGTCTATGGCCGCCCCTGGATCGCGGGGGCGATTGAAGCGGCGCTGGAGGGCCGCGGCTTCGCCGAGCCAGAGGCCGAGGAGCGTCTCGCCATCGCGCTCACCCATTTCCGCCGCAGCCTCTCGTTCTATGGCGAGCGGCTGGGCCTGAAGATGTTCCGCAAGCATCTGGCTTCGTACATCGAGGCCGCGCCCTGGCCCGAGACCGCCGAAGCGCGCCGGGCGGCGCGCGCCACCCTGTGTCGCTTAGAAGATCCCGCCGCCGTGGAGGCCGCCTTGCGCGACCTCTGGCTGGCGGGCGGGAGATTAGCCGCATGACGGACCGAGCCCGCGTACTGGGCGGCGTCGCCACCGACGCCTTGAAGTCGGCGGCTTTCGACCTCAGCCCCGAGCCGGCGCTGGTCGTGGATCGGGACGGCGGTCTCGTCGCCGTAAACGAAGCCGCCGAGGCGCTGTTCGGTCATGGTCTCTCGCTCCTGGCGCGCGGTCGCTTTCGCGCCGCCTTGCCGCCGGGGTCGGTGCTGGTCTCGCTGCTCGACCGGGCCATTTCCGAGGGGGCGCTGGTCCGCGAGCACGGCGTCGAGGTCAATCTGTTCGGCCAGCCGCCGTTCGAGGCCGACGGCGCCGCCGCGCCGCTGGGCGATGGCTCCGTCCTGCTGACCCTGCACGTCAAGGGCGTGCTGGGTGTCGATCGCGCCGCGGACACGGCCGGACTTCGTTCGGTCGTTGGGCTGGGCAAGATGCTCGCTCACGAGATCAAAAACCCCCTGGCCGGCATTCGCGGCGCGGCCCAGTTGCTCAAGACCGGCGCTAGCGCTGTCGACCAGCCGCTCGCTCAGCTGATCGTCGACGAGACCGATCGCATCCGCCGCCTCGTCGATCGCATGGAGGCGTTCTCGGACAACGCCCCGACCCCGCGCGAGCCCGTCAACATCCACCAGGTCCTGGACCGCGTGCGGGCCCTGGTGGCGAATGGCGTCGCCGACGGATTGCAACTGAAGGAAAGCTACGACCCGTCACTGCCGCCGGTCTGGGGAGATGAGGATCACCTGATCCAGATCTTCCTCAACCTGACCAAGAATGCGGCCGAGGCGGCGCACATGCGCGGCGACGGGCGCGGTGCGATCTCGATCCAGACGGCCTGGCGCCCCGGCGTGCGCGTTCGCGGCGCGGACGGCAAGACGACGAGCGGCGCGCCGATCGAGGTTCGGGTGATCGACAATGGCCCTGGTGTTCCGACCACCCTCCGCGACCACCTGTTCCAACCCTTCGTGACGACCAAGGCCAACGGCACCGGCCTGGGTCTGGCGCTCGTGACCAAGCTGGTCACCGCCCACGGTGGGTTGATTGATTTCGAGTCCGAGCCCGGCCGCACCGTCTTCCGCGTGCTGCTGCCCATCGCGCCGCAAAATGGCGCTTCCGACACCGTTTCCGGAGACGCGTGAGTATGAACGCCGCGAGCAAGAAAATCCTGATCGCCGACGACGACAGCTCGGTCCGCCTGGTCCTCAGCCAGGCCTTCACCCGCCTGGGCTACCAGGTGCGCGCCACCGGCAATGCGACCACGCTGCTGAAGTGGGTCACGGACGGCGAAGGGGACCTCGTTGTCACCGACGTGATGATGCCCGACGAGAATGTCTTCGACGTCCTGCCGCGCATCCGCAAGGAGCGGCCCAAGCTGCCGATCATCGTGATGAGCGCTCAGAACACCCTGCTGACCGCCGTCAACGCGGCGGATGCGGGCGCTTTCGAATATGTGTCCAAGCCGTTCGATCTTGATGATGTGACGGCGGCGGCGCGTCGGGCGCTGTCGCGGCCGGCCGACACCGAGGCCTCCAAGGCGCAGGCTCGCGCCATGCGCGACGAGCGCCTGCCGTTGATCGGCCGCTCGGCGCCGATGCAGGAGGTCTATCGCACGATCGCCCGTCTTGTCGGCGCGGACCTCACTGTCCTCATCCTCGGCGAGAGCGGCACCGGCAAGGAGCTGGTCGCCCGCGCGCTGCACGAACTGGGGCGCCGGCGCGACGGCAAGTTCGTGGTCCTCAACCTGGCCGCCGTTCCGCGGGAAAGGGTCGAGGTCGAGCTGTTCGGGCGGGGCGAGGGCGACAATGGCCGCCTGGTCGAGGCCGATGGCGGCACGCTGTTCCTGGACGAGATCGGCGACATGCCGCTGGACGCCCAGACCCGCCTGCTGCGGGTAATCGACGGCACCGAGCCGGTGATCAATCCGAAGACCGGCCGCCGGCCGAACGTGCGGATCATCGCCGCCACCAACCGCGACCTGCGCGGCCTGATCCAGCAGGGCCTGTTCCGCGAGGATCTCTTCTTCCGCCTCAACGTCGCGCCCGTGCGCCTGCCGCCGCTGCGTGACCGCGCCGAGGACATTCCGGATCTGGCGCGGACCTTCTTGCTGCGCGCCGCGCGCGAAGGCCTGCCGGCCAAGACAATCGACCAGAGCGCCCTAGACCGGCTGAAAAGCTATCCGTGGCCGGGCAATGTGCGCGAGCTTGAGAACCTGATGCGCCGCATGTGCGCCCTCTACGCCGAGGAGCTAATCACGGCCCGCATCGTGGATCGCGAGCTGCAGGACCACACGCCCGCCGTACGGTCGGAAGAAGGGCCCGTCACTCTTTCCACGCTCGTCGAACGTCATCTGGCTTCGCACTTCGCCGACCAGCCCGATGGGGTGCCGCCGCCCGGCCTGTATGACCGCGTGCTGCAGGAGATCGAGCGCCCGCTGATCCAGCTCACGCTGTCGGCGACGCGCGGCAATCAGGTCCGCGCCGCTGAAATCCTGGGCCTGAACCGCAACACGCTGCGCAAGAAAATCCAGGACCTCGGCGTCGAGATGACCCGCGGCCGTCGCTGAGCTGAAGCATTCGTAGCACATAGCTGTTGAATTCAGGGCACACCCCCCTAAAATCAGGGGTGATGGCTTCAGTGGCTTACGCGACCGGATCGGAAGCCCCGCCGACCCGGTTCAGCCGGGCCTGGTGGCGAGAGCTTTTGCGGTCGCGCTACCTGATGGCTGGCGGCTATGCGCTGGCTGTTCTGCTGACCGTCGCCGGCGTCGCCCTGGCCTCGTCACCGCCCAAGACCGACTCGATCAGCACCGCCAGCACGGTGATTCTGGTCGTGCTGGGCTTCAATCTTGTCCTGATCCTGGGCGTGGCCACGATTGTGGGCCTGCGCCTCTATGATTTGATCGACGCGCGGGCCAGCGACGAAGGCGCGCGCCTGCACCTGCGTTTCGTGGGCCTTTTCTCGCTGGCGGCCGTGGCCCCGGCGGTCATCGTGGCGCTGTTCTTCGGCGTGCTGGTCAATCGCGGCGTCGACGGCTGGTTCAGTCAGAAGGTCCAGACCGTGGTCGGCAATTCGGCCAAGGTTGCCAACTCGTACGTCGAGCAGCAGAAGAACTACATCTCCGAGCACATCGCGCCGATGGCCGCGGACCTGAACCGCGCCGCGCCGGCCATGTCGCAATCGCCGGTGGCGTTCGGCCATTTCCTGGCGGGCGTGATGGAGGATAACGGCTTCTCCGCCGCTTACGTCTTGGATCGGGATGGCCGGATTCTGGCGCGGGCCGAGACCGCCGCCGCGCCGCCGTTCCTGGCGCCGCCGCCGTCCAGCTACCAAGCCACGGACGGCGGTGAGGTTAGCGCCCAGCGCTTCGTCTCGAACGACCTCTTCCGGGCGCTCTATAAGCTCAAGGCTTTCCCCGACGGCTACCTCTATGTGGTGCGGCCGATCGAGCAGGGCATTCTGAGCCACCTGATCGAGACGCAGGACGCGCTTTTGTCCTATCGCGACGCCGAGCGCAGTCGCGGCCGCATCCAGGCGATCTTCGGCCTGAGCTATCTGGAGACAGCGCTTCTGGTCCTTGTCGCCGCCATCTGGGTCGGCATCGCCGCGGCGAACTCGATCGCGGGGCCCGTGGCGGACCTCGTCGAGGCCGCGGGCCGCGTGTCGGGCGGCGATCTGGATGCGCGCGTGGAGGCCGGGTCCGGGCCGGAGGAAATCCGCGCGCTGTCCAACGCCTTCAACATGATGACCAGCGAGCTGCAGCTGCAGCAGGCGGCCTTGAAAGCCGCCAGTCTCGACGCCGAGAGCCGCCGGCAATTCATCGAGACGGTGCTCTCCGGCGTCAGCGCCGGCGTGGTCAGTCTGGATGAACGGGGAAGGGTCTCGGCGGTCAATCGCCGGGCGACAGCGCTTCTGGGACTGCCGGAACACGCCTTGGGCGTCGACTTGATCACCTTGGCGCCGGAATTCGCGGTCGTGATGGAAGCGCTGGAAGAGAGCAGGCCTGACACGGATGTCGAGATCGACATCATGCGCGAAGGCGAGACGCGGCGCCTTCGCGTTCGCGCCGCCGGCCATGTCGCCGCCGGCCTCGTCCTGACCTTCGACGACATCACTCGTCTTGTCGCCGCCCAGCGTAACGCCGCTTGGAAGGACGTCGCGCGCCGGATCGCCCACGAGATCAAGAACCCGCTGACTCCGATCCAGTTGTCGGCCGAGCGCCTGCGCCGGAAGTACCGCAAGGAGATCGCCAGCGATCTCGAGACCTTCGATCGCTGCACCGACACCATCATCCGGCAGGTGGGCGACATCGGCCGCATGGTCGACGAGTTCTCCGCCTTCGCCCGCATGCCGGCGCCGCGCTTCGCGCCGGCCAATCTGACCGAGATGCTGCGCCAGGCGGTCTTTGCGCAGCGCTTTCAGGACGCGGAAATCGAAGTTCGTTTGGAAGAGCCTGGCGGGGGCGACATCTGGGTGACCTGCGACGAACGGATGATCGGCCAGGCCCTGACGAACATCCTGAAGAACGCCGGCGAGGCGGTCGGCGCGCGGCGTCTGGTCGATCCGGATCTGCGCGGCCGCATCACCGCGACCCTGGTCTCGGACGCGGACGATCTGTGCGTGACCATCGAGGACAATGGCGTCGGCCTCCCCCCGAAAGACCGGGATCGGCTGACAGAGCCTTATGTGACCACCCGCGAGAAGGGCACGGGCCTTGGCCTGGCTATCGTCAAGCGGATCATGGAGGACCATGGCGGAAGCTTGGCCCTGACCGACGCGCGAGAGCCGCCTGGCGCCCGCGTGATCCTGAAGTTTCCGACGACCGCGCGTCTGCCCGCCGCGGCCCAAAGTGGCGTTGAGGAGATGATATGAGCGCCGACGTTCTGGTAGTGGATGACGAAGCCGACATCCGCGAATTGGTGGCCGGTATCCTTGAGGACGAGGGTTACGCCGTCCGTACGGCCGCCGACTCCGATCAGGCGCTCGCGGCGATCCGCGCGCGCAAGCCTTCGTTGCTGGTCCTGGACATCTGGATGCAGGGCGGCGGCATGGACGGTCTGGAATTGCTGGACATGGTCAAGGGGCTAGACGCCGACCTGCCGGTGATCATGATCTCGGGTCACGGCAATATCGAGACCGCGGTCAGCGCCATCAAGCGCGGCGCCGTGGATTACCTCGCCAAACCCGGTGATTTCGAGGAAATCCAGGCGATCTTGACCGGCTCCGACATCGAACGCCCGCTCGCCGAAGCAAGGCCCATGTCGGCAGATCGCGTGCGCTGGGAACACATCCAGCGGATCTATGAGCAATCCGGCCGCAATGTTTCCGAAACCGCGCGCCGGCTCAACATGCATCGCCGCACGCTCCAGCGCATTCTCGCCAAGCGCGCCCCGCGCTGATCAATACCCCTCGGCAAACCGTCCTTCCGGGTCGGTGAAGCCAAGAAGCCGTGCGCTGGCGAGCCGGGCGAGTTCGATCGTCAGCGCCTTGCGCGTCGGCGCAGGCATGGGCTGCCGATCATTTTCCCGCATGAGATGCGCGCCGAACCCGTCCGCCAGCATGAAACCGGCCTCGTCGGGGAAAATCTCCTGTGGCACATCGATATGGCTCGCAAAATAGAACCGGTCGCAGAACGCGCGGTATTCGCGCCATTTCGTATCGGTGCGGAAATCCTCCACGGAGGATTTGATCTCGATGATCCAGATGTCGCCATTCCGGCCGAGCGCGACGAGATCCGCCCGTCGCCCGTTCGGCAGGGTCACTTCCGGCACCGCGACCATGCCCAGTTGATAGAGGTGCCGGCCGAGCCCGCGCGAAAGAAGCCGCGCGGTGGCATCGCGCGCGATATCCTTCAGCGGCACAACCCCGCTCACCGATCAGCCGCGAGGATCATTTCCGCGCCCTTTTCGGCGATCATCAGCACGGGTGAATTGGTATTCCCGGAGGTGATTGTCGGCATGATCGAGGCATCGACGACCGAAAGCCCGTCGATCCCGATCACCGAGAGGCGCTCGTCGACCACTGCCATCGGGTCATCCTTGGCGCCCATTTTCGCCGTGCCGACCGGATGGAAGATCGTCGTGCCGATATCGCCTGCCGCTTTCACCAAATCGCCATCGCTCGTCAGATGCGCACCGGGCTTGTATTCCTCGGGCTTGTAGCGCGCGAGCGCCTTCGCGCCGACGATCTTGCGGACAAGGCGAAGCGATTCGATCGCAACCTGCCGATCCTCTTCGGTCGAAAGGTAATTCGGATCGATGACCGGCGCGGCGAACGGGTCCGCGCTTTCGAGACGGATTTCGCCCCGGCTCGTCGGGCGTAGATTGCAGACCGAGGCGGTGATCGCCGGGAAAGGGTGCAGCCCCTCGCCGAATTTGTCGAGGCTGAGCGGCTGGACGTGGAACTGCACGTTCGGCGTTTCATAACGCGGCGCGGATTTGGCGAAAAGGCCGAGTTGCGAGGGCGCCATGGTCAAGGGCCCGCGCCGGAGCAGCGCGAATTCCACGCCCATCATCGCGCGCTTGAAGACGTTTGCGTAATCCATGTTGAGCGTGCGCACGCCCTGAACCTTGTAAATCGGCCGCAATTGCAGGTGATCCTGCAAATTCGCGCCGACACCGGGCCTGTGGAGCCGTGTCTCGATGCCCAAGGACGAAAGCTTCGCGCCGTCACCGATGCCGCTGAGCATGAGGAGCTTCGGCGAGGCAATCGCGCCCGCCGCCAGCACGACGCGCTTTCTTGCCGTAACGGTCGTGAATTCGCCGCGCTGGCGGAAGCGGAGGCCCGTGACGCGGTTATTCTCGATATGGAGCTTTTCAACCTCCGCGCCCGCAAGGATTTCCAGATTTGGGCGATCTTTCACCGGGTGGAGAAAACCCCGCGCTGCGCTCCAGCGCAGGCCCTTTTTCTGGTTCACCTGAAAATAGGCCGAACCTTCGTTATTGCCGCGGTTGAAATCCGGCGTTTTCGGGATGCCGCATTCCGCGGCGGCATCGGTCGACTCGACTCGCCGCGTCCTCAGCCCGACCGTCGGTGCTGATCGGTAGGGTCGGGTCTCATGCCCGCCGGATCGAGAGCCAGCGCCCGGCTGTCGGACAGCGTCGTCGGCATCGCGATCCTGGCGATCACCGGCATGCAGTTGATGTCGACCCT
>NZ_CALCDX010000090.1 GCF_937900395.1 uncultured Caulobacter sp.
GACGTCGGCCACCTCGACGACGAGGGCTACCTCTACATCACCGACCGGGCCAAGGACATGCTGATCCGGGGCGGCGAGAACGTCTACTGCGTCGAGATCGAGAACCGCCTCGTCGAGCACCCCGCCATCGCGGACGCCGCGGTGGTCGGCGTTCCCCACGACGGGTTGGGCGAGGAGGTCAAGGCGGTCATCGAGGTCGCCGACGGCGCCGACATCTCCGACGACGAGGTGCGGGCCTGGGTGGCCGACACGCTCGCCGCGTTCAAGGTCCCGACCTACGTGCAACGCTGGGACGGCAAGCTGCCCCGCAACGCGTCGGGCAAGCTGCTCAAGAACGTGATCCGCGGCGAAGGAGCGGTCAGCTTCGCCGAGACGATGTAGCGATCGCAGCGAGCGTCACACAGGGCGGGAGGTCGTCGAAACGGCGACGAAACACGAGCGACCCGCTCCCTTCACCCGGGACACACGGGGCCGAAACACGGGCTCCGTACCGTGCCCCGCATGTTCCGAACCCTGCCGATCCCCACCCTGTGGCGCTCCTCGGCGCCCGCCCTCACACTGCCCCCACCGGGCCGACTCGACCGGTACGTTCTCGAACTCGTAGGTGACGACGTCGCAGGCCTCGGCCAGGCGCTTCAGGGCCCAGCGGTCGTCATAGGTCGCGACGATCTGGCGGGCGGCGACGCGACCGGCGGGCGAGGCCTCTTCCGGGTCCTGGATCACCACGTCGAAGCCCAGGCGCGCGGCCGCCAGGGCCAACATGCGGCCCAGCTGTCCGCCGCCCAGGATACCGATGGTCGAGCCAGGGGCCAGGGGAAACTCAGCCATCT
Organism: uncultured Caulobacter sp.; assembly: GCF_937900395.1. Taxonomy (GTDB): domain Bacteria; phylum Pseudomonadota; class Alphaproteobacteria; order Caulobacterales; family Caulobacteraceae; genus Caulobacter. The sequence continues at coordinate 831 of NZ_CALCDX010000090.1, forward strand.
TGATCCTAGTCCTCGACGCTTTCGGCGACGCTGTCGGTCTGGGCGGCGCGGAAGGCCGCCAGGCGCTGGGCCAAGCTCGCATCCGCCAGGGCCAGGATCTGGGCGGCCAGCAGGCCGGCGTTCTTCGCGCCCGCCTCGCCGATCGCCAGGGTGGCGACAGGAACGCCGCCGGGCATCTGCACGATCGACAGCAGGGAATCGAGACCCGACAGCGCCTTGGACTGCACCGGCACGCCCAACACCGGCAGATTGGTCATCGAGGCCGCCATGCCCGGCAGGTGCGCCGCGCCGCCGGCCCCGGCGATGATCACCTTGTAGCCGGCCTTTTCCGCGCCCGTGGCGAAGTCGAACAGGCGCTGGGGCGTGCGGTGGGCCGAGACCACCTTGGCCTCCCAGGCCACGCCCAGGCTGTCCAGCGCATCGGCGGCGCCTTTCATGGTCGGCCAGTCCGAACGGCTGCCCATGATGATGGCGACAGGCGGGGTGGTCGAAGGCATCGGCGTCATCCCGTTGATGAAAGCCGCCCCGTATGCGCGTCAGCCCCCTTCGCGCAAGCCCAAAACGTCACCAAACGCCTCAAACACGAGCGCGCGGCGCCCTACGACCACGCCCTGGGTGCGCCCCGATTGCGCCTGACGCGGTTGCCGTTAACCATATTCAAGCTGTGCCATTTCGATTCGCGTAGGGTCATGAAGATTACCGGCGCCCGGACCGAGCCCTTCGCCGCCATCCGCAAGCGCGCTCTGGTGCGCGCCGGGGCTCAGGTCGCCGTCCGCGAGGTGTCCGCGCCCGACAGCGCCGCCTTCCTGGGCCTGAGCGAGACCGACCTGACCCCGAAGGTCATCGAGGCGCTTCAGACCCTGATGACCGAGATCGAGGACCTGCGTAGCGAGGTGTCAGCCCTGAAGCTGCGGCTGAACGAGGCCCAGAACCTGGCCGACATGGACGCCCTGACCCCGGCGCTGAACCGCCGCGCCTTCCTGCGCGAGATGAAGCGCGTCGCGGCCTTCGCCCAGCGCTATGGCTCGCCGGCCAGCGTGGTGTTCTTCGACCTGGACGGCTTCAAGTGGGTCAACGACCGCTTCGGCCACGCCGCCGGCGACCAGGCGCTGAAGGCCGTGGCCAAGCGCCTGCTGAACAATGTCCGCGAAAGCGACATCGTCGGCCGGATGGGCGGCGACGAGTTCGCCGTGCTGCTGGCCCAGGCCGACCGGGAGACCGCCCTGACCAAGGCCCGCGCCCTGGCCGACGCGGTGATGGGCGCGCCGGTCGAATTCGGCGAGTGGTCCGCCCCCCTGCACATTTCCTACGGCGTCCGCGAGATCGAGCCGGGCGCCGATCCGGAGGTCGCCCTGGCCGAGGCCGACGCGGCCATGTTCCTGCGCAAGCGCAAGACCGCCGTCGCCTAGAGCCCTTTTTCGGCTCCGGCCGCGCCTAGACAACCGAAGATCGTGCGACCTTATCGCGCGGCGACCGCCCTCGGTTCGCAGACTATGCTTTTCAGGTTCTGTTAAGCATGACGGCGCGGGACGGATGCAGAAAATTCTGATCGCCGAGGACGATCCCGTCCTGTCGATGATCTACGAGATCACCCTGACCGAGGCCGGTTTCGAGGTGCTGTTGTGCCACGACGGCCAGGAAGCCTTCGAGGCGCTGGCCGGCTTTTCGCCTGATCTCGTCATCACCGACCATTCGATGCCGCGCATGAGCGGCGGCGACCTGATCAGCGCCGTCCGCCGCGCCTGCCCGCACGCCGCGACGCTGATGGCCTCGGGCGTCGACACCCGCCTGCTGCGCGCCGACCAGCACGCCGATGCGCGCCTGGAAAAACCGATCACGCCGGGGCGGCTTCTGGACACAGTCCGCGCCCTGGAGGCCGCGCGGGGCCGGGAGCACTGAAGCTCTTTACCGATCTCCCCGGCGAATGCCGGGGTCCAGATCGAACCCATAAAAGGCGAAGATCCGATCGGCGGTCGGGCGAGACACCCCCAACTTCTCAGGATGGATCTGGGCCCCGGCATTCGCCGGGGAGGTCGGAGTTCTGGTTAGGCGATGATGTCCGGGGTCAGCAGGTCTTCCAGGCGGATGATCTCGTCCTTCAGGGCCAGCTTCTTCCGCTTCAGGCGGGCGATCTGCAGCATGTCGGGCTGGTAGCGCTCTTCCAGGGCCTGGATGGCGTCGTCGAGATCCTTGTGCTCCTCGCGCAGGTCGGCGAGGCGGCGTTCGATCGCGATGTCGGAGTCGTCCGACGGATCGTCGTCGTTCATGGACATGATCTCAGATGGGCCCGTTGGAAAGATAGATGGGAAAGGCTGACGACCGGTAAAAGCGCTTAGCCAGACTGTTTTTCAAGGGCCTTGGCGAGTTGTTCCAGGGCGGCCCGGCGCGGCGGGTCGCCGGAGGCTTCGGCGGCGGCGACGAGACCCTCGATCACCGAGGCTGGCGCGCCCGCGGGACCGGTCAGGGCCTCCAGGCTTTCCATCAGCACGCGCTCGCCTTGGAGCTCGACGGCCTTGACCGCGTCGCGCAGGGCCTCCTTGGCGGCGTCGTCGACCGGAGGGCGCGGCGGCTTCAGGGCCCGGCGCACGCCCCGCAGCGGCGCGCCGATCTCGGCGTCCCAGCCGCGCATCAGCCGGGCGGCCTCTTTCAGGTCGACCGAGCGCCCCTCGCCCGCCGCCCAGGCGGCCCACAGCAGGTAGGGCACGTTCTGGCCGTGGCCGTCCTGCAGGTTCAGGCACGCGGCCGCGACAGGTTGTCGCGCATAGACCTCCAAGGCCCAGTCCCAGATGCGCATCGGCGTTAACCCTCACCCTTGCCGGTGATGGTCTCGAGGTCCTCGCCCCAGCGCTTCACCGGCCGCCAGGAGAGGTCGAAAAGGTCGAGCGCGCGGCCCACCGACTGGTCCACCATCTCGGCGATCGAGGCGGGCTTGGCGTAGAAGGCCGGCAGCGGCGGGGCGATCACCGCGCCCATCTCGGCCAGCTTGGTCATGGTGCGCAGGTGGCCCAGGTGCAGCGGCGTCTCGCGGATCATCAGCACGAGCGTCCGGCGCTCCTTCAGCGTCACGTCGGCGGCGCGGGTCAGCAGCGAAGACGTTACGCCCGTGGCGATCTCGCTCATCGTCCGCACCGAGCACGGCGCGATGATCATGCCCAGCGTCCGGAACGAGCCCGAGGCGATCGACGCCCCGACGTCGGCGGCGCGATGGACGACGTCGGCCTTGGCGTTGACCTCGGCGACACTCAGCCCTGCCTCTTGAGCGAGCGTCAACGCCGCCGATTTGGACAGAACGAGGTGGCTCTCCACGCCCAGCTCGCGCAGGGCGTCCAGCGTCCGCAGTCCATAGACCACGCCCGAGGCGCCCGTGATCCCGACCGCTAGCCTTTGTCGATCAACGGTCTTCGAAGCGTCGGTCATGGTGAATGTTCGTCCGTCATGGGAGCAAAAACGGCCCCGTCAAGCGCCGCCCATTGCAATCATATGTGATCTGACAGCCTCGCGCAGCGGGTGTTCACTTTCCTCTCCAACAGCAAGGAGCCGAGAGCCATGGCCATCGAATCCCGTATCCGCGAGCTTGGGTCCCGTCACGAGAACCTCGACCGCAAGATCCAGGAGGAGACCAACCGACCCGGTTATGATCCGACGCTGCTTCGAGAGCTTAAGCGCCAGAAGCTTAGGCTGAAGGAAGAGATCGAGGGCCTTCGGGCTCGAATGCACTAGCTGCGACGCGCAGCCGAAAAACGAGAGGCCCCGCTCCGGCAAGGAGCGGGGCCTTTGTTTTGGCCGCTCCCGACACCCGACCTCCCCGGCGAATGCCGGGGCCCAGATGGAAGAGCGGTGAAGCGGGCTCCAGAAGCTCCGAGTTCGTCCCGTCAGCCCAACCTTGTCGGGCTGGCCCCCGGCATTCGCCGGGAAGTCGGGGTTTGGCTTACTCTTCGTCTTCCTCGTCGACATAGCCCGACGACTTGCCGAACACGTCCTCGGCCTTGATGTCGCCGCGGGGCGCGCGGAAGTCTTCTTCCTCTTCCTCGACCTCGGGCTCGAACTGGCCGGCTTCCGAGGCGGGACGCAGGGTCGGGTCTTCCGGCAGGATGCCCTTCTTCAGGTCGTCCTTGGCCTTCTTCTCGGCCGCCTTCTTGACCAGGGCGTCCAGCTCCAGCTGGCCGACCAGGCCCAGGGTCACCGGATCGACCGGCTTGATGTTGGCGGCGTTCCAGTGCGTGCGGGCGCGGACCTGCTCGATGGTGGCCTTGGTGGTGCCGAGGATCTTCGAGATCTGGGCGTCGGTCACCTCGGGGTGGTGACGCAGGAACCAGGCGATGGCGTCCGGACGGTCCTGACGGCGCGACACCGGGGTGTAGCGCGGGGCCTTCTTCTGCGGCTTCAGCAGTTCGGCGTGACGGCTGACCTGGGCCTTCATCCGATAGTCCGGATTGGCCTGGGCGCGGTCCAGCTCCTCGCGGGTCAGCTGGCCGTTGCCGATTGGGTCGGCGCCGCGGATGTCGCGCGCCACTTCGCCGTCGGCGATGCCGCGCACTTCCAGCGGGTGCAGGCCGCAGAAATCGGCGATCTGTTCGAAGCTGAGCGAGGTGTTGTCCACCAACCAGACGGCGGTCGCCTTGGGCATCAGGATGTCGGACATGCGGTCCTCCAGAAATGACGGCGCCCGGCCTTTCGGCCGGGCGGGATGTGGTAACCGCTATAATGCGGTTCTCGGAAAAAGGGAACGGGGGACTATGCGCTGACCGCCCTATTCTATTGCGCGACCAAGGCCTTGAGAACGTCGGCGTCCTGGGGCGCGGCGCTTTTGATATCGTTGTCGAAGTAGCTGTAGGCGTCGCGGCCCGCTTGGCGCTGCTCGGCCAGGAACGCCGCCCACGCCTTGAGGTCCTTTTCCGGATAGCGGCCGGCGTAATGGCCCCCAGGTCCGTGGCCGCGCACATAGGCGAAATCGGCGGTGACCAGCCAGGGCGAGGGCGCGTCGTGGTGGTCGGAGATGCAGAACGCGATCCCGTGATCTCGCAGGATCGAATAGACGCCTTCGTCGTACCAGCTGTCGTGCCGGAACTCGACGGTGACCCGCTGGCCCTTGGGCAGCCAGGACAGGAACCGCTTCAGCCGCTCCTCGTCCCGATGCAGCATCGGCGGCAGTTGCACCAGGGCCGGTCCCAGATGCTCGTTCAGCGGCTCCATCCGGCCGAAGACCAGGTCAACGCTGTCCTGGCAATCCTTCAGCTTCTTGTTGTGGCTGATGTAGCGCGAGACTTTCCAGGCGAAGACGAAGCCCTCCGGCGCCTGGTCCGCCCACCCCCGCACGGCGTCTTCCGACGGAAGCCGATAGAAGCTGCCGTTGATCTCGGTCGTGTCGAAACGGGACGCGTAATAGGCGAAGTGGTCCTTCAGCCGGATCGTCTCCGGATAGAACGGCCCGCGCCAGTCTTTGTAGGCCCAGCCGGAGCACCCGATGCGCGTCTCGCTCATGCGAGGAAGAACGCGGGGGGTGGGTCGAGGTTCGCGATCTCATCCGCCGACCTCCCCGGCGAATGCCGGGGCCCAGATTCATCCGGAGAAGTTTGAGCGTTCGCGCCCTAGCACCCTGCCCGCCTTATGGGGTCATGGGTTCGATCTGGGCCCCGGCATTCGCCGGGGAGGTCGGATGTCAGGAGACCACCAGCACCACCTTGCCCACGTGCTCCCCGGCCTCGAGGTGCGCGTGGGCCTTGGCGGCGTCGACCAGGGGGAAGGTCGCGTCGACGATCGGCGTCAGCTTGCCGGCCGCCACCCAGGGCCAGGCCACGCGCTCGACCTCGGCGGCCAGGCGGGCCTTCTCGTCGGCCGAGCGGGGGCGCAGAGTCGAGCCGGTGATCACCGCCCGCTTCTGCATGATCTTCATCACCGGAACCTCCAGCGTCGAGCCGCCCAGGCTGGCGATGTAGACGATGCGGCCGCCGGTGTTCAGAGCGTCCAGGTTCTTGTCGAAATAGCTGGCCCCGACCATGTCGAGGATGACGTCGGCGCCGCCGGCGGCCTTGACCACCTCGGCGAAGTCTTCGGCCTTGGCGTCGATGGCGATGTCGGCGCCGAGCGCCAGCGCCTTGGCCTTCTTGTCGGCGCCGCGTCCGGTGGCGATGACCTTGGCGCCGGCGGCCTTGGCCATGGCGATCGCGGTCGTCCCAATTCCGGACGTCCCACCATGAACCAACAGCGTCTCGCCGGCCTTCAGCGCGCCGTGCTCGAAGACGTTGGCGAAGACCGTGAACACTGTCTCGGGCAGGGCCGCGGCGTGGATCAGATCGAGACCGGCCGGGATCGGCAGGGCGTGGCGGGCGTCGACGGCGGCGTATTGCGCGTAGCCTCCGCCGCCCAGCAGGGCGCAGACCTTGTCGCCGGCCTTCCAGCGGCCCGCTCCGGTCACGACTTCGCCCGCGACCTCCAGGCCCAGGGTCGTCGGCGCGCCGGGCGGCGGCGGATAGAAGCCCAGGCGCTGCAGCAGGTCGGGACGATTCACCCCGGCGGCGGCGACCTTGATCAGGATCTGGCCCGGTCCCGGTTCGGGACGCTCCGCCGTCACGGCCTTCAGGGCCTCGGCGGGTCCCTTGCCGCCGTCGATCGCGATCGCGGTCATCGTCTCGCCCATGGGCGGCTTCCTTCCTGTCACTTGCCTTGCGGCCTAGGTAGGCGTCAGATGACGGCTGGAAAAGGGAGAATGCCGATGTTCGAGGATGCTGCGGAACCGCGCGCCTTCAGCGGACGCGCTCTGAGCGAAGCCACGCACGAGGATCTGGAGATCTACGGCGTTGCGGAATTGGAAGAGCGGATCGAGGCCTTGCAGGCCGAAATCGAGCGCACCAAGGCCCAGCTGGCCAAGAAGAAGGCGGGCCGCGACGCGGCCAATGCGCTGTTTGGTCGCCTCGACTAACGGTTCTTTTAAGGTTTCGGTGAGGTTACTGGCGTCTTAAAGCATTCCAATCCGCTTTCGGACGGTCTTTATAGGTGATCGGTTCGATGGGGGCGGGTCGCGAAACGGCACATCGGCGTCTGGCACGAGGGTTGCAGTTCCCTCGTTCCGAGCGAGATGTCCTCGCGGCCTTTCGAAGGGGCATTGAGTAGCTATGACCGAAGTCAACGCGTTGGCCGATACGCCTTGGCGCGCCGGAGTCATCCAGGACTTCGCCCGATCGGAACTGTTCGACCGCACGTTCGAGGAAGGCATGCAGCTGGTCGAGGAGACCGCCGCCTATCTCGACGGCGCCGGCCGGCATGACAGCAAGATCCTCTCGCGCAACGCCGCCCTCAGCTACGCCAGCGAAAGCATGCGCCTGACCACCCGCCTGATGCAGGTGGCCTCGTGGCTGCTGGTCCAGCGCGCCGTCCGCGAGGGTGAGATGCCGCCGGAAGCCGCCTGCGCCGAGAACTACCGCCTGGCCGAGGAAGCGATCGGCGATCCCTCTCCGATCGAGGACCTGCCGTTCGGCCTGACGAACCTGCTGCACCGCTCCGAGCGCCTGTACGAGCGCGTCCGCCACCTGGACCGCCGCATGTACGTCGAATCGCCCAGCGAAGAAGCTCCGCGCCCGGTGCAGGCCCACTTCGATCGCCTGGCGGCGGCGTTCGGGGGGTAAGCCCCGCTCTAGCGGGCGCCGTACCGCATCTTCGCCAGCCCCTCGACCATCTCGGTGGCGAGGTCCATCGGCTTCAGACCCGCCTTCCACTTCTCGAAGGCCATGACGTTGTCGATGCGGGCGTCCAGGTGCGACAGCGCCGAGGTCCGCCCCGAGGCCATATCCACCGCCAGGGTCGAGACCAGGATGCCCGACAGGATCGCCCGCTTGGAGTAGTGGTTCTCGTCGGTCGCCGTATCGCCGGCCCAGCGCCAGATGGCGTCGGCCGATTCCCAGGTCAGCCGGGCGGCCAGCGGCAGGTTCGTCGGGAAGGCCAGGAACACGGCCAGCGGCCGCAGCACGTCGCCGTTCTCCTGGGCCGCGTCGAGTCGGGCGATCACGCCTTCGCGAATCCGCTGTCGGATCTTCAGGGCCGCCAGATCCAAGGCGCGCAGCCGCTCCATGGCCGCCGCGTCATGGCGTCGCGACAGCAGGGCGGCCAGATCGCGCGGCCCCTCGGGCAGCAGGAGCTGGCCCTCAGCCTCCGATAGCCCCGCCGCCGCCAGGGCCCGGCTGACGAGTCCGGCGTTCCAGCCGGCGCTCGGCGCCAGGCGCAGGGCCTCGTCCAGGATGCGTTGCTCGGTCGAGTCGGCCCAGCTAGCGCCCGCCTGACCCGAAGCTTGACCGGATGTGTCGATATTTTCGCTCATGAATCCGAGTCTACACCGGTGTTTAAGCCGCGTCGCGCATGGACAGGACGCGCGCGCTCTGCTATCAGCCCCGCCTCATCGCCTGGGAGCACCCCTTCCAGGTTACCCGGTTTTGTTCGCCCGCCCGGCCCCTCAAGAGGGACTTGGGAATATTGGTCGGGCTGTCGAATGGAGAGATACCCCTGGTCCAGATTTTCGTCCGCGACAACAACGTCGATCAGGCCCTGAAGGCTCTGAAGAAGAAGATGCAACGCGAAGGCTCGTTCCGCGAAATGAAGCGGCACGTGCACTACGAAAAGCCGTCGGAAAAGCGCGCTCGCCAAAAGGCTGAAGCCGTCCGTCGCGCTCGCAAGCTGGCCCGCAAGCGCGCTCAGCGCGAAGGCCTGCTGCCGATGCCGAAGAAGGCTGGCGGTCGCTAAGACCCCCTCCCTTCGCATCGCCGAAGATTTCGAAGGCCGCGCGGCGTTCCGCGCGGCCTTTGTCGTGTCTGGAGTGTCGCTGGCTTAGCGCCCCCCTCCGTCACGATGCCCTGCATCGCGCCACCTCCCCCGTTTGGCTTCGCCGCCCTTCGGGTCACGGGTGAGGAGGAGGGTTCATCCTCCCTCGCAAAGCGGGGGAGGTGGATCGGCGCGAAGCGACGAGACGGAGGGGGGCGCTGCGGAACGCCTCAGCCTTTCGTCCGCGCGTCCGCGACGAACGCCACGGCCCGGACGATGTGATCGGCGAAGCGGCGGCCGATCAGCAAGGTATGGGTGGCGTCCTCGACGTGATCGACTAGACCGTGCTCGGAGCGGCGAGCGGGCGCCTCCTGCATCGCCTTGCGCGCCTCGCGGCCCGCGACCGGCCCGGCGGTGACGACAGCCACCGGCCACTTCGGATCGAAGGGCGGCTGCCGGCCGGCCTGGGCCGAGGCCTCCGCCCACAGGCTAACCTCCTCGGCTGCGGTGCGATTGTGGCGGCCGTTGGCGAAGGCCCACCCCTTCTCGGCCTTCGCGGCCGGCGGCAGGTCGATCTTGTCGCCCAGGCGCGTGTGGACCAGCGGCTTGTAGAGGCCGATCGACGCCCCGCGCGCCGCCCATTTCGAGATGTTGGCGAAGGCGCGGATGAAGCTCTGCATTCGCGGGTCCTGGGCGGCTTCGGGTCCAGCGGCGTCGGCCAGCACCAGGCCCGCGACCTTGTCGGGATTGCGGCCGGCGAACTCACGCAGACGCAAGCCGGCCATCGAGTGCCCGACCAGGATATAGGGCCCAGGCTCGCCCGAGGCGGCGATCAGCTTCTCGAAGTCGGAGACAATGGCCAAGCCGTCGCGCGGCTTCGGTCCGGGCGGGGAAAAGCCCATGCCGGCGCGGTCATAGGCGCAGGAGCGCCAACCGGCGGCGGTCAGCGCCTCCTGAACCGCGCCCCAGTCCGCCGCCAGGCCAAAAGCGCCCGACTCCAGCCAGACGACCGGACGATCGTTCTTGGGCCCTTCGCAGACCAGCCGCAATGCGCGCCCCGGCTCGATCTCGACCATCTGCCCCCGGGCCTTGGGCGCGCCGGCGGCGGTCATCAGCCCCCCGACCGCGACATAGGACACAAGCAGGAGCGCGAAGCCCGCGACGCCACGGCCGAGAAACTGGATCATGGCGTTCAATGTAGGGACGGTTTGCGACGCGTCGAGGCGCGTTGCGCCGGGTGCGGAGATTTATCCTTCGGAGACCGGGATCCGGGTTCGCACCCGGCCGCTCTTGGTCCGCGTGACCGGCGCGCCCTTCACGCCGTCGGGCCATTTCGACACGACCGCCAGGCGCACCTTCTTGGAGACCCGCGCCGCGGCGCGGATCGGCATGTCCTCGGCCTCGGCGAAGCTGCGCCCGATGAAGAAGGCCGGGTTCAGCGGCTTGTCGCCCTTGCGGATCTCGAAATGCAGGTGCGAGCCGGTGGAGCGCCCCGAATTGCCGACAAAGGCCACCGTCGATCCCCGGCGGACATAGGCGCCCTGCTTGACGCCGCGCGCCGGAGCCTTGAGGTGGGCGTAGAGGGTGGTCATGCCGCCCTTGTGCATCACCTCGACGAAACGGCCATAGGTGGGGCTGACGCCCGTGCGCTTGACCACGCCGTCGGCCGAGGCCTTGACCGGCGCGCCAGCGGGGGCGGCGATGTCGACACCTTGGTGCAGGCGGCCATTCTCTTCCCAAGGCAGCCGGCGCAGGCCGAACGGCGAGTCGATGACCCGGCCCGGCAGCGGCGCGTCGAACACGAAGGCGGGGGGCGGCGGCTCCGGAGCTTCGAGCTCCGTTACGGGCGGCGCGACGTCCTCGTCGGTCGCCGCGACGGCGGGCGGCTCGGTCATCCAGGCGCCGAGCGCCGCAACGCCGTTCAAGGCGCCAACCGTGGCCGCCAAGCCCAGAGCCACGAGAAACGCCGCACGCAGTTGTTGAGCTGGAATAGCCAGGCTTCTGGAAATCAAACCACTACCTCTCGCGATATCCGGCCAATCGAGAGGACCGCGCCAAGGCGGCTCAACTCACATACTTGACCTTTCAGGATCATGAATGGCGGGCTCTATGACTGGCCGTTTTGACCAAAACAGGGCGCAGCTTAACCATTCATTTGCAATAATCTGGGTTTTCGAGCACCTTCTCTCTGCAGAGGCGCCCTTTCACTTGAACTTGCCAAGCGAATCCTTTGAGGCGGACGCCAGGGATGCACGATATCGCGCGCAAGCACGAAGCCGCCTCGAATACATTACACCAAAGTCATGTATTAATTTTCATTCATTCGCTTAATTACACGTCATGAAACAGACGTAACAAGACTTTGGCCCGACCGCGAAGTAACAAGTATTCAACGGCGCACAGAACAGCGCCCATCAGAGGGATACTTGAAATGCGCAAGTTCATTATGAACGTCACCACGGTCGCCAGCCTGAGCTTGGCCGCCATTCCGGTCCTGGGCCTGACCCAGGCCGCCAACGCCGCCGAACCCGTCGTCCGCGTCAGCTACAGCGACCTGAACCTCTCGAACCCCGCCCAGGCCGCGATCTTCAAGGCCCGCGTCGAGACCGCCGGCGAGGCGCTTTGCCGCGCCAAGCTGCGTAGCGGCGACCTGGACATGCCGCTCCGCGGTTGCGTGGCCGAAGTGCACCGCGAGGTCGAACGCCAACTGCCGAAGGCCCAGCGCCAGGCCCTGGCCAGCGCCGCCCGCGCTCAAGCGATCGAGGTCGCTGCGCAGTGATCGCGGGTCGTTTCCAAGGCGGGCGCCGCCTCTAAGCCAGCGGCGCTCGCGCGATCCGACCACGAAAAAGGCCCCGGCGTCACCGCCAGGGCCTTTCGCGCTCTTAGGGAGCCAGACGAAGCTTCAGAGCCCCTTCACGATGCCTTCGACCATCTTCTTGGCGTCGGCGAACAGCATCATAGTGTTGTCCTTGAAGAACAGCTCGTTCTCGACGCCGGCATAGCCCGAGGACATGCCACGCTTCACGAAGAGCACCGTGCGGGCCTTCTCGACGTCCAGGATCGGCATGCCGAAGATCGGGCTCTGCGGATCGGTCTTGGCCGCCGGGTTGGTGACGTCGTTGGCGCCGATCACGAAGGCCACGTCGGCCGTCGAGAACTCGCTGTTGATGTCCTCCAGCTCGAAGACCTCGTCGTAGGGGACGTTCGCCTCGGCCAGCAGCACGTTCATGTGGCCCGGCATGCGGCCGGCGACGGGGTGGATAGCGTACTTCACCTCGACGCCCTCTTCCTTCAGCTTGTCGGCCATTTCGCGCAGGGCGTGCTGGGCCTGGGACACGGCCATGCCGTAGCCCGGGACAATGATCACCTTGCTGGCGTTCTTCATGATGAAGGCCGCGTCGTCGGCGCTGCCCTGCTTGACGGGGCGCGTCTCGACCTTGCCGCCAGGACCGGCGGCTGCGGCGTCGGCGCCGAAGCCGCCCAGGATCACCGAGACGAACGAGCGGTTCATGCCCTTGCACATGATGTACGACAGGATCGCGCCCGACGAGCCGACGAGCGCGCCGGTGATGATCAGGGTGGTGTTCTCCAGCGTGAAGCCCAGGGCCGCCGCCGCCCAGCCGGAATAGCTGTTCAGCATCGACACCACGACCGGCATGTCCGCGCCGCCGATCGGGATGATCAGGGTGACGCCGATCAGCAGGCTCAGGGCGAAGATGCCCCAGAAGGCCCAGATCGCCGAACCGCCGCTGACCACCAGGATCACCACCAAGGCGACGATCGCCAGGGCGATCACGATGTTCAGCAGGTGGCGGGCCGGCAGCAAGATCGGCGCGCCGCCCATGTTGCCGTTCAGCTTAGCGAAGGCGATGACGGAACCGGTGAAGGTGATGGCGCCGATGGCCAGGCCCAGCGACAGCTCGATCAGGCTGTTGAGGTGGATATGACCGTCCGCGCCGACGATGCCGTAGGCGGCCGGGGTGTAGATGGCGGCCACGGCCACGAGGCAGGCGGCCATGCCGACCAGCGAGTGGAAGGCGGCGACCAGTTGCGGCATCGAGGTCATCGGTACCTTGCGGGCGATCACCGCGCCCACCCCGCCGCCGACGGCGACGCCGCCGACGATCAGGCCCAGGGTGACGGCGTCCAGCGCGCCTTGCGACCACAGGGTCGAGAGCACGGTGGCCACGGCGATGGCCATGCCGACCATGCCGTAGGTGTTGCCCTTGCGGCTGGTCTCAGGGCTGGAGAGCCCGCGCAGCGCCAGGATGAACAGCACCCCGGAGACGAGGTACAGGATGGCGGCGAGATTGGCGTTCATGTCAGTGTTTCCCCCTGCTCTCGCCCGCTCACTTCTTCTCTTTCTTCTTGTACATCGCCAGCATCCGCTGGGTGACCAAGAAGCCGCCGAAGATGTTGACCGCCGCGAAGGCCGCGGCGACAGCGCCGGCGCCCTTGGAGATCCAGACCGAGCCGGTGGCGGCCTCGCCCGCCCCGCCGTGGGCGGCGGCGGCCAGCAGCGCGCCGACGATGATCACCGACGAGATGGCGTTGGTCACGGCCATCAGCGGCGTGTGCAGCGCGGGCGTCACGCTCCAGACGACGTAGTAGCCGACGAAGATGGCGAGCACGAAGATCGCCAGACGGAACACGGTGGGGTCGACGGCTTCCATGGGAGCCTCCCTTTCGATGCTGGAGTTAGGCGGTCTTCAGGTTCGGATGGACGATGGCGCCGCCCCGGGTGACGACGGCGGCCTTGAGAATCTCGTCCTCGAAGTCGGGGGCGAAGGCGCCCTCCTTGTTCGTGAACAGAGTCGAGAGGGCCACGAGATTGCGCGAATAGAGCGCGCTGGCGTCGGCGGCGATGCGGCCGGGCAGGTTGGCGCGGCCGAGGATCTTCACGCCGTTCGGGGTGACGACCGTCTCGTTCAGCTTGGCCCCTTCGACGTTGCCGCCCTGCTCGATGGCCAGGTCGACCAGGATCGAGCCCGGCTTCATCGAGGCGACCTGGGCGGCGGTGACCAGCCTCGGCGCCGGACGGCCGGGGATCAGGGCCGTGGTGATGACGATGTCCTGCTTGGCGATGTGGCTGGAGACCAGCTCGGCCTGCTTGGCCTGGTACTCCTTGGACATCTCCTTGGCGTAGCCGCCGGCGGTCTGGGCGTTCTTGAACTCCTCGTCCTCGACGGCGAGGAACTTGGCGCCCAGCGACTCGACCTGCTCCTTGGTGGCCGGGCGCACGTCGGTGGCGGTCACCACCGCGCCCAGGCGGCGAGCGGTGGCGATGGCCTGCAGGCCCGCGACGCCGACGCCCATGATGAACACCTTGGCCGCGGCGACGGTGCCGGCGGCGGTCATCATCATCGGCAGGGCCTTGCCATAGGCCTCGGCGCCCTCGATCACGGCGCGATAACCGGCCAGATTGGCCTGCGAGGACAGCATGTCCATCACCTGGGCGCGGGTGATGCGCGGGATGAACTCCATGGCGATCGCGGTCGCGCCGGCCTTGGCCAGGGCGTCCAGCGTCTCCTTGTCCTGGTAGGGATTGAGCGCGGCGGCGACGATGGCGCCGCTCTTCAGGGCCGCGATCTCGGCGGCTTCCGGCGCGCGGACCTTGAACAGGACGTCGGCGTCCTTGATCGCGTCCTTGGCGGACTTGGCGATCTTGGCGCCCGCCGCTTCGTAGTCGGCGTCCGGATAGGACGCGGCCGTCCCGGCGCCCGCCTGCACCACCACCGAGAAGCCGGCCGCGCCGAGCTTCTTGACGGTTTCAGGCGTGGCCGCGACCCGCGTCTCGTTCGCGCGGGTTTCTTTCGTGACGGCGATGACGGCCATCGGCATACCCCTCCCAGAGCGCTGTTACCTCATCAGGATGAGGCGCTCTGTAGGGGATAGTCTTGCCTCTTGTCGAGGCATGACGTGCGCGTCAGGGAAAAAATATACCGATGTCTACCGGTGTCAGTGGGCCGGAGCGGGCTTTTCGCGAAGCAGAACAACGCCCAGGGCCAGCAGCACGATCGAAGCGATAGCGCTACCAACGAAACCGGCCGGCGTGCAGAACAGCAGGGTGATGAACAGCAGCAGGACGGAGACGGCCAGGGAGCCCCACTTCGTCATCTTGCCGAACGCGGCGTAGGTCGCCGCCTGTTCCGAGATATCCATTTCACCGCGGTGATAGTCGCCGGCCATGTGTCGTCCTCAGTGGAAAAGAATTACGTCCTCGCCCGATACAACGCGGGCCGCCGGGGCTCAAGCGTCCGAATTGCCCCAGGCCTCGGCGGAGAACCGTCCGCGCACCGCGTCGACGGCCTGATCGACGGTGATGTCCGCGATTCGCCCCTCGCCGCCGTCCAGGCGGGTCAGCCAGCGCGAATAGGCCGGGACGGGCGCGGTGCCCATCAGCCCTACGCACGGCGTCCCGACGGCGGCGGCGACGTTCAGCGCGCCGGAGTCGTTGCCGAGGAACCCGGCCGACAAGGCGATCAGGGCCGCCGACTGGTCCAGC
This sequence comes from uncultured Caulobacter sp., assembly GCF_937900395.1. Lineage (GTDB taxonomy): Bacteria > Pseudomonadota > Alphaproteobacteria > Caulobacterales > Caulobacteraceae > Caulobacter. The sequence continues at coordinate 16,084 of NZ_CALCDX010000090.1, forward strand.
GGCAGGTCGCAGGCGACGACATTGCCGGGCAGCGCGCCGATCGCGGCCTTGGCCGCTTGCGCCTCGTGAGGGCCGCCAACCCAGAACACCGTCCCGAACAGGTCCGACAGGCGCTCGGCCGTCTGCGCGAAGCGCTCGGCCGGCCAGGTGCGGGCGGGTTCGCTGGCGCCTATGCCCAGGCACAGCCAAGGCCCCGGGCGGTCGGCGTAGCGGGCCTTCACGGCGGCGATGGCGTCGGGATCGAGCTTGAGGGCCGGTTCGCGGCTCGCCACCGCCAGGCCGTGGGCCGCTTCGAAGGCGGCCAGCTTGTCGAGCCGGTGCGCCGGGCGCATGGCCTTGGGCAGGAAGGGCCCTCGGTTCAGGAACCGCTCCTGACCGTGGCCCAAGCCGAAGCCGCGACGCTCGGGCACGCCGGCCAGGAAGGCGGCGATGGCGGGACGGTCGATCTTCTCGAGGATCCAGACAGCGCGCGGCTTCTCGGCCTTGCACAGACGATGAAAGTCGAGGGTTTCGCGCACGCCCTTCAAGCGGTCCTTGTAGTGCGGCGCATAGAGCACCCGCGCGATGGTCGGCTCGACCTTCAGCACCTCGGCCGCTCGGCTGGAGGGGCGGGCGACCAGGACCACCCGCCCTTCGGGCGTGGTCGCCGCGATCGCGCGGATGGTCGGCAGGTGCCACATCAGGTCGCCGATCCCGCGATCGGGCGCATAGACGAGGACGGGTCCGGTCATGGCCGTCAGGCCCAGGCCGCCAGCAGTCCTCGTAACCCGGCCACGAAGGCCAGGGGCTGATCGATCATCACGTGGTGGTCGGCGTCGGGAATAGGCAAGAGCAGCACGTCCTTGGGCATCTGCGCCAGCATATAGTCGACGGTCTCGGCGTGCATCAGGTTCGAGCGCTCGCCCCACATCAAGGCGGCCGGACAGGCGATCTGAGGCAACAGCGCCCCCAGATCGGGCATGCGGAAATTGTGCCAAAGGTCGGGATCGAACTTCCAGGTCCAGGCGCCTTCGACCTCTTTCAGGGAGCGGCGGGCGATGAAGTCGGCGATGTAGAGGTTCTCGCAGGGCTGCGGCGGCGCCAGACGGAAGCGGTTCAGCGCCTCTTCCAGGGTCGGATAGGACGGCAAGCCGTGACCCGAGCGCGGCGGCGGACCTTTCCACCGCTTTTCCGGCGGCTGGATGCTGCTGTCGACCATGATCGCGCCGCGCAGGCGTTCGGGGTGGCGCGCGGCGCAGTAGAGCGTTGGGAAGCCGCCGAACGAGTGGCCGACCACGATCGGCTTGACCCCGCCGGCCTCCAGTCCCGCCGCCTCGACGGCCGCGAAGATCTCGGCCGCGAACAGCTCGGCGCTGTAGGCGGGGCGCCAGTCGCTGCCGCCCATGCCCGACCACGAGATCGCCGCCACCCGCCAGTCCCCTCCTCCAAACGAAGAATGGGCGAAGAAAGGCGCGATGAAGCTCCACCAGTCGGCGTGAGCGCCGTTGCCATGCAGGAACAGCAGGCCCGGCTTGCCGACCTCGCCCCAGGTCAGGAGCTCAACGTTCGCGCCTTCGACGGCGATGGTCGAGCGCTCGGGCGCATGGGCGATCGTCGCGTCGAACCAGGCCGGCGCGGGCGGGGGCTCGCCGTGGAACGGCGCGAGCAGCGAGACGGGCGCGACCCGATCGTCGGCCATGCCTTACGCCTCTTCCTTGTAGTTCAGCTCGCCCGGACGCGGCTTGCGCGGGCTCAGCGCCTTGAAGATCCCCGTGCCGGTGATCAGGGTCCGGTCGCCGGACCAGATGCGGCCGCGCACGGTGAAGACCAGGTCCTCCTCGGCGATCAGCTCGCCCTCGCCTTCCACCCAGTCGCCCAGCTTGGCGCCCGACAGGAAGTCGCACATCAGCCGCACCG
>NZ_CALCDX010000091.1 GCF_937900395.1 uncultured Caulobacter sp.
CTCCCCCGCGATGCGGGGGAGGTGGCCCAGAGGGCCGGAGGGGGCGAGCTGGGCGCATGCCGTGCTAGCCCCCTCAGTCGCTCCGCGACAGCTCCCCCGCATCGCGGGGGAGCATCTCGACGCCTTTTACCGTATCCCCGGCACGTGCAGGGCCGCGTCGCGTTCGGTCTTCTGCTTGTAGGCCAGGTCGCCGTACTTGGACATTTCCATGCGGGCGATGGTGCGGCAGTGGACCTCGTCCGGGCCGTCGGCCAGGCGCAGGGTGCGGATGCCGGCATACAGCTTGGCGAGGCCGAAGTCGGTGGTGACGCCCGCGCCGCCGTGGGCCTGGATGGCGTCGTCGATGACCTTCAGGGCGATGCGCGGGGCGGCGACCTTGATCATCGCGATCTCGAGGCGGGCCGACTTGTTGCCGGCCTTGTCCATCATGTCGGCGGCCTTCAGGCACAGCAGGCGGCACATCTCGATGTCGATGCGGGCCTCGGCGATGCGCTGCTCCCAGACCGAGTGGTCGGACAGGTACTTGCCGAACGCCTTCCGGGTCATCAGGCGCTTGATCATCTTTTCCAGCGCCACCTCGGCCGCGCCGATCGTGCGCATGCAGTGGTGGATGCGGCCGGGGCCCAGGCGGCCCTGGGCGATCTCGAAGCCGCGGCCTTCGCCGAGCAAAAGGGCCTCCTCGACCGGCACGCGGACGTCCTTGAGGATCACCTCGGCGTGGCCGTGCGGAGCGTCGTCATAGCCGAACACCGGCAGCATGCGGACGATCTCGATCCCCGGCGCGTCCATCGGCACCAGGACCTGGCTCTGCTGCTGGTGGGTCGAGGCGGTCGGATCGGTCTTGCCCATCACGATCGCCACCTTGCAGCGCGGGTCACCCACGCCCGAGGACCACCACTTGCGGCCGTTGATCACATAATGATCGCCGTCGCGCTCGATGCGGGTCTCGATGTTGGTGGCGTCGGAGCTGGCCACCGCCGGCTCAGTCATCAGGAAGGCCGAGCGGATCTCGCCGTTCATCAGCGGGCGCAGCCAGCGCTCCTTCTGCGCCAGCGTGCCGTAGCGCATCAGCACTTCCATGTTGCCGGTGTCCGGCGCCGAGCAGTTGAAGACCTCCGAGGCGAAGCTGACCTTCCCCATGTGCTCGGCGATCAGGCTGTATTCGAGGTTGGTCAGCTGCTCGCCTTCGAAAACGAAGGTGTCGTCGACATGGGTCTGGCCGCTGTGCGGCGGCATGAAGAAGTTCCACAGGCCCGCGGCCTTGGCCTTCTTCTTCAGCTCTTCCAGCACCTGGACGACCTTCCAGCGCTCCTGGCCCAGGACGTTCATCTCGGCGTCGTAGGCCGGGATCGCCGGATAGACGTGTTCGTCCATGAACGCGGTGACGCGGTCCAGGAAGACGCGTTGCTTGGGGGAGATGTCGAAGTCCATGGTGTTCCCTCTGCCCGCTTTGCTTGTCTCAAACGCTTGTTTGAAGTGTTTGTAGAACGCCCTGACGCGCGGGGCAAGCGGGCAGGGCCACGTCCGATTGCGTAAGTTTCCGGCCGGCGGGTTGTGTTCGTCGCACGCCTGTCGGACAACGGCGGTCATGCTGAACCTGACCGCCGACATCCTGCAGGGGCGCCACGTGCGCCTCGAACCCGTCACCATCGATCACCGCGACGAGTTGAAGGCCGCCGTCGACTGCGATCCCGAAAGCTGGGAGATCATGTCGGTCAATGGCTGCGGCGAGGGCTTCGACGACTTCTGGGGCGCGCTGCAGGGCGAGACAGACCGGGGCGAGCGCATCGGCTTCGCCATTCGCCGCCTGTCGGACGGCAAGGTGGTCGGCACCTCCAGCTACCTGAACATCCGCCGTCTCCACTGCGGTCTGGAGATCGGCTCGACCTTCCTCAACCCTGAGGCGCGGTCGGGTCCGGTCAATCCGGAAAGCAAGCGGCTGCTGCTGGCGCACGCGTTCGACTGCGGCGCCATTCGCGTCGAGCTGGTCACCGACGTTCGCAACGCCCGCAGCCAGGCGGCGATCCAGAAGCTGGGCGCGACCAAGGAAGGCGTGCTGCGCAACCACAAGATCACCTGGACGGGTCACGTGCGCGACACGGCCGTCTTTTCGATCACTGATTACGACTGGCCGGGTGTGCGCCAACGCCTAGACTTCAGGTTGTCTGAGGCATTCGTTTAAGGTCTGTGGCGCGTTGTCGCGCCATTAGTTCCGAGAAGCAATTCTCAATACACGGCGTTATAAGTTTCCCCGCATGGGCGGGATGGCATGTCTTCGAATCTGCATTGAACACGGCGCGCGCGAGACGGCCGTCGAGGGCGTGACTCCGGCCAAGATCGACAAGACCGCCTCCTCCTATATCGAGGCCCACTGGCCGGCGCCCCGTCGCTACGGCCGCGTGGCGCCCGGCGCCTATGTGCTGGTGGATCCCCACGCCGATTATCTGGACGGCGAAGAACTGCGACATATGGCTTCGGAGCTGCAGCTGCGGCTATTCGGCACCCAGGGTCGCGATGATCTCTGCATGCTCACCTTCGAGGGCGAGGAAGAGCAGGTCCTCAAGTTCTCCACCCTGACCGAGGAAGAGCTGCTGGCCATGCGCGGCGGCAAGCCGCCGCCGCCGGAGGGCCGCACGCGCCTGATCCGCCGCGACGGCGTCGCCGAGCTGGCGCCCTGGGGCTCGACGCCGCGCGTGGTCGCGGCCAAGCCCAAGGCCGAGGCTCAGACGCCGATCCATCTGGGCTGGCGCGGCGTCTACAATCTGGGAAGCCAGAAGTTCGAGAGTTCCGAGATCATGGTCGTGCGCAAGCCCGGCGCGCCCGAGCCACAGGACGACTCCGAATTCGCCGAGGCCGACCTCCTGGCCTTCGACCGCGCCGTCGCGGCATTGGAGGCCGACCCCAGCCTCAAGGCCTGGGTGGGAATCCGAATGTGGAGCGTGGTCCGCGCGGGCATCCGCGAGGCCTATCAGGCGCGCTTCACCGCCCTGCCGCCCAGCGTTCGCGAGCGGATGGCGGCGGTGATCTACGAAGTGCCGCGAGACCTGCCGTTCTCGGCCATCGCCCCGCTGCGCGATATCGTCCTGCCCAGCTTCGCCCGCGTCGATCTGCGGGTTCTTGACGCCGGCTTCTACTGCCAGGCGGTGCCCGAAGGCTTGGCGCACGGCGTGGTGCTGCAGCTCGAAGGCGACGACGAGAAGTCCCGCCTGTTGAAAATCCACCGTTTCTTGTCCGACCGAAAGGTCTACGCCGCCCGCCGCTTGCGTCAGGGCCTGGCGGGGGTGCGCAACGCGCGCGAGCTGGAGCTTGCGCGGCGTATGGGCGCCAACACGATCAAGGGTCCTTTCGTCAGCGGCCTGTTCGCCACGCCCGTGACCGAACAGGAGACGCCGATCGATGAACTTCCGCTGGCCGTGTAAAGCCGCGGGGCGTTGCTTTTAGCCGGGGCCCTCAACGAATTGGCGAGGATTCCTACCTAGTGTTGCACTCATGACGGCCATCGCCTGCCTCCGAATCCTGTTCAACGCCGGCGAGAGCCAACCCGGCGAAATCCCGCGTTCAAAGGCGCAGGCCGTGGCCGACGCCTTCCTGAAGGCGCGCTGGCGCGCCCCCCGCAAGTGCGGCGCCGTGGCCCCGCTGGCCTTCGTGCTGGCCGACAACCGGGTCGAGACTCTGGATCCCGCCGAGATGCAGGCCCTGGCGGCCGAGCTGGAGCAGGTGCTGTTTCCGGGCGGCGAGGGCGGCGAGATCTGCCTGATGACCTTCCAGGGCGATGAGACCGCCGTCCTGAAGTTCGCCAGCCTGTCGCAGAAGGAACTGGCCGGCCTGGTCGCCGGCAAGGGCTATGGCGGCGCGGCCGGCCGGGTCCATGTGATCACCGCCGACGCGGTAGAGTCCGTACCCAGCACCCACGAGGAGGCCAAGGCCCTGGCGGCCGAGAAGGCCGAAGCGGGCGCGGCGGACGTTCCTCTGGCCGATAAGGCGTCGAAGACCGCCAAGGCGCCGGTCGCGCCCAAGGCTCCGCCGCCTCCGCCGCCGCCTCCGCCGCCGCAGACGGGCTGGTGGGGCGTCTATGATCTCTCGGCCAACGCTTTCGTCGCGTCGCTCATCGGCATGCGCGCCGATCTGTTGCAGCCGCCGCCGGAGGACGACGACAAGCTGCTCAAGCGCGATCTCGTCTGCCTGACCGACGCCCAGGCGGCGCTGAAGGCGGCGACGTTCGGCGAAATCCTGGTGCCGTTCGGCTTCTGGAACCTGACGACGCAGTACGCCCTGGACGCCTACAAGACCCGCCTCTCGCGCTATCCGCTGGATCAGCAGCCGCGCCTGGTCGCCACGATCTACGGCACGCCGCGCGAGGCCTCGCTGGGCATGCTGCAGCAGATGCGCGCCTTCCTGAAGGGCAGCTTCGCCTTCATGGACCTGCGGGTCGAAGACGCCACCTTCCCGATCCACGGCCTGCCGCCGGAGCTGATCGACAGCGTCACCCTGCTGCTGACCGGCGAAACCGAATTCGACCGGATGAGCAACATCCAGAGGTTCGCCGAGCGCAAGAACCTCTACGAGGGCAAGGGCGTGCTGCAGGGCGTCGCGGGCGTGGCCACGCGGGCCGAGCTGGAGGCGTGCCGCGCCGCCGGAATCGCCCGTGTCCAGGGCCCCGCCATCACCACCCTGCTCGACAAGCCGGTCGCCAGCGCCGAGGGCGCGCCGATCGCCCTGAGCTAGGCGTCGCGATTTTCTTTCACGGCCTGCTTGACCCTCACGCCGCGTGATCCCTGAGTGACTTGCCCATCGAGAGGCAAGGTCGACGAAAGGACACCAAGGTTGAGCGTCTATACGGTCAAGCAGATGGCCAAGCTGTCCGGCGTTTCGGTGCGCGCGCTGCACCACTACGACGCCATCGGCTTGTTGAAGCCCCGCGCCGTCGGGGCCAACGGCTATCGTTATTACGACCGCCAGGACCTGCTGCGCCTGCAACAGATCCTCTTCCACCGCGCCCTGGAGACTCCGCTGAAGGACATCCAGGCCGCGTTGGACGATCCTGACTTCGACCTCGCCGCCGCGCTCCGCGCCCAGCGGAGCCGCCTGGCGGCCGAGGCCGAACGCTACGCCCGACTGGTGACCGTCGTCGACCGGACCCTCGCCAACCTCGAAGGAGACGAGACGATGGACGACAAGATGCTTTTCGAAGGCTTCGACCCGAAGAAGCAGGCTGAACACGAAGCCTGGCTGGTCGAGCGCTATGGCGACGAGGCCGCCCAGCGGATCGCCGACGCCAAGGCCGGCATGAAGACCTGGGGCAAGAAGGACTGGTCCCACTTCCAGGAGGAGGCCAAGGCGATCGAGCACGACCTGGCCAAGGCCTTGAAGCAGGGGCTGCCGGTCGACAGCGATCCGGTGACGGCGATCATGCGCCGCCACTGGGCGTGGGTCGGCCGCTCCTGGAACCGCGAGCCGACGCCGGACGCCTTCAAGGGGCTGGGTCATCTCTATCAGGAGAACCCCGAGTTCACCGCCCGCTACGAGGCGATCGCGCCGGGCCTGACGGAGTACCTCGCCGAGGCGATGCGGGTGTTCGCTGAGCGGCGGTGAAGTTCCTCCCCCGCGATGCGGGGGAGGTGGCCCAGAGGGCCGGAGGGGGCTAGCT
>NZ_CALCDX010000092.1 GCF_937900395.1 uncultured Caulobacter sp.
ACCGGCGCCCAGCGACTGGCGCCAGGCGGCGATGACCGCTTTTAGCGACGCCGGATCGCGCCAGGCCAGGTAGCTGGTCAGACCGACCGTCTGGATCGCCTGTACGACCATGACGGTCACGAAGGCCGAGACGGCGGGATGGGCCGGTTCGAAAGCCAGGCTGGCTTGTCGGAAACAGTTGGCGCTGAGCGCGAAGACCGCGCCCGAGCCCAGTCCCGCCAGCGCCGCCCCCTTGCGCATGACGACCTCGCCGCGCGGCCAGGTCAGGATCGCCAGGCCGACGCTGGCGGTCAGCCCGCCCGCCCAGGTGACCGGCCCGATATGGTCTCCGAAGAACAAGGCGCCCCAGACCAGGGCGAACGGCAGGCCGCTCTGCTGCATGGCCGTGCCGAGGGCGAAGGTCGAGCGGTGCATGGCCGTCAGCAAGGCGGCCGTTGCAGCGATCTGAAGCCCCGCTCCGGCGAAGCAGGCCAGCCAGAAGGTCACGGTCGGATGAGCGGTCGCCCCCGGCGTCAGCAGCCACCCCACCACCGCGAACAGGGTGGCGAACGGCAGGCCGAACAGAAACCGGACCAGGGTCGCGCCCCAGGGACCCGCCCCGCCCATGATCGAGCGCTGCGCGGCGTTGCGCGCGACCTGGAGAGCGGCCGCGCCAATGGTGATGGGAATCCAGATCATGCCTTCGCCCCGACGATCAGGCCCGATGCCCACGACAAGCGCGTCACGACCAGATCCGAACGGCTTTCCAGCCGCGCGACCAGATCGTCAACCCGCGCCTGATGCCCATCCGGCCAGTTGGGCTGGGGCTGCATGTCGTCGATCACGTACAGACCTCCCCGCCTCAGCAGCGCCAAGGTCTGGTCCAGCCCCTCGTATTTGCCAGGCCAGGCGTCGGCGAAGATCAGGTCGAAACTCTCTGCCCCCTGTTCGCGGACATAGTCCAGCCCGTCGGCCAGCACGAAACGCAGGCGGTCGTCCTTCAGGACCTCGCGGGCGATCTCTTGCACAAGCGGATCGATGTCGACGCTCGTGAGGCTGGCCGAAGCGTCCAGGCCGTCCAGCAGCCAGGCGGTGGCCAGGCCCGTACCGGTTCCCAGCTCCAGCATCCGCCCACCCGGCTTCGACGCCGCCAGAAGGCGAAGAAGCGCGCCGGTGTTCGCCTCGGAGGGCATGTCGAAGCCCAACGCGGTCGTGCGCGCCCGGATCAAGGTCCAGGCGGCCGGCGCGGCGTAGTCATTGTCGCCGAACATCAGGTCGTTCCTTACACGCCCCTTATGCCGAGGGGCCTGTTTCCGAATGGAGCCCTTGCGGGCGTTGGACGCAGAACAGGGGGTGCGGGCTCGCCGCGTGGCGGGCCATCAGAAGAAGGCTTACCGACCATGTCGCCCCACCCGCTTCGTCCCCTGAAGCAAGCCGCCCAGTTCCTGCTGGGCGTGCCCACCGAGGGGATCAATCCCGCCCTCGACCGCATGCTGGGGCTGGCCCAAGCCACGCCGCTTTGCTTCGTGGCCGTGGCGGGCCCCGGCGCGGGCGACGCGATGTGCCAGCTATGGCGGCGCGGCTACCAGCGCGTCGAGGCCGCGCGCCGAGCCACCTGCGGGGCCGCGGACGAGCGTAGCGACGTTCTGCTGGTGATTGACTGTCCCACCGCTCACGACGCGCGCGCGGTCATCGCCGCGACCTACACGATGCTGCGGCCCGGCGGGACGCTGGTCGTGGACGCGAGCGCGCTGCTCGACGAGGCGCCCCGCAGGGCGCTCGCCGAAGGCTTGCGGGAACTGGGATTGGACGTTCAGCCCCAGGCGCACCTGGGGGCTGAAATCCTAGCGACGCGGCCGTTCAGCCGAGCGCGCGTCGCAGCTTGATCCTGGAGCGCGATGGCCGCCAAAACCGGCGACCACTTTTGGCTATCGCGCTCTAGAACCCGCTGGCGATCGCCGCTTCGGGCCGGCTCTTCTCCTTGCGGGCGAAGAGGTTGTTGAGCGCGTTGACATAGGCCTTGGCCGAGGCGGTCAGGGTGTCGGTGTCGGCGGCCGCGCCGGTGGCGATGCGACCGTCCTCCTCCAGACGCACCGAGACCTGGGCCTGGGCGTCCGTGCCCTCGGTCACCGCGTGCACCTGGAAGAGGCGCAGGGCGGCGCTGTGCGGCACGATCTTGTGGATGGCGTTGAACACCGCGTCGACCGGACCGTCGCCGGTCGCTTCCGCCGTGCTCGAGACGCCGTCGACGTCCAGGGTCAGCTCGGCCGACTGGCCGTCGGTGCCGGCGACCACGCGCAGGCGCGAGACGCGGATCTTCTCCGAGCCGCGCGCCAGGGCGTCGTCGACCAGGGCGATGATGTCGTCGTCGTAGACGTGCTTCTTGCGGTCGGCCAAGTCCTTGAAGCGGCCGAAGGCTTCCTTCAGCGCGTTCTCGCCCAGCTCGTAGCCCAGATCCTTCAGCTTGGCGCGGAAGGCGTGGCTGCCCGAGTGCTTGCCCATGACCAGGCTCGACGGGGCCTGGCCCACCGACTCCGGCGTCATGATCTCATAGGTCTCGCGGTTCTTGAGCATGCCGTCCTGGTGGATGCCGCTCTCGTGCGCGAAGGCGTTCTTGCCGACGATGGCCTTGTTGTACTGCACCGGGAAGCCGGTGATGGCCGAGACGTAGCGGCTGGCGCGGGTGATGTGGGTGGTGTCAATGCCGGTGCGGAACGGCAGGCGGTCGCCACGCACCTTCAGCGCCATGACGATCTCTTCCAGCGCGGCGTTGCCGGCGCGCTCGCCCAGGCCGTTGATGGCGCATTCGACCTGGCGGGCCCCGCCCTGCACGCCGGCCAGGCTGTTGGCCACGGCCAGGCCCAGGTCGTTGTGGCAGTGCGTCGAGAAGATCACCCGATCGGCGCCCTCGACATTATTGACCATCCAGTTGAACAGGTCGGCGTATTCCGACGGATAGGTGTAGCCGACGGTGTCGGGCAGGTTGATCGTCGTGGCGCCGGCCTTGATGGCGGTCTCGACCGCGCGGCGCAGGAACTGGCGGTCGCTGCGGGTGGCGTCCTCGGCCGACCACTCGACGTCGTCGCGCAGGTTGCGGGCGTGGCTGACCGAGCGGGCGATCACGTCGATGACCTGGTCCGGCTCCATCTGCAGCTTGTGCTTCATGTGCAGGTCGGAGGTGGCGATCACCACGTGAATCCGGCCGCGCTGGGTGGGCTTCAGGGCCTCGGCGCAGCGATCAATGTCGACCTGGTGGGCGCGGCACAGGCCGGCGATGGTCGAGTTCTTGACGATCTTGGCCACTTCGCGGACGGCCTCGAAGTCGCCGTTCGAGGCGATCGGGAAGCCGGCCTCGATGATGTCGACCCCCATCTCCTCGAGGATCTTGGCCAGTTCCAGCTTCTCTTCCAGCGACATCGAGGCGCCGGGCGACTGCTCGCCGTCGCGCATGGTGGTGTCGAAAATGACGACGTTGTCGCGCTTGTCGGAAGCGACGGTAGATACGGAGGTCATGGAAGTACTCGTCGAAAGGGGTGTGTGGCGTGCGGGCTGCGGGTCAGAAATCCCCTGTGCGCCCGGCCACGACGATGCGCGGCCCCTAGAGCGCCCAGGGGCTGATAAGCCGAAGCGAAAGCAGGTCGCGCGCGACAGTCATGAGCGACTTTCTACACAGGCGCCTCGAATCGAGCAAGCAATTTGCGCCCGGCGCGCAATCCGTCGCACGCGGAGCAATATTATTGCCACAGAACACCCCAACAGAAAGAAAAACCCCCACTCACGCGCAGTTAAGGTCAAAGCCGCTCATCAGATCACCTTCGCGGGCACGGTTGTTGCCAAACCCCAGCGACGCGAGTGGAGATACCTTTACTCGGAAGCGGTTTCTTCCGCCGCTTCGCGCTTCTTCAGCCAATTGCGGCTGACTAGGCCCATGCCCAGCCAGATGACGATCGCCAGCACGATCATCAGGATGTGCTGCTTGCCGCCGCCCTTCATCGCCTGGACGATCGAATTGCCGGCGAAGGCGGTCAGGGCGATCTTGGGCACGATGCCGATGGCGGTGCCGCTCGCGAAGTCGCGCAGCCGCATCGGCGTCACGCCGGCGGCCATGTTGACCACGATGAACGGCGCCGAGGGCACCAGGCGCACGATCAGGCTGGCCATGAAGCCGTTCTTGCCGATCATCCGCATGAACTTGTTGACGCTCTCGGTCGCGAACTCGCGCAGGATCTTCGCGCCGTAGATGCGGCCCAGCCAGAAGCCAACCAGCGACGAGATCAGGGTCCCGATCCAGCTGTAGGCGAAGCCCGTCCAGGGTCCGAACGCGACCACCGCCGCGGCGATCAGCACGAACTGCGGCACGCCCAGGAAGGCCATGACCGCGAAGGCCGCCACCGCCATCGGCAAGGCCCAGGGCCCGGTGGCCGCGCCCAGCCAATGCTCGACCGCCGCCTCGCCGTTGACGCCCAGCAGCTGCGCGCCGAACAGGAAGACGACTCCGACCCCGCCAAACAGCACGAACGAGACCGCCACCATGCGCCAGGCGCGGGCGTCCATATTGGTCACGAAGTCGATGAAACGGCGGATCACGCGCCCTGCCTCGCCCATGCCTCGCGCTGGGTCAAGCGTGAGCGGTGGACGACGTCGTGAAACCACCCTCTCCCGCGTTGCGCCGCAGCGAACGGGAGCGTAAAGACCGCCGCAATCCTGAAACGGTCCTCCAGTCGGACCAAGCAAGACAGGGGAGTCCTGCAAGATGTCGCTCGAGTCCGCCGCCCTGCGGCGCATCGCACCGTCGGCCACCATCGCCATCAGCGCCAAGGCGCGCGCGCTGAAAGCCGCCGGTCGTGACGTAATCGCCCTTTCCGCGGGCGAGCCCGACTTCGACACGCCGGACAATATCAAGAACGCCGCCATCGAGGCCATCAAGGCCGGCAAGACCAAGTACACCGACCCGGACGGCATGCCCGAGCTGAAGGCCGCCATCTGCGCCAAGTTCAAGCGCGAGAACGGCCTGGAGTACAAGCCGAGCCAGATCCACGTCGCTCCGGGCGGCAAGCCGGTGATCTACAACGCCCTGGTCGCCACCCTGAATCCGGGCGACGAGGTGATCATCCCCGCGCCGTACTGGGTATCGTATCCCGACATGGTTCTCCTGGCGGGCGGCGCGCCGGTGGCCGTCGAGACCACCGCCGAGAGCGGCTTCAAGATCACCCCGGCCGCCCTGGAAGCGGCGATCACGCCGAAGACCAAGTGGCTGATCATCAACAGCCCCTCGAACCCGTCGGGCGGCGCCTATACCCGCGCCGAACTGCAGGCGATCGCCGACGTGCTGCTCAAGCATCCGCAGGTCTGGGTGCTGACCGACGACATGTACGAGCACCTGGTGTTCGACGACTTCGAGTTCACGACCATCGCCCAGGTCGAGCCCAAGCTCTACGACCGCACCCTGACGATGAACGGCGTCTCGAAGGGCTATTCGATGACCGGCTGGCGCATCGGCTACGCCGGCGGTCCCGAGCCGCTGATCAAGGCCATGGGCAAGATGATCAGCCAGACGACCTCGAACCCCTGCTCGATCTCGCAGTGGGCGGCGGTCGAGGCGCTGAACGGTCCGCAGGACTTCATCAAGCCGAACGCCAAGCTGTTCCAGGAGCGCCGCGACCTGGTGGTGTCCATGCTGAACCAGGCCACCGGCCTGCACTGCCCGACCCCGGAAGGCGCGTTCTACGTCTATCCGTCGTGCGCCGGCCTGATCGGCAAGACCGCGCCCTCGGGCAAGGTCATCGAGAGCGACGAGGACTTCGCGACCGAGCTGCTGGAGTCGGAAGGCGTCGCCGTCGTCCACGGCGCGGCCTTCGGCCTCTCGCCGTTCTTCCGCATCAGCTACGCCACCAGCAACGACGTGCTGGAAGACGCCTGCTCGCGCATCCAGCGCTTCTGCGCGGCGGTGAAGTAAGCTCGGCGACAAGCCGAACTGGAAAAGGCCCGGGAGACCGGGCCTTTTTTGTATCTCAGCCGTTGATCCAGTCCGTCAGTCCCTCGCGGGCGTGGACCTCGCGCAGCGCCGGACGCTGGCGGATGCGGTCGAGGTAGCGCTTGAGGTTCGGCCAGTCGGTGGCGGGCCTGGGCATGTTGCGCGACCAGCGGCACAGGATCGTCGCCAGAAGGTCCACAGTCGTGAAGCCGTCGCCGACGATGTAGTCCCGATCGGCCAGATGGGCGTCGAGGCGCGCCAGCGCGGCTTCGATCCGCGCCCTGGCGGCGGCCTTCACCGCCTCCTGCGCCTCGCCGCCGGCCGGTTCGTGCGGATAGAACCAGGCGCGAAAGTGTGGCTGGAAGCTGTTAGCCAGCCAGAAGCTCCAGCTCAGATACGCCGCCCGCTCGGGCGAGCCGAGCGCCGGCGCGAACCCAGCCTGCGGATGGCGCTCGGCCAGCAAGGTCGCGAGCGCGGCCATCTGAGTCACGGGCCTGCCGTCGATGACGAGCGTCGGCACCACGCCATCCGGGTTGAGCGCCAGATATTCCGGCGTCTTGTGCTCGCCCTTCTCGAAGTCCAGCAGCTTGACCTCGAACGGAACGCCGAGTTCCAGCAGCATCCAGTGGATGGCCGTCCCGGCCGTGCTGGGCGAACCATAGAGGGTGTACATCTTCAAGCCTCCGCGCTGTCGCGGCGGATAGGCGGGTGGTTCTGTCCAGCCGTCAATATGGAGAGGTCTGCTGCCAAATACGGGATCGAACAAGACGACCCTAGCGTTCAGGGTCCACGCGGGCTCTGATCAACAAAACAGACGGATGAAGCCGCCATGCTGACCCTTTTCCACGCGCCGCGCTCACGCTCGACCCGCTTCATCTGGCTGCTGGAAGAGCTCGGCGCGCCCTATGAGATCCGCAAGGTCGACATCTTCCGCAGCGTCAGCAACACCGGCGCGCGCGACCCGGCCAACCCCCATCCTCACGGCCAGGTGCCCGCCCTGCTGGACGACGGCGTGCTGATCACGGAATCGGCGGCGATCGCGCTCTATCTGACGGATAAGTTCCCCGAGGCGGGTCTCGGACCGGTGGTCGGCGACCCGTTGCGGGGCCCCTACCTTTCGTGGCTGGCCTACTACGCCGGCGTGCTGGAGCCGTGCGTGACCAACCTCTGGAAACAGCGGCAGGATGACGAGGACAAGACCCAGTACCAGGCCATGGACGATCGGCTGCGCTCCACGCTGGAAGGCTCGCCCTGGCTGCTGGGCGACGCCTTCTCCGCCGCCGACATCATG
>NZ_CALCDX010000093.1 GCF_937900395.1 uncultured Caulobacter sp.
TCGCATCGTCGAACGCGTGCAGCATGCCGTCGTTCGAGCCCACGATGATCAGCGAGTTCGTCCCGGTGCTGTCGTAGTTCACGATCAGCGGCACCGAGTGGATGATGTCGCCGAGGATCCAGCTGCGCTTCTCGGTCGTGTTGCCGTTGCTGTTCCGGTCGTACGAGTCGTACCCGTAGACGTAGTCGATCAGCTTGTCCTTCTCGGCCGTGGTCGCGTCGACGCCCGTCAATCCCAGCTTCGCCGGCGTGATGTTGGTGTTCGCCTTCGCGAACGCCTGCGCCGCGGCGACGACTACACGATCATCGACACGCGTGGCCAGAACTTCAGCTATCACCCCGACAAACTCTCGATGGAGCGCGTCGAGGACGCCGCCTTCGGCCCGGTAGACCGGATCGGCCAGTTGACGATGCGCAATCTCGACATCGCCGACTCCCGCGCCAAGCTGGAGCTGTATGCCGCTCAGGGCCAGCTCGGCGTGGGCAACACGTTCGATGCCGCGGCCCCGCAGGGGGTGACGCTGCCGACGGCGGCATCGATGAGACCGTAAAGCTGGACACCTGAGGCCGGTGAGGTCTGTGCCTGGGCCTGTGAGGCCAGTGTGCCGGCCAGACCGAGTGCCAGGGTGCTGGCGAGGCGGGTGGAAGAGTTCATGTTTTTGTCTCCTGTTGTGAATGTGAGGCGCGCAACCACCCCAGCCGGTGCAGACACCTGCTTGATCGTTGGGGAGGGATCCGATGCGGGCCGGTGCTCAGATGAGCACCGCCGCAGCCTGGTGGGCCAGGCTCAGGGCGGCTTCAGGATGAGCCGCGCGTCGGCGTCGGCGTTGGCGTTGGCGTCGATACCGGGGCCGGGGCCGCAGCCTTCAAACTTTGCAGGGCCATGCCGGTGCTCAGGGGCTTGCCGCCGGCGGCCCACCACCCGCTGCGCACCTCTTGCACAACACAGCGTGTCATGGGCCTGAACCCTTCCCCTCCGACGCGCACGACCGCGTCGGTGAGGGCTTCCATCAATTCGGCCACCTTGTGTTCGGGCAGAACACCTTCGAGCATCTTGACTTCGATGAATGGCATGGGATCCCTCTTACAGAATGGTTGAAACGGTTTCGAACGGCAGCCGAGGGCCGCGGGGGCGCAAAGACTCGCTGTCGCCATACCCCAGGTTGATGAGGAAGTTGCTGTGGCAGGCGCTGTCCGGGAAAAACGCCTCGTCCAGCGCGGCGCTGTTGAAGCCGCTCAGGGGCCCGCAGTCCAGGCCCAGCAGGCGCGCGGCCATGATCAGGTAGGCCCCTTGCAGGCTGCTGTTGCGCAGGGCTGTGCTTTGGCTCAGCACCGGGTCGTTGGCGAAGCCCTGGGCCGCCTGTGGCGCGTGGGGGAATTGCGTCGGCAGGTGCTCGTAGAAGCGCAAGTCCTGGGCGACGATCACCGTCACGGGGGCCGAATCGACCTTGTCGACATTGCCGGGGGCCAGGCACTTGCGCAGGCGTGCCTTGGCCTCCGGGCTGCACACAAAGACGTAGCGCGCGGGCTGGGTGTTCATGGAGGTCGGCCCCCATTGGGCCAGTTCGCAGACCTGGCGCAGCAAGTCGAGCGGGACCGGGCGGTCCAGGAAGCGGGTGAAGGTGCGGGCCGCCAGAAAGGCCTGCTCTTGGGCGTGCATCATGGCTTGATGGGCTGTGTGAATCATGTCGTTCTGGGCTCAGGCGGCGGTGTAGGCCGTCTTGACCGTGGTGTAGAACTCGACCGCGTAGCGGCCCTGCTCGCGCGGCCCGAACGAGCTGCCTTTGCGGCCGCCGAACGGCACGTGGTAGTCGACCCCGGCCGTGGCCAGGTTGACCATGGTCATGCCGGCCTTGGCGTGACGCTGGAAGTGGCGGGCGTACTTCAGCGAGGTGGTGGCGATGCCGGCCGACAGGCCGAACTCGACGCCGTTGGCGATCTCCAGGGCCTCTTCGTACGACTTGACCCGGATGGTCGAGGCGACGGGGCCGAAGACCTCCTCGTTGTTGATCCGCATGCCGGCTTGCGTGTCGGCGATCAGGGTCGGCTGCACGTACCAGCCCGGATTGTCGAGCTTCAGGCGACCGCCGCCTGTGACCAGGCGACCGCCTTCGCCCTTGGCGATGTCGATGTACTTGTAGCTGGTCTCCATCTGGTCTTCGGAGACGGCCGGGCCGATCTGCGTGTTCGGGTCGAGGGCGTCGCCCACGCGCAGGGCGGCGACCTTCTCGGCCAGCAGGGCCACGAACTTGTCGTGGATTCCGTCCTGAACGATCAGGCGCGAGCTGGCGGTGCAGCGCTGGCCGGTGGCGTAGAACGAACCGTCCAGGGCGATGGCGACGGCCCGCTCCAGGTCGGCGTCGTCCAGGATGATCAGCGGGTTCTTGCCGCCCATCTCCAGCTGCACGCGGGCCTGACGGGCCACGGCGGCGGCGGCGACCTGCGCGCCCACGCCTTGCGAGCCGGTGAACGAGACGCCGTCGACGTCCTTGTGCTTGATCAGGGCGTCGCCCATCGAGCCGCGGCCGAACAGCATGTTGAACACGCCGGCCGGGGCGCCGCATTCCTGCATGATGTCGGCCAGCACGTTGGCGGTGGCTGGGGTCGGGCCGGCCGGCTTGATCACCACGGTGTTGCCGAAGGCGAGCGCCGGGGCCGCCTTCCAGGCCGGGATGGCGATCGGGAAGTTCCAGGGGGTGATCAGGCCGTAGACGCCGACCGCCTGGCGGTAGGTCTGGACCTCGACGCCCGGACGGGTGCTTTCCAGGTTCTGGCCGTGACGGCGCAGGGCCTCGCCGGCGAAGTACTTGAAGATCCGGCCGGCGCGGACGGTCTCGCCGACGCCCTCGGCGACCGTCTTGCCCTCTTCGCGGGCCAGCAGGCGGCCGATGTCGGCGCTGCGGGCGATGATCGTCGAGCCGACCTTGTCCAGGAGATCCGAGCGGACTTCCGGCGAGGCTTCCGACCAGCTCGGGAACGCCTTCTTGGCCGCGTCGACGGCGGCGTCGACCTCGGCCTGGCCGCCCATCGGGACCTTGGCGACGACGTCGTTGGTGTTGGACGGGTTCAGGCTCTCGGCCGGAGCGTCGGCGGCGACGCGTTCGCCGCCGATATAGTGGCGCAGGGTGTCGGTCATCGCGGTGTCTCTCCAAGCATTTTCGAGCGAAGTGGGTACCGGTTCGCGTGAAGAAAATGCGTCAAAACAAATAGTTAGAGCAGGCCGCGGCCGGCCAGGTTGCGGATCAGGGCCGAGATGCCGAACGTCCACGGCTTGGCCTTGTCGCAGGTGGTGACCTCGTTCTCGAGCACGCCCAGCTTGGGGGTCGAGACGCGGACGCGGTCGCCGACCTTGTGGGTGAAGCCCTGGCCAGGGGTGTCGCGGTCCTGGATCGGCGCGAACATGGTGCCCAGGAACAAAGCAAAGCCGTCCGGGTACTGGTGCTGCTTGCCATAGGCCTGGCCGGCCAGCACGGCGGGGTCGCGGCTGATCAGGCTCATGTTCGACTTGCCGTCGAGCACGAAGTTGTCGCGGCCGGTGATCTTCAGCTCGACCTCGGCCGAACGGACGTCGTCCAGGGCGAAGGTGTCGTCGAACAGGCGGAAGAACGGACCGATGGCGCAGCTGGCGTTGTTGTCCTTGGCCTTGCTGAGCAGCAGGGCCGAGCGGCCTTCGAAGTCGCGCAGGTTGACGTCGTTGCCCAGCGAGGCGCCGCGGATCTGGCCCGAACCGTCGCACAGCAGCACGACTTCCGGCTCGGGGTTGTTCCAGTGGCTGTCGTAGCGGACGCCGACATGGTCGCCCCAGCCCATCGACGAGAGCGTCGGGCCCTTGGTGAAGATCTCGGCGTCGGGGCCGATCGCGACTTCCAGGTACTGCGACCACAGGCCGTCGGCCATCAGGGCGGCCTTCAGGCGCGCGGCGCCTTCCGAGCCGGGCTCGACGCTCTTCAGGTCGCCGCCCATGCGGTCGGACAGCTGCTGACGGATTTCCAGGGCCTTGGCCGCGTCGCCGCGCGCGCGCTCTTCGATCACCCGCTCCAGGGTCGAGACGGCGAAGGTCACGCCGGCGGCCTTCAGGCACTGCAGGTCGACCGGGGCCAGCAGCTTCACCGGCGCGGCGCCGTCGGGGTCTTCCCAGACGGGGCGGATGTCGAGATTTTCGAGGGGCCCCTTGTCCTCGCCGCGCGGGATCGCCGCGCCGGGACCGAAGGCGTTCATCAGGTCGGCGACGGTCGGCGCGACCTTGGACATGTCCTCGACGCGACCGCCGCGCACCAGCACGGGCGTCGGGCCTTCGCCGAAGTCGATGCGGCCCAGCAGGGTCGCGTTTTTCCAATCATCCGGAAGGAATTCGCTTACGCCCACGGCGTCGTCTCCCCGTTGTCGAGCGTCTGAATGCGCCGAAACCGTCGGCGGCGCTCGTTGGTCGAAAGCTTGGTAGCGCTAACATGTGGCGGCTGCAAGCGCGTTGTCAGACCACTTATAAAATCCCACTCCCAAGGGGAGAGGGCGGGGCCCGCGCCGGAGGCGTGGGAGGGTGAGGGACTAAGGCCTCGCGATCCGAAGTGTCGTAACGATCGCATCGCCCGCGCCACCCGGATCATTAAGCACGGCCTCGTTCGAAAAGCGGATCACCAGGTAGCCGCAAGACTCCAGAACCGCGGTTCTTTCAAGGTCCCGGATTTGGGTTTCCTCGTCATCGTGCGCGCCGCCGTCCAGCTCGACGATCACCCTCGCCTCCATGCACGCGAAGTCGGCGATGTAGCGGTCGATCGGGACTTGGCGGCGGAATTTGAAGCCAGAGAGGCGACGGCCGCGTACCAGCTCCCAGAGGACAGCTTCAGGGCGGGTTTGCTCTCGGCGGAGACGGCGGGCACGGTTGATGCGGCTCATGCCATCAGCGAAAGGTGTTCCTGTTTTGTTTTCAAGTTAAGAAATCTGGATTTTCGGTGTTAGCGTCCCTCACCCTCCCACGCCTTTGGCGCGGGCCCCGCCCTCTCCCGTTGGGAGAGGGTGATTATTCCGCCACCGGTCCGCTGGAGTCCCGCACGATCAGGGTGTGGGGATGCATCAGCTGGCGGGGTTCGCCGCCGCCGTCGCGGTGGCGGCGGATTTCCTCCAGCACCAGGTCCACGGCCGCGCGGGCCATGGCGGCGATCGGCTGGTGGACGGTGGTCAGGGGCGGCCAGATGTTGTCGGCGATCGAGGTGTCGTCGAAGCCGACGATCGAGACGTCGCCCGGCACGTCGAGGCCAAGGCGATGGGCGACGCCGGCGGCGGCCGCGGCCATGTCGTCGTTGGCCGCGAAGATGGCGGTGGGGCGCGGCTCGGCGGCCAGCAGACGCTCGGCCGCCTCAAGGCCCGAGCGATAGGTGAAATAGCCCTGCTCGACCCGGATGTCCTCCTGCGGGATCCCGGCCGCCTTCAGGGCCGACAGGAAGCCGTCCAGCCGTTGCTGGCTCACGGTCTGGTTCGGGTGGCCCTTGATGAAGCCGAAGCGCTTGTGGCCCAGGCCCAGCAGGTGCTGGGTCAGCTCCAGGGCGGCGGCCTCGTTGTCGATGCGGATCGTGGCCATGTCGGCGCTGGCCATGCCCGGCGCGACGGCCACGGCGGCGGCGCCGGCGGCCTTGACCTCGGCCAGGACCTGCGGGGACTCGCACAGCGGCGGCGGCAGGATCAGGCCGTCGACGCCGGTCTTCAGCAGTCGAGCCAGGGTGGCGCCGGCCAGCTCCGGCTCGGCGCACTTCTCGATGACGATCTGGGAGCCGGTGCGGCTGCTTTCGTCCAGGGCGCCGACCAGGAATTCCGACAGATAGCCGGTCGACGGGTTGTCGTAGAGCAGACCGATCCGGAAGGGCGCGCTGCCGGCCAGGCTGCGAGCGGCGGGATTGGGCGCATAGTTGAGCTCGGCGATGGCCTTCTCGACGAGCGCCCGCGTCTCTTCCTTGACGGTGCTCTCGCGGTTGATGACGCGGGAAACGGTCATCGGCGAGACGCCCGCGCGGGCGGCGACATCACGGATGGTGGCGCTCTGGGTCGTGCGACGACGCTGGCGCTCGGGCGGTTGGCTCATTCTTGGTCTATCCCTATGCGGGCGGGACACTAGACCGGTTTGGGCGCAGCTTGGAAGACGGCGAAGGTCGAAGGTCTTCTCGCCCGTCTCCGGAGCAGATAGGCAAGGTTCATGACCTCCCTCGGCGCGATCATCCTCTGTGGCGGCGGCTCCCGACGAATGGGGCGCGACAAGGCGCTTCTCACCTGGGATGGCCGCCGAGCGGTGGATAGGGTGGCGGACCTGGCGCGGGCGGCGGGCGCGGAGGCGCTGGTGACGGCCGGGGCGGATCTTGGCCTCCCCTGGGTTCCGGACGACGAGGCCGGCGCCGGACCGGTCGGCGGCGTATTGGCGGGGGCGAAGGCGCTCGGGACAGCGCGGCTGCTGGTGCTGGCGGTCGACGCGCCGACCGTGACGCTTGAGGACTTGGCGCCCCTGCTGGCGAACGGCGGCTTCTACGAAGGCTTGCCCGTGCCGATGGTGGTCGAGGCGGCGGCGCTGCCCGTTGACGCCGAGGCCGGTTGGCCGCTGCGGCGACTGGTCGAGCGGGCCGGGCTGGCGGCGCTGCCGGTTCCGGAAGGCGCGTTGGCGCGGCTGCGCGGGGCGAACACGCCGGAGGAATTTGAGGCTTTATCGCGCCGCTGAGCGCCCCCTCCGTCTCGCAGGTTCGCGACGATCCACCTCCCCCGTTCCACGGGCGAGGAGGGTGAAGTTCCTCCTCCCACGCAAAGCGGGGGAGGTGGCGCGATGCGTAGCATCGTGACGGAGGGGGCGCTCAGTACACGTCGCGCCGATAGCGGCCCTCGTCGACCAGCCGCTCCACGGTTTCCGCGCCCAACACGTCCAGCAGCGTCAGATGCACGTCGCGCGACATGCCTTCCAGCGAACCGCAGACATAGATCGCCGCGCCGTCGGCCACCCACTGACGCAGGGTGTCCGCCGCCGCCCGCAGGCGGTGCTGGACATAAACCCGCTCGGCCTGGTCGCGGGAGAAAGCTAGGTCCAGGCGCTCCAGCGCGCCGGAAGCGACCCAGCCCTCGATCTCGTCCCGCAGGAAGTAGTCGTGGGCGGCGGTGCGCTCGCCGAACACCAGCCAGTTGCGACGCGCGCCGACGGCGACGCGGGCCTTGAGGTGGGCGCGCAGGCCGGCCAGGCCCGTCCCCGAGCCAACCAGGATCAGCGGTCGGGTCGCGTCAGGCGCGTGGAAGCTCTTGTTCGTCCGGACGCGGGCGTCGATCGCCCCGCCGATCGCGGCATTGCGGCACAGCCAGCCGGAACCGAGGCCGGGGCGGCCCTCGGCGCGGACCGTCAGGCGAACGATCAGCTCGACCCCGCCATCGGCGGGCAGAGAGGCGATCGAATATTCCCGATGCGGCAGCGCCGGGTCATTGCGCGGGCCGATTTCCAGGATGTCGCCGGCAGCCCAAGTCGCGCCGTCGTTTACGGAAGGGGCGGGCGGCGTCAGGCGGACGCGCCAGGCCTCGCCGCCGGGGCTGCCGGGATTGAGATGCTCGCGCTCGGCCAGGATCCAGCGGCCATAGGCCGGGCGGCTCCAGTCCGGCGCGTCGGTGACTCCAGTCAGGATCGACAGCTTACCCTGCCAATGGCGCAGGGCGGCCGGATCGCCGTCGTCGACTTCCACGCGGTCGAACAGGGCTTGCGCGCCGGCATGGGCCAGCCAGGCGTCCAGTGTCCGGCCGAACGCGCAGTAGTGGGCGTAGGTGGAGTCGCCCAAAGCCAGGACGCCGTAGCGCAGGGCGGAAAGGTCGGCGCCGTCCTTCATCACGTCGCGGATGAAGGCGCGGGCGCTGTCGGGGGCGTCGCCTTCGCCGGTGGTGCTGACGACGAACAGGGCGCGGCCGGCGAGGTCGGCGGCGGTGACGGCCGACAGCTCGCGCAGGGTCACGGGCGCGCCGGCGTCGGACAGGGCCTTGGCCGTGGCGGTCGCCAATTCCTCGGCGAAGCCGGTCTGGCTGGCGTAGGCGACCAGCACAGGCTCGCCGGCGCCTTGCGACAGCGCCTCGGCAGCCTGGCGCGCGGCGCGGCGACGGAGGGCCTCGCGCAGGGCGATCCCGCCGCAGAACAGGGCGTAGAGGCCCGCGACGGCGCTCGCCTCGATCAGGCGGCGGACCTCGGGCGAAAAGGCGGAAAGGTCGGGCATCAGTCCAGCATGGCCCTCAAGGCCGGCGACAGCCGCTCCTCCAGCCCGCCGGACGCGGCGCGGCTGACGATCAAGGCGGCGAGATCGTGGCGGGCGGCGAAGGCCAGGGCCGCGTCGGGCGCCATGACGGTCAGGGCCGTGGCCCAGGCGTCGGCGCTCATGCAGTCCTTCGTCAGCACCGTGACGCTGACGGTCGCCTGCGTGACGGGCGCGCCGGTGGCGGGATCCAGGGTGTGAGCGTAGCGCCGGCCCTCGTGGTCGAAAAAGCGGCGGTAGTCGCCGGAGGTGGCGACGGCGAGGTCGTGCAGGGCGACGACGGTCTTCTCGGCGTCATTGGCGCTGGGGGGGCGCTCCAGCTCGACCCACCACGGCTGGCCGTCGGGCTTGGCGCCGGTCCCGCGCAGTTCGCCGCCGACCTCGACGAGGTAGCTCTTCACCCCGGCGCGATCGAGCGCGGCGGCCGCCTGGTCGACGCCGAAGCCCTTGGCGATACCGTTCAGGTCGAGGCGCAGGCCGCCCGGCTGGAACAGGGCGTCGCCATCCAGCGTCAGGCGCTTCCAGCCGCCGGCCTCGCGCAGGGCGGCCACGGCGTCGCGCTCGGGCGGCGCGCCGGAGAAGGGGCGGGGGCCGAAGCCCCACAGATCAGTCAGGGCGCCCAGGGTCGGGTCGAAGGCGCCGTTGCTCGCCTCGGCCACCTCGATCGCGCGGCGCAGCACGGTCAGGGTCGCCTCGGGCAGCCGCACCCAGCTTCCGGCCGGGGCGCGGTTGTAGCGCGAGAGGTCCGATAGCGGCTCCCACGGGCTCATCTGCGCGACCACGGCGTTGAGCGCTCGCTGGACCATGGCCTCGAGGACGGGCAGGTCGACCGTCGCCGGCAGCACCGCCTTGGCCGACCAGGTCGTGCCCATGGTCGCTCCGCCGAACGCGCGCACGCTTCCGCCGACCGGGCGGGCGGGGGGCGTGGTCAGGGCGGGAACGAGGACGCGGGGCATGGCTTTTCAGAAACAGAAAAAGCCGTGTCATCCCGGCCGCAGCGAAGCGGAGAGCCGGGACCCAGGGGCGACCGCACCGGGCTTGGCCCCTGGGTCCCGGGTCGGCTACGCCGCCCGGGATGACACGGCTGTTGCGGGTTAAGGCCGCTGGGCTTCGATCACGGCGGTGTAGCTGGCGCTCACGCCATTGCCGGCCAGCGGCGTGGCGGGGCCTTGCGGCGCGCCGCCCGGAGCACCGCCCGGACCACCCATGCCGCCGCCCGGACCGCCCATGCCCGGGCCGCCGGGGCCGCGGCCGGTCTCGCCGGAGCGGACCGTGGCGTTGACCCAGTACATGCCAGCTTCCGGCAGGGTGAACTTCACCGCGCCGTCGGCGCCGGTCTTGACCTTGATCTCGCCCGGCGCAGCGCGCCAGCGGGCGCCGCCGGGGATGAAGGTGACCTCCAGGTCGGCGGCCGGCTTGCCGTCCAGCACGAATTTGAAGGTCGCCGGCTCGGTGGCGACGACATCGGTCGGGTTGGTCACCGGGACCAGCTCCAGGCCCTTGCCGGTCGGGGCCAGGGCGCCGGTCGAGGGCTTGTCGCGGGTGACGAAGGTCTCGTTGCGGCTGGCCATCTTGATGGTCTTCAGGTCGGCGGCGCCGGCCGGTACCTGCTTGGCGAAGTCGTCGGCCGAACCCCGGAAGCGCTTGACCTCGCCATTCTCGGTCCAGCTGGCCATGACCGAGTTGCTGGCGGTGAAGATCTTGTAGGTGCCCGGCTTGGAGAGCTGGACGTCGAAGGTCGAGCGGTACTGGCCGGTCGAGGCGTTCTGGATCTTGTCGGCCGCGCCGTCCGGGCCCAGGACCTGGACGCCGTCGGGGCGCATCGCCCGGTGGTCGGGATAGAACAGCTCGTTGGAGATGGCCGCGTCGACCGTCACCCAGGCGTTGTCGCCCGACAGGGTGGTGAAGGCCGGCAGCAGCCAGCCCCGGTGGGCCGAGGCCGACATCGGCAGGGCCAGGGCGACGCCCACAGCGGCGACGGCGAGAAGGCGCTTCTTGAAGGTCATGGCTTTTCTCACTTCACGGAAACGGTGACGGCGCCCAGCTCGGCCGAGCCCTTGGCCGAAGCCGGCTTGCCGGGCTTGCCCCAGGTGAACGGGACACGGACGGCTTCATGGCCGCCGACCTCGCGGGCCGCCTCGACGACCAGGTTGTACTGGCCGGGCTTAAGGGCCTTGAGGGCGCCCTTGGAGCCGGCGAAGACCAGCTTCTGCGGGCCCGGCGCGCGCGTGGCGCCGCTGACGCCGTCGGCGGGGAAGCTCATCTCGCGGCCGGCCTTGCGCCACCACTGGCGCATGTCCTTCAGCCACTTGGCGCCGTGGTCTTCCCGGTTGTCGGCGTCATACCAGACGGCGAGGGTGCCGGCCGCGCTGGCGTCGGCCGGGTTCTCGATCCAGATGGCGACATAGGGCTTGTGGTACTCGGCGACCGACAGGCGCGGGATCTCGACCGTGACATTGAGGTCGGCGGCCAGGGCCGGGGCGCCGGCGACAGCGGCGCCGGCGAAGGTGAGCAGGGAAAGCTTGGACTTCACGGTGTCTGCCTCAAAGGTGGACGAACAGGATGACGAGCATGACCGGCGCGGCCAGGCCAAGACCCACCAGCGGCCAGGTTAGGGGGCGCGCGCGGGCGTGGAACTGCAGCAGGATCAGGCCGGTGACCGTGAAGATCACGCAGGCCGCGGCGAAGATGTCGATGAACCAGCTCCAGGCCTTGCCGGAATTGCGACCCTTGTGCAGGTCGTTGAGCAGGGAGACGACGCCGCGCGTCGTTTTCTCGTGCTCGATCGCGCCGGTCTCGCGGTCGATCGACAGCCAGGCGTCGCCGCCCGGACGGGCCAGGGCGACATAGACCTCTTCCGGCGACCACTCGCCCTCGCGGCCGGCGACGTCGGCGCCGACGGCCTTGTCGAGGAAGGGCTCCAGCGGGGCGGGCAGGGGGCGCTTACCCTCTTCCGGACCCTTGGCCAGCACGGCCATCAGCTCGGGCGGCAGGGTCGCCTTGCGGCTGACCACCTTGGGCTGGGCCTCGATCTGGCCGGCGTGGTTCAGGGTGATGCCGGTGATCGCGAAGGCCAGCATGCCGATCAGGGACACGGCCGCGCTGATCCAGTGCCACTGGTGCAACTGCTTCAGCCAGAAGGAGCGGCGGTGCTGGTCGGCGGCGGACTTCACGGGCGTTCGAGGAACCTTGGCGATGGAGGCTCGTCCTTACTTGAGAACGAATTGCAATATCAAGCGCGAAGGTGGCCCCCGCGCCTGATTGATCGCTTTTCCACCGCCTGGGTGTCGAGGAGATGTCGGAATGTCGCCGCGTCGTTACAGTGAAGCTTGTGCGTCCCGTTCGTCCGGACGCCGGAAGGTGGCGACCAGCACGTCGCGGATCGCGGGCAGGGCCGGATCCAGCGGGCGGATCGCGGTGACGCCGTGCAGCACCCGGTGGTCGTCGACGCAGACCATGTCGCCCGGCGCGGTCAGGGTGAACGAGCCCAGGCTCGTCCCGTCCGGCGCATAGATGTCGGTGACCCCGCTATCGACGTTGCGCCGGTCGACCAGCATGACCATCACCCAGTCGACGCCATCGCGGTGCGCGCCCTCCGGCGTCGGCAGGCCGGCCATGCCGGTGCGAGCCTCGATGCGGAACTGATGCAGCTCGACGTGCCAGGCTTCTGGCGGATCGACCGTCAGCGGCTGGAAGAGGCCAAGCCCCGCCGCGATCACGCCCCGGGTCACGGGATGGTCGGCGATCGCCTCGGTCACCGGCTCGAACCAGCGCTGAACGCCGCCGTTCAGCGGGTTGTAGTCGCGGCTCTGCCAGTGCGGCTGATGCGGCTTGCGGACGACGGCTTCGGGCGAGACCGCGAAGGCCGCGAACCGGCGCCGGCGATAGCGGCCGCCGTCGGCCATGAAGCCGTCCAGCGGCAGGTCGTTCCAGCTATCGGCGAACGCCTTCCAGCCGGCCGCGGCCTCGGCGCCGAGCAGCGCCAGGGTCTCGGGGCCCTCGAAGCGGGCAAAGCCGTCGGCGGCCAGCGCCTCACGCGCGCTCACGCCACCGCGTCCGGCTTGAAGAACAGGCCCAGCTTCAGGCTCTTGGCGATCCGCTCGGCCTTCTGGCCGATCACGGCGGCGCGCGGGGCGTCGAACAGGTCGGCGCAGGTCTGGTGGAAGAGGCCCAGCCACGGCGTGAACAGGCCCTCGGTGAGGCCCTCGACGTGCTGGTGGACGACCATCGGCTGGCCCTTGTAGCGGCCGCTGGTGTTCAGCACCGACGACCAGAAGTCCTTCAGCGTCGCCAGGTGCTGGGGCCAGCCGTCCTCGCCGATCGCGGTCTCGAAGATCGGGCCCAGGCGGTGATGGCGACGGATGCGCGCGTAGAAGGTCTCGACGAGCAGGTCGATCTCTTCGTCCGTGAACGGGGCGGCGTCGGCGCGGATCTGGGCGCGGGGATTTTGGGCGCTTTCTGGGGCGGACATGGCCGCGATATGGGCCCTTACGCGCCGCGACTGAACCCCGCCGCGATCAAACTTGGCTTTAGATTGTTACTTAAGGAGGATCAAATCCACCGACCTCCCCGGCGAATGCCGGGGCCCAGATTCATCCGGAGCCTTTGGGGCTGGCCCGCCACAGACCCTGCACGCTTGGCCTGTCCGTGGGTTCGATCTGGGCCCCGGCATTCGCCGGGGAAATCGGAGTTAGGTTAAGCCACCGTCAGCGTGGCCTTCTTCAGGTCCACCGAGTTGGGGCCGACCAGGATCGAGAAGTCGCCGGGCTCGACGACCCGCTGCATGTCGAGGTTCCAGAACCACAGGTCCGACGGCTTGATCTCGAAGGTCACCGTGGTCTTGGCGCCGGGGGCTAGGGTGACGCGCTTGAAGTGCTTCAGTTCCAGCACCGGACGGGTCACCGAGGCGGCCTCGTCGTGGACGTAGAGCTGGACCACCTCGTCGCCGGCCACCTTGCCGGTGTTGGTCACGTCGATATCGACCTTGACGCTCTCGCCCTGGCCGATCTTGGCCTTGGCCAGGCGCGGCGCCGAGATGTCGAAGGTCGTGTACGACAGGCCGAAACCGAACGGATAGAGCGGGGTCACGTCGCCGCCCAGATAGCCGCGGCGGGCCGTGGGCTTGCGGTTGTAGTAGATCGGCAGCTGGCCGACGTTGCGGGCGATGCTGACCGGCAGCTTGCCGCCCGGATTGGCGCGGCCGAACAGCACGTCGGCGGCGGCGTTGCCGGTCTCCTGGCCCAGGTACCAGCCCTCGATGATGGCGTCGGCGCGCTCGGCCAGCAGGTTGATCGACAGCGGGCGACCGTTCAGCAGGAACACCACGGTCGGCTTGCCGAGGTCGAAGATCGCCTTGGCCAGGTCGTTCTGCTGGCCGACCAGGTCCAGGCTCTCGCGGTCGCCCAGGTGGTTGTCGGCCCAGGCCTCGCGGCTGGTCTGCTCGTTATCGCCCAGCACCATGACGACGACGTCGGCCTTCTTGGCGACCTCGACGGCTTCGGCGATCAGCTTGGCGTTGACGGCCGGGTCGGTGAAGTTGACCTGGTCCTGCGCCCAGATGCGCTGCTCGGTGATGCGCACGGCCTCGGCGTAGTCGAGGGCGAAGCCCTGGGCCTTGGCCTCGGCGGTCAGGCCCTCATAGATCGACACCACGTGGCGCGGCACGTCCGAATAGCCGCCGATCGGCGTGTCCTTGGCGTGCGTGCCCAGCAGGGCCAGGCGCTTGATCTTCTTGCCGTCCAGCGGCAGCACGCCCTTGTCGTTCTTCAGGAGGACGACGGCCTTGCGGGCGGCCTCGCGGGCCAGGGCGATCGCGTCCGGCGTCGCCGTCTTGGCGTCGGCGGTCTTCTCGTCGCAATAGGGGTTCTCGAACAGGCCGCCCTCGAACTTCATGGTCAGGACGCGCGCCACGGCGGCGTCGACCTCGAACTGCGGAATGCGGCCGGCCTTCACCAGCTCGGGGATCAGGGCGTAGGCCTCGCCGTCGGGCAGCTCGACATCCACGCCCGCGTGCAGGGCGCGGACGGCGGTTTCGCCCAGGTCGTTGGTCAGCTTGTGACGGCTGATCATCTCCTTGATGGCGAAGTAGTCGCTCTGGACCGAGCCCTTGTAGCCCCATTCCTCGCGCAGGATCTTGGTCAGCAGCCAGCGGCTGCCATGCGAGGGCACGCCGTCGATCTCGTTGTACGAGGGCATGACCGCGCGGACCGGCAGTTCCTTCACCGCGCGTTCGAACGGCGGGAAGAAGTTCTCGCGCAGGACGCGCTCGGAGATCTGGGCCGGGCCGACATTGGTGCCGTTCTCGGGCTGGCCGTGGCCGGTCATGTGCTTGAGGGTGACGAAGACCTTGTCCTTGGCCAGCGGCAGGGTCGTCCCCTGGAAGCCGCGGATGGCGGCCAGGCCGATCTCGGCGCAGACGTGCGGGTCTTCGCCATAGGTCTCCTCGATGCGGCCCCAGCGCGGGTCGCGGGCCACGTCGACGACGGGCGCGAGGGCGAGGTTCGACCCCCGGGCGCGCATCTCGCGGGCGGCGACGGCGAAGATCTTCTCGGTCAGCTCGGTGTTGAAGGTCGAGGCCAGGGCGATGGCCTGCGGGAAGCTGGTCGCATCGCGGGCGACATAGCCGTGCAGGGCCTCGTCGTGCATCAGCATCGGGATGCCCAACCGCGTCTTCTCGACCGCCCACTTCTGGGCGGCGTTGGTGTAGCGGGCGGTTTCCTTGGCGTTGCGATTGATCGCCCCGTCGTCGGCGCCAGCCGCCGCGCCGATCACCGATACAGGCTTGGCGCCCTTGCGATCGGAAGGACGCGAGATCTGGCCCAGGCCATGGGGGAAGTTCTTGCTGGCCTGCTCGGGCGAGAACTCGCCTTCTGGGGTCTGGATCTTGTTCTTGGTCAGCCAGATGCCGATCAGCTGGGCGGCCTTCTCCTCCAGCGTCATGCGCGAGAGCAGGTCCTGGACGCGGGCGTCGATCGGCTGGGTCGGATCCTTGTACAGCGGCTTGCCGCCCGAGGTCTTGGGCGCGGCTGCGGCGGTCTGGGCCAGGGCCGGCAGGGCGGCGGCGGAAAGAGCGGCGAGGCTCGCGCCGAACAGGCGGCGGGTGATGGCGGTGGTCATCTGAACGTTTCCCCGGGGCTACGCGAATGGCGCGGCGGCTCTCGGGCCGCCTTCGCGCGGCACTATGGGGGCAGTTGTCTGACCACTCAAGCCGGAAATGGTACCGGTCTCATGATCCGTGCGGCTAGTGCAGCGCAAAGCCCCCGGCCGGCGGCGGGGCCAGCTGGGTCTCGTCCATCCAGGCGGGCCAGACCGCCGTCGGCCATTCGCCGATCACATACTGCGAGCGGACGATGGCCAGCCATTGCCGCAGGGCGTCGGTCGTCAGGGCCAGGCTTGCGCCCCGTGCGTCGCCCTCGGGCTTGAAGACCAGGACCACGCCGTCCGGTCCCGTCGCGATGTCGATACTGGTCACGCAACCGCCGCTGGTCTGCGGCGCGACGGGCGGTTCGGCGCCGAGCGCGGCCTCCGCGGCCTGCTGGGCGAACTCCTGCAGCAGCGCGTCGCCGCCTTGCTGCTCCAGCCAGCCGACGAGGCGGGGGATCAGGATGCCCAACATGCGCTGGGTCAGCCAAAGGACCACCGTGTCGCCCTTGGCCGTCTCGCCGGACAGGCGGATGCGATCCTCGTTGATCACATATTGGGTGGTGACGCGCTGAAGCTCCGGCGTGTCCGTCATGGCGGGGTCTTGGTCCATCAGGACCCACAGATAGCCCTTCGCGACGCCAAGCGCCAAGATCGCCGATTGTCGGGGAGGCCAGATGCGAAAAAGGGCCCGCCGGTGGGAGAGGGGGTGGCGGGCCCTTTTGTACGCGTTCAGAGGGAATGAACAGGCGGGAAAATGGCATAATCGCCGGCTTCCCGCCCTTCTCCATTTCGTCGCAGGTTGCGAAGCGCTCGCAGCTTACTTGCGCGGCGTCAGGATGTCGTCGAGGCGCGCGGGAACGCCGGCGATCTTCTCCAGGCGCGGGTAGCGCAGGCCGCCGCGGTAGTCGATCTTGACGCTCTTGTAGCGCGAACCGTCCTTGAGCAGCAGCTCGACCAGCGGGTTCTCGGGCTTCATGGCGGCGGTGACCGCGGCCTTCAACTTGTCGCCGTCGAAGGCCTCGCCGTTGACCGCCACGACCGTGAGGCCCTGGGTCAGGCCGGCCTTGAACGCCGGACCGCCCCACTGGACGTCGCTGATCACGCCGTCCGAGCCGACCGACAGGCCCAGCGAGTAGCTGAGGCCCGTGCTCTTGGAGCGGCTCTCAGCCGTCTTCATGAACTCGGTCGGCGTGGCGGTGTAGACCAGCTTGTAGCCGCCGCGCTCCAGGCCATCCAGCGGGCCCTTTTCCTGCACCTCCTGGATGCGGGTCTTCAGGAAGCTGGCCCAGTCATGGGCGACCACGCCGTTCAGCGTGCTGACCACGTCATCGAACGTATAGGTGCGCGGCACGTACGAGCCGTTGTCGACGCCGAAGAAGGCCTTGGCGAAGTCGTCCAGCGACTTCTTGCCGCCGGTCTTCTCGCGGATCAGGGTGTCGGCGTCGAGCCAGACCAGCAGGCCTTCCGAGTAGTAGTCCTCGCTGCGCTGCCACGATAGCCACGACAGCGGCTTGCGGTTGGCGATGATCGGGTCGTTGGTGGTGTCCTGCACGGGACGCCAGTCGCGGCCGCGGCGATTGTCGTAGGTCGCGGCGGTGGCGGCGATCGAGTCCAGCGCCTGCTGCTTGGTCAGAAGCCCCGAGCGGGCGGCCAGGACGTTGCCCCAGTACTGGGTCTGGCCCTCATAGACCCACATCATGCTGTCGCGCATCGGCACGTTCAGGTTGGGGGTCCACAGGTCGGCGGCGCGCCGGAACTTGCCGTTCCACGAGTGGGTGTATTCGTGGCTCAGCAGGTCGCGGCCGACGAAGCTCTTGTCCCACTCGGTGAAGTACTTCGGCGTGACGCGGTTTTCCGACGAGCGGTGGTGCTCCAGGCCGATGCCGCCGATCTTGTCCGACAGGGCGACCAGGAAGTCGTAGTGGTCGTAGTGGTGCGAGCCGTACAGCTTGTAGGCCTGCTGCACGAGGTCCTTGTGGATCTGGATATGCTCGGGCTTGGCCTCCAGCAGCTCGGGGCTGTCGGCGACCATGTTCAGGCGCACGGGCGCGGGGCCGGTGGGGTCGAGGTCGATCGACTTGAAATACTTGCCGGCGAAGATCGGGCTATCGACCAGGGTCTCGACCGTGGTCGGCTTGAACGTGGTGACCTGACCGTCGACCTTGGCGGTTTCCAGCGCCGTGGCCAGCTTCCAGCCCTCCGGCAGCTTGACGCTGGCCTCGATCGGGATGCGGCGGGTGTAGTAGCCGGCGGGGTACATCGTCACCTGCAGCCACTGCAGGTTCAGCATCTCAGGCGTGACCTCGATGCGGCCGACCTTGCCCTCGACGGCGGTCAGGAACTGGTAGCTGACCTGGATCTCGCTGACGCCCGCCGGCACGTCGACGTGGAAGGCGTGGACGCTGACAACGTCGCGCGTCCAAGGGATGCGCTTGCCATTGGCGGTGACCACCAGGCCGGCCAGCTTGTCGAGGTCGTTGCGCGGCGAGTGGCCGCCCGGGACCCACTGAGGGTACAGGAAAACGAAGTCGCCGGCCTTGCTGACCGGAATGGTCGTGGTGACGTTCCAGATCTTGCGGTCCAGGTCGGTGGCGTCGACGGTCAGCTTCAGCGTGCCGGCATAGGGGATGTCCTGCGGCGCGGCGATGGGCGCGGTCGGCGCGGCCGACTCCGGCCACGGCTGCGACCCGATCGGGCTGGGGACCTGGGCCAGGGCGGCGGTCGCGGCCAGGGACAGGACGGAGACGGAGAAGAACAGCGCTTTCACGAAACACCCCAATGCGGCGCGCGGGCGTGCTCCCGCGACGAGAAGCCGGGATGTTTGTGGCGTTAATAACCTCTTGTCGAGGCCAAGTTGGCCTCCGCATGCGGATTATGGGCTAACGTTCCGGGCGTGAAACGAAGCTGCGGATGCGTAATCAAAACGATGCTCCCCCGCGATGCGGGGGAGCTGTCGCCCCCGGGGCGCGCGAAGCGCGCGCCCGAGGATAAACTCGGCGACTGAGGGGGCGAGCTGGAGGCAGGCCGAGTTAGCCCCCTCCGGCCCTCTGGGCCACCTCCCCCGCATCGCGGGGGAGAATCTTTGATCAGCCCAGCGGGTCGGACGACGTCGGCACGGTGGTCGCCGTCGACGTCATTCCCGTCCCGCGATCGACGCGCAGGTTGTTCTGCACGTGGTCGACGCCCGACACCGTTTCGGCGATGGCCTCGGCGCGCTTCTTGTCCTCCCGCGAGCGGACCGTGCCGGTGAGCGTGACCTCGGAATCCTGGACCGTCACCTCGACGCCCTGGGCGTCCAGCCAGGCGTCGTCGGTCAGGCGGTCGCTGACATCCTCGCGGATGCGCTCGTCCGAGCGGCGGTAGCCCTTGGGTCCGCGCCCGCGGTGCTCGCCATCCGCTTGGCGGCGCTGCGATGCGTCGCGATCGCCCATCCAGGAAGAGACCTCGTCGCGGGCCCGGTCGAACCAGGTGCGCTCCTCCTCCTGGGGCCGCGAGCGATCGCGGCCGCCGAACGCGCGATACGGATTGTAGTCTCCATAGGCGCCGTCGCGGTCATAGTGGTCGCGTTCGCGGCGCTGGTCGCGGTGCTCGAAATAGCGTTCGTCGCCATAGTCGGCGGTGCGGCTGGAATAGCCGCTCGAGCCGTAATCGCCGGTCGCGCCGCCGAAGTCATGGCCGCCGACGCGGCCCCAGTCGCCCGGCTGGCGATAGCCGGCGGCGCCCGCGCCATAGTCCGCGCCGGAGTTCATCCGGCCGTAGCCGAAGTCGCCGCCCTGCTGGGCCGCCCGCAGGAACTGGCTGCCGCCCCGCCGCTTGTCGGTGCGATAGCCGTCGTCGGTGCGGTATCCGCCCTCGCTGCGATAGCTGTTGTCATAGGCCGGGTCGCGGCGGCGGCTGGCGTCGTAGCCATAGCCCCGGTCCTGGTCGAAATCGGGCTCGACGTCGAAGCGGCCCTCGCGATCATTCCATCGTTGCGGCATGGGTCTTCTCCCTGGCGTTCTGGACAAGCGGGCGCGTCCCTCGTGCGGGACCGCGTCTCGCCGGAAAGAACGGACGGGCGGGAAGCGCTGTTCCTAATGCGGAGCTTGATCGGAGGTTTCTGGAGTTATCTCGGATGGACCGATACTATGCCGCATAGGCATATTCCTCGCCTCTTAGGCCATCCAACATAGATGCGTTTCGACGACCGCTTCCTTGAAGAACTGAAGTCCCGCCTTCGCCCGTCCGACGTCGTCGGCAAGACGGTGAAGCTGCGGCGGCAGGGGCGCGAGTATGCGGGGCTGTCGCCGTTCACGAAGGAAAAGAGCCCGTCGTTCTTCGTCAACGACGAGAAGGGCTTCTACCACTGCTTCTCCAGCGGCAAGCACGGCGACATCATCAGCTTCTTGCAGGAGACCGAGCGGCTGACCTTCGCGGAAGCCGTCGAGCGGCTGGCGGCCGAGGCGGGCATGAGCCTGCCCGAGGTCGATCCGCGCGCCGCGCGCGAGGAGCAGAAGCGCTCGTCCCTGGGCGACTGGATGGAGCTGGCGGCGGCCTGGTTCGAGAGCGAGCTGCGCCGGCCGGTCGGCCAGGCCGCCCGCGCCTATCTCGAAAAGCGCGGCCTGCCGGAGAAGGAGTGGAGCCGCTTCCGCATCGGCTTCGCGCCCAACAACCGCACGGGGCTGAAGGACTATCTTATCGCCAAGGGTGCCAAGCCAGGCGACCTCGTGGACGCTGGGGTGCTGATCTCGCCCGAGGACGGCGGCCAGCCCTATGACCGCTTCCGCGACCGGATCATCTTCCCGATCACCGACAGCCGGGGGAAGGTGGTCTCGTTCGGCGGCCGAGCCATGGATCCCGCCGCCCGCGCCAAGTACCTGAACGGCCCCGAGACCAGCCTCTTCCACAAGGGCCGGGTGCTGTACGGCCTGTTCGAGGCCCGCAAGATCCTGCACGCCGGTCAGAGCGCGGGCGAGAAGCCGCCGATGGTGGTGGTCGAGGGCTATATGGACGTCATCGCCTGCCAGCGCGCCGGGATTCCGGCGGTGGCGGCCATGGGCACGGCCCTGACCGAGGAGCAGATGGAGGGGCTGTGGCGCCTGCATCCGACACCCACCCTGTGCTTCGACGGCGACAAGGCCGGCCGCCGCGCCGCCGACCGGGCCATCGACCGCGCCCTGCCGCTGCTGAAGCCCGGCCGCTCGTTCCTGTTCTCGATGCCTGTGGGCGGCAAGGATCCGGACGACGTGCTGCGCGAGCAGGGGCCGGCCGCGCTGAAGGCGCAGCTGTCCGACACCAAGCCGTTCGTCGAGGCCCTGTTCGAGCGCGAGCGCGACCTCGAGCCCTTCGACACGCCCGAGCAGCGCACGAACCTGAAGGTCCGCCTGCGCACCCTGGCGGCCACCATCGCCGACAAGGACCTGGCCCACGCCTACAAGGAAGAGCTGCTCGACCGCCTGGACGAGATGCGCGCCGCGCGCCGGGTCAAGGCCGACGCCAGCGACGCGGGGCGGGCCCTGTCGCGCCAGCGCTGGGACAATACGCCCCGGCGCGGCGGCAAGGGGCGACTGGAAGGCTCCACCGCCGAGGGGCGTCAGGCCGCCGCCGCCCTGCAGCAGGCGCCGCGCCCGTTCTCGGCCGCCTTGCTGATCGCCGCGATCCGCGATCCCAAGGTCGTCGACGACCGGATCGAGGTGCTGATGAACCAGGGCTTCGGCGACCAGCGCCTGGACGCCATCGCCCAGGAGCTGGTGAACCTGCGCATGGACGCCGACCACGTCGAGGCGAACATGGTGCGCGGGCGGCTGGCTTCGGCCGGCTATGACGACGCGACCCTGGCGGCGCTGGAGCGCTCGGCGGCGCATGTGAAGGCGCTGGACGCGGCCCAAAGCGCCGCCCAGAGCCCGGAGGACGCGATCCGGGGGCTGTGGTCGCAGGCCTTCGACCTGCTGCTGCGGCTGACGGCGCTGGAGCGGGCGGTGGATGACGCCAAGGCCGATCTGGCCGACGAGAGCGACTTCCAGACCCTGCTGCGGCTGAAGACCGAGCGCGACGCGGTCAAGCGGCTGATCGACAGCGGCGGCTGGACCGACCCCAGCCTGGTGGCCCAGGTCCTCCATTAGAGTTAAGCGGCTTCAACCTTCGCGGTTGCCTTTCGAGCGCGGGAGTTGTGTGCTGGCGTGGCGCGCCAGGGGCGGACCGCCGATCTCTTGGCCACGCGCCGGAAGCCACTGCGAGACCAGCTTGTCGGACCTCGAAAGACTGCAGTCCACCCTGACCACGGAGGCGGTGACGCGCGTGGTCGCCAGCGAGGCGCGCTTCCGGGCGGCGATCGAGGCGGTCCAGGGCGTGCTCTGGACCAACAACGCGCGCGGCCAGATGGAAGGCGAGCAGCCGGGCTGGGCGGCGCTGACCGGCCAGACGCGCGAGGAATACGAGGGCTTTGGCTGGACCAAGGCCGTGCATCCCGACGATATCCAGCCCACGCTGAAGGCCTGGCTGCAGGCGGTGGCCGAAAAGCGCGCGTTCGAGTTCGAGCACCGGGTGCGGCGTCACGACGGCGTCTGGCGTGATTGCCGCATCCGCGCCGTCCCCCTGTTCGAAGAGACCGGCGAGATCCGCGAGTGGGTGGGCGTCCACACCGACATCACCGAGCAGAAGGCCGCCGCCGACAAGCTGCGCGAGAGCGAGGCGCTGTTTCGCACCCTGGCCGACGCCGCGCCCGCGCCGATCTGGATGACGGAGCCCTCCGGCGAGGTCGAGTTCGTCAACGCCGCCTTCGCCGAGCTGGCCAATGTCGAGCGCGGCGCCCTGATGGGCCACGCCTGGATCGCCTTGATCCATCCCGACGACGTGGCCGAGATTCTGGTGCGGCGCGAGGCGGCGCGCAGAGGCCCCGATCCCTACAGCTTCGAGGCGCGGTTCCGCCGCCACCCCGAGGGCTGGCGTTGGATGCTGGTCAACGCCAAGCCGCGCATCGACGCCAGCGGCGCCTTCCTGGGCTATGTCGGCATGGCCATGGACCTCACCGAGATCAAGACGGCCCAGGCCCACCAGCAGCTGCTGATCAACGAGCTGAACCACCGGGTCAAGAACACCCTGTCCTCGATCCAGTCGATCGCTCGCCAGACCCTGCGCGCGGACGACGTGGCGCCGCGGGCCCGCGACCAGTTCGTCGAGCGGCTGATGGCGATGTCGGCGGCTCATAATGTGCTGACCAGCGAAAACTGGTCGGGCGCGGTCATCGACGACATCCTGCGCGAGGCCCTGAAGCCGTTCTCGGACGATCGCGACCCCGACCGCATCACGATCAGCGGGCCCTCCCTGCGCGTGGAGCCCGGCGCGGCCCTGGCCCTGGCGCTCGCGGCTCACGAGCTGGGCACCAACGCGGCCAAGTACGGCGCTCTGTCCTCGCCCGGCGGCCGGGTCAGCGTCGAGTGGGCGCTGGAGGATGACCGGCACGCCGTGGTCCGCTGGCGCGAGCGGGGCGGGCCCGAGGTCAGCGCCCCGACCCATCGCGGCTTCGGCGCGCGGCTCCTCGAGCGGGGTGTGGCGGGCGACCTCGGCGGCAAGCCGGAACTGATCTTCCTGCCGGGAGGTGTCGAGGCCAGGTTGCCGGTTCGCGTCGCCTGACCCGTGAATGGCGCCAAGGAGACCCGGCTTGGCGCTGCAAATCTTTGCGGTCCGGGCGTCGTCCCATCTTGACACTGGCGTCACCCACGGCCACATGCCGACTCAAGGATTTGCCACGCAGCTGATTGACATCGCTCGGGCCGCCGGAGCGCGCGCCCTTATCGAAACAGGATGTCACCCTCGCCGCCGCCCCAAGTCCCCAGCGGTCGCTGATCCCTTCGGGAGATGCGCCAGACCGCGCTTATCGCCTTGTGTCTCCGACGGGTCTCTCGCGGAGCGTTCTCACGTGGCGGCGAGCGCAGGATGGCGACCTGACGGGAACGTGATCCCTGGGTAAGCGCTGAACAAGAGCGCGGACGAGGCCGGCAAGCCTTTTCGAAACGAATTTTTCGGCGCGCGTCTTGCAGGATCGAGGCGACGTCGATTGCGGAGAGCTTGATGAGCACCAATTCCTCGGCCGAGACGGAAGCCCCGGAAACCACCGGCGGTGATGGTCCGCTGCTCGACCTGACCGACGCCGGCGTCAAGAAGTTCATCAAGCAGGCGAAAGCCCGCGGCTACGTCACGATGGACGAGCTGAACAAGGTGCTGCCGTCCGAGGAAGTCAGCCCCGACGCCATCGAAGACACCCTCGCCATGCTGAGCGAGATGGGCGTCAACGTGGTCGAGGCCGACCTGACGGTCGCACGCCTGGCCGAGAACCGGTTCTGGGTGGTCACCTCGGTGGGCTCGCACATCCACGACCTGGCCTGGCTGCAGCGCCACATCGCCGACACCGACCACTGCACCGTGAGCGACCTGACGCCGGGCCTGCCGATGCTGGGCGGCGCCACCGGCACGCTCGTCGGCACGGCCGCGGGCTTCGCTTCGGGCTCGAGCATCGCCGGGGCCGCCGCCGGACACGGCGAGCACCTTCAGCCCGAGCCACTGCGTCGCGTCATCGGCGAGATCGAGCGCCGCCGGATCGAAGAGAAGGGCAAGGCGCTGCTGAACGACCAGCGGACCTACAACTTGAACCCCCAATCCGGGCGTTGAGCGAGCCTTCCTCCGCCAGGCGGCACTTGCTGGCGTGAAGGCCTGCGCATACAGTCGGCGTTCACATCAAACAGGGATACGTTTGTCATGAAGCATCCGTTGCTGTTGCCTGCCCTCCTTCTGGGGCTGGCCGTGTCGTCGAGTGCGTGGTCGGCAGGTGCCAAGGAGGACGTGTTCCAGCCGGGCAAGCCGCTGCTGGCGCAGATCCAGAAGATCGAGGCCGAGCTCAATGACGGCAAGACGTATGCGGAGCTTGGCGCGGAGGAGCGCAGCCGCGTCCGTGAGACGTTGGGCCGCCTGCGGCTGGCCAGCGAGCGCTACCCCGATGGCGCCCCCATGCCTGAATCGGCCCGAACTCAAGTGATCAACGACCAGGAGATCGTGAACACGGTTTTGACACAGGCGCGTGAAGATAGTCGTCTAATATGCCGACGTGAAAAGGCCATCGGCTCCAACATGCCGCAGACGCAATGCATGACGGTGGCCGAGCGTGCCCGCCGGAAAGAGCACTCCCAAGGCGAAATGCAACGGCTTCAGCGCATAGGGCCGAAAGAATTCTAATTTTGAGGTGACAGTG
>NZ_CALCDX010000094.1 GCF_937900395.1 uncultured Caulobacter sp.
GAGGATATGTACAGCGACTTCTATGCGCTGGAGATGGCGCTCGCGTTCGAGCAGAGTGGTTGTGAAGTGGACGTGGTGCCGTGATGCGTTTCTACGTGACGCAACTCGGCGGTGTGTGGTCGATCACGGGGTCTGCGCTGCGAGAGCTTCTCGCGCGAGGCTCCGTCACCGGCAGTCACACGCTCGAAGGCGACGGCATCAAGGAACTCGCCACGCGGTTCAGCGAGGCTGAGTTCCAGCGGCGCTGCGGCGCACTGCCGAAACGTTTTCGCGGTTCCGACGTGATCCTGCTGCGTCCGATCAACTGGACGCGAGAGAACTACGACGCGGCGCTCGATGCGCTTGCGCGTCGCGACTGGACCGCGCTGCGGCTCGGGCTGTAGGAGGTATCGATGGGCGGGCGAAACGGAGTCGGACTCGCGCGGCGCAAGCGATCGGATGCGCGGTCTCACGCGAGAGTGATGGCGTAGAATCGGAACCTCGGCCACGTGACCGACGAGTGGTTCGCGCTCCTCTTCGACGTGGCCCGCGGTGCGCACGTCGGGCCGCTACCGAAGCGAGTTGCGGCAGCGCTGGAGCGCCGCGGTCTGGTGGACTCTGCTGGCGGTGTTACGCGAGCCGGTTACCTGCGTCTCATGGCGCGGAGGCTCGACCCGATCGCATGGCTCACGGACAACGACGTAGTGTCGTACTACGAGGCGATGCGCGACGTCCCTGCGTGGCCGGTCAAGCGAGGCGAGTGATGAGCAAGACGATGTATGATCGACTGGTGG
Source organism: uncultured Caulobacter sp. (assembly GCF_937900395.1). Classification (GTDB taxonomy): domain Bacteria; phylum Pseudomonadota; class Alphaproteobacteria; order Caulobacterales; family Caulobacteraceae; genus Caulobacter. The sequence continues at coordinate 774 of NZ_CALCDX010000094.1, forward strand.
ATGCTCACACGGCCGACGAGAAAGCGCGGGCAGCGATGCGTGCTGCGCAGAAGGCGCTCGACGCGGCGAACGCGGCGGCGGGCTGGGACGGCGACCGTTACGACGTCTACGTGAGAGGCAAGGAGAGCGTCGCGGTGTTCCGTCTGCGGTTCCGCGACGAGGCGGAAGCGCGCCAGTTCGCGGAGGCGCAGCAGGCGTCCCGCGGGCGGACGCCGCGACGGCAGCTTGCCGGCGCCGCCTTCGATACCCAGTTCGATCCACGCGTCACGAGTGCCCGAGGTGGGCGGCGGGCCGTAGGCCAGGATGCGCGCCTTGGGCAGGTTCGGGCCGACTTCGTTCCAGTTCTTATAGGGCTGCTTGACCAGCTGGCCGCCGCGCAGGGTCTGGTCGGCCAGGCCCAGGTACAGCTGCTCGAGCTTGAAGTTGAAGTCCGGGCCCTTCTTGTCGCTGGCGACGACGATGCCGTCGAAGCCGATCTTGATCTCGACGATGTCCTTCACGCCGGCCTTCTGGCAGGCCTGGAACTCGGACTTCTTCATCGGGCGCGAGGCGTTGGCGATGTCGGGGAACTTCTCGCCCGTCCCGCCACAGAACATCTTGATGCCGCCGCCGGTGCCCAGGCTCTCGATCTTGGGCGACTTCTTGCCGGTCTTCTTCGAGTAGTTCTCCGCCACGCGCGTGGAGAAGGGGAACACCGTCGAGGAGCCGGCGGCCCAGACATAGTCGCGGGCCGCGTGGGCCTGATCAGCGACGCCGAGCAGGGCGATGGTCGCGACCGCGCCAAGGAGCTTGTTCATGTCGTCAAATCCTGTGTCGTCCGGAGGAGCGGGGGGGAACATGCCGGACCGATGCCCGGGGTTTTGTCACGGTTAGGCGACAGTTTTGCGACAGTGTCCGTGTGCGGATGAAGCTTGACTATAAGACGGTCAGCGCCTTCTCGACCGGACGCGCCAGCACCACGCCCTTGGGACCATCGACGATCGGGCGGTTGACCAGGATCGGGTGCTCGACCATCGCCGCCAGCAAGGCCTCGTCCGAAACGTCCGCCTTCAGAAGGCCCAGCTCTTCGGCCGGCGTACCGCGCTCGCGCAGCAGGCCCTTCAGGTCGGTGTCCGAGCGCTTAACCAGGTCCAGCAGTTGCTCGCGGGTCCAGCCGGTCTTCAGATACTCCACCACCGTCGGCGCGTGGCCCGCCTCGCGCAGCAGGTTCACCACCTTGGTCGAGGTCGAGCACTTGGGGTTGTGGTAGACGGTGAGGCTCATGCGGGGCTCCTGGCTGGGCCGCCGATGTAGGCGAGGGCGCTTGACCCGTCCAGCCGGCGCGCCTACGCCGGTCCTCGAAGGCATGGAGGCCGCAAGGCCTCCGGGAACGCGGTGACAATCCGCGGCTGCCCCCGCAACTGTGATCGTCCGTCGATCGTCGCGGCCTCACGCCACTGGAGCTTCGGTTCTGGGAAGGCGCCGCGACGGGAGGGCGTAAGCCAGGAGACCGGCCTTCGTCACATCAACGCGGCCGGCGGGGTGTCCGGCGAAGGACGGACGATGAACGAAGCACCGCACGACGAGGCTGAAAAGAACGCGCGCCATAACGCCAGGATGAAGGTTATCCAGGCGGCTCGGGCCAAGATGATGGCCGAGAAGAACATCGAGAAGGGCCTGTTGATCGTCCATACGGGCGCGGGCAAGGGCAAGACGACGGCGGCGCTGGGCATGGCTGTCCGCGCCATCGGCCACGGCCACCGGGTCAGCGTCATCCAGTTCATCAAGGGCGCGATGACCACGGGCGAGAAGGTGGTGTTCGACGCCTTCCCCGATCAGGTCGAGTTCAGGCCGATGGGCGAGGGCTTCACCTGGGACACCCAGGACCGCGCCCGCGACATCGCCGTGGCCCGTCAGGCCTGGGAGGTGATCAAGTCCCGCATCCTCGATCCAGACGACTGGGACATGGTCATCGCCGACGAGCTGAACATCATTCTGCGCTACGACTATCTGCCGCTGGCCGAGGTGCTGGAGGTCGTCGCCGCGCGGCCCGAGGGCAAGCACGTGGTGATCACCGGCCGCAACGCGCCGGACGCGCTGATGGAGGCCGCCGACCTCGTCACCGAGATGGCCCAGGTCAAGCACCCGTTCCGGGCCGGCGTGAAGGCTCAGGCGGGGATCGAGTTTTGAGCGTCCTTCGCGAGGCCGACGACGGTCCGGCGGTGGTGGTCTGCGACACCTGCCGCTTCTCGGCGGAGGAGCGCGACAGCCCTGACGGCATGCGCGGCGGGGCGGTGCTGGCGGCGGCGCTGCGTGACGCGGCCGAGGGGACCGGGATCGCGATCCAGACCATGCCGTGCCTGTTTAACTGCGGCCAGCACTGCTCGGTCCACCTGCGCGCGCCGGGCAAGATCGGCTATGTCCTGGGCCGCTTCGAGCCGACAGCCGACGCGGCGCGGGCGATCCTCGACTACGCCCTGGCCTATGCGGAGAGCGAGGAGGGCGTCGTGCCCTACCGCCAGTGGCCCGAGGGCGTGAAGGGGCACTTCATCGTCCGCGTGCCGCCGGCGGGCAAGCTGGTTGCCGACTAGCTCACCACCCGCCGTAGTGCGGCGCGAAGCGGGCCCTCAGGTCGTCGACCTCGCGCTCGGCGTCGCGGATGGCGTCCGCGGCCCGGCGACCGTCCTCGATCGCGTCGCGGCGTTCGCGGCGCAGGCGGTGCAGGCGGTCGCGCAGTTCGCGGGTCTGCTCGTCGTTGAGCTTGGGATTGCGCAGCTCGTCTTCGACGCCATCGGCCTCGCGCGCGCGCCGGTCAGCCCGGGCGTCGGCGCTGCTGAGGTCCGAGCGGGCGCTCTCCAGCCGGCTCTCGGCGGCGTGGACCCGCTCGCCGTCGGCATAGCCGCCCAAGAACTCCGGCTCGACGGGCGGGGGGCAGACGCCGGCGTAGGCATGGCCCTGGCGGCCGACGCGGAAGCCGTTTCCCTCGGTGCAGTAGCGCATCAGGCCCTGGTCGCGGCCCTGGACGTAGAGGCTCATGTCGGGCGTCGCGCCGGTCTTCTCGCAGGCCTTGGCGTGGTCTTCGATGCGGCTCATCGGCCGGCCGTCCGCGCCGTCGATATAGCCGATCGCCCGCCAGTCGCCCTGCAGGCACTGCTCCTTGCTCAGCGTGGCGCAGGCCGCGACCGTCAGGCCGGCGACGACAACGCAGGCGCCGATAAACACGGACCGTTTCGCGGGACTATGCACTTCAAACCTCCCCAGGGCCTGGCCCTCGAGAGTACTTGGAGCTTGGCCGTGTGAACCTGAGCTGAACGAGGCCTAGGGTCTGGGCTCGGCGGGCGGCGGGGCCTGCGGGACGCCGCTGTTGGGCGCCACGGGCGCGGCCGGCTCGGCGGGGACCGTCAGCGGGGCCACCGGCAGGCCGTCCGGGCCGATCTCGCCTTCGAGCGGCAGGCCCAGATCCTCCAGCGGGTCCTCGACCGGAGGCGGGGCGACGTTGCGGCCCAGGGCCGACAGCATGAAGGCCTTCCAGATCTTGGCCGGCTCGCCGCCGCCGACGACGCCGTTCATCGGGCTGTTGTCGTCGTTGCCGACCCAGACACCGACCACCAGGTCGTCGACGTAACCGACGAACAGGGCGTCGTGATAGTTCTGGGTGGTGCCGGTCTTGCCATAGGCGCCGTCGATGGCCGCCTCCAGGCCCGTGCCGCGGTGGGTGGCCGAGCGCAGCAGATCGCGCATGCCGGCCAGCACCTTGGGGTCATAGGGCGTGGTCTTGGGCTTGTTGAAGCTCTCCAGCGCGTGCGGGACGATCGGATACTCGCCCGCCGCCACCGAGGCGTAGGCGGCCGTCAGCCGCGTCAGGCTCATCGAACCCGTGCCCAGCGCCATGGTCAGGTCGTTGGGGATCTTCTCGGTGATCCCGAGGTCGCGAGCGACCTTGATGACCTTGGCCGGACCCAGGTCGTGGGCCAGTCGCACGGCGGCGACGTTCGACGAGGCGGCGAAGGCGCTGATCAGCGGGATCTCGCGATCGCGATACTTGCCCTCGTGATTCTTGGGCATGTAGCCGCTGACCTGAACGGGCGTGTCGAGGATCGGGCTGGTGGTGGTCATGCCCTCGCGCAGGGCGGCCAGATAGACGAAAAGCTTGAACGACGAGCCCGGCTGGCGCTCGCCGTCGGCGCGGTTGAACTGGCTTTGCTTGTAGTCGCGGCCGCCGACCATGGCGACGACGCGGCCGTCCTTGCGCATGGCCACCAGGGCGCCCTGGGTGATGTTCAGGACCTTGCCGTCGCGTTCGATGAAGTCGTTGAGGATCTTCTCGGCCTTCTCCTGGAGCTTGGGGTCCAAGGTGGTGCGGACGATGGTCTCGCCATAGCGGGGACCGATACTGGCGCGGGCCTGGGGCAGGGCCCAGTCGGCGAAGTACGAGCCGGTCGGCACCTTGTCCTCGACCTGGATCGGCGAGACGTCGCCGACCGCGTCGGCCTCCTCTTGGGTGATCGCGCCGGTCTCGACCATGGCGCCCAGGACGACGCGCATGCGCTCGCGCGCGCCTTCCAGATTGTTGGTCGGCGCCAGGCGCGAGGGGGCCTTCACGAGACCGGCCAACATGGCCGCTTCGCCGATCGACAGTTGCTCGGGCTGCTTGCCGAAATAGTGGCGGGCGGCCGCGCGCAGGCCAAAGGCGCCGTCGCCGAAATAGACCGACGAGAGATAGCGCGACAGAATCTCGTCTTTCGAGAGGCGGGCCTCCAGATAGACGGCGATCAGGGCCTCTTGAGCCTTGCGACGCAGGTTGCGGTCGCTGGACAGGAAGGCGTTCTTGGCCAGTTGCTGGGTGATGGTCGAGCCGCCTTCCGACACGCCGCCGGCCTGGGCGTTCCTGCCCAGGGCGCGGGCGATCGCTTTCGGGTCGACGCCCATGTGGCTGTAGAAGCGGCGGTCCTCGATGGCGATGAAGGCGCCGGGCACATAGGCCGGCAGCTTGGCCGCGTCGATCGGCGCTTCCTTGTACGAGCCGCGCTTGGCGATCGGCGAGCCGTCGCTGGCGACCAGCACGATGGCCGAGTTGTTCAGCGGCTCCAGCGCTCGGCTGAGAGGCAGCGACCAGAAAAGCGACGCGATCAGCACCACGACCAGAAGCATGGCGGCGGCGGTTCCGCCGACCAGCCAGATATGGCGTTTCCAGAATGGCTTGCGGGCCGGCGCGGGTTCTGGATCGGAAACAGGCGCCGCCGGCGGAGCGTCGGACGGCGCTGCTTGCGGGGGATCGGCCAGCGCCGCCTGCGGATCTGGCGGCTGGCGCGGCGGCGTGTTGGGGTCGAGGTCGTTCGGCTCGTCGGACATGGATCGGCGCTCGCTTCGGGCGCACGCCCGCACTCGTCGTCGGCGCTCATACCACACGGCCCGGCCAATCCAAGCGCGCGGAACGGGAAGTTTTTCCGTCCACGCCCCTTGAATGGGGACGGGGCGATCATAACTGACCTTCCCGTGAGGCCGATGCCTCTGCCCTTTCCTGGGCGTTTCCTCCCTGACTTTCCAAGCCCGGCCTTGTCGCCGGGCTTTTCTTTTTGGAACGCCGCGGGGAAGTATTTCGGGCAAGCGATAACGCTGCCTTCCTGGGCACAAGGCCCAGGAAGGCGTTGGAATAGCTACGGTCGGCTAGCGAGCAGCGCCTGGAGCTGGTGGACGGCCCGGTCCGGCGAGGACTGATAGGGGATCGGCGCTACGAACTGGCCCTGGGCGTCGAACAGATAGACCGACGACGAGTGGTCGATCGTGTAGCCGCCGCCCTCCTGCGGGACCTTCTGGTAATAGACCCGATAGGCCTTGGCCGCCTGGGCGACCGTCTCCGGCGTCCCGGTGAAGCCTTGGATGCGCGGGTCGAAGTTCGACAGGTAAAGCCGCATCTGCTCGGGCGTGTCGCGCTCGGGATCGACCGAGACGAACACCACGTTCAGCTTGTCGGCCTCAGGCCCCAGCGTCTTCAGCCAGACCGTCAGGTCGGTCAGGGTGGTGGGGCAGACCTCCGGGCAATAGGTGAAGCCGAAGAAGATCGCCGTGGGCTTGCCCAGCAGAGACTTCTCGGTGACCGGCTTGCCGTTCATGTCGATCAGGTTGAACGGTCCGCCGATCTTAACCAGCGAACGGACCGGGCTGGCGCCGTCCTGGCGGTTGCAGGCCGCCAGGGGCGCGGCCGCCAGCAGGGCGGCCGCGGTGATCAGAAGCGCCCGCCGCATCAGTGGGCCATGCCCGGCATCGGCGGCGTCTTGACGACGGCCTCGATCGTCAGCGGCGGCGCCGACTTGAACTTCAGGGTCATCGGCACCTTGGCGCCTTCCTTCAGTTGGGCCTTGGGACCGATCAGCATGATGTGATCCGCGCCCGGCTTCAGCGCGACGGCCTTGCCGGCGGGCAGGGCCAGTCCGTCGGTCAGTTGGCGCATGCGCATGACGCCGCCGTCCATCGACATGGTGTGGATCTCGCCGCGGGCGGCGGCGGGGCTCTCCACCGAGACGAGGCGATCCTCGGCCTTGGCGGTCAGGGTCACGTAGCAGCCGGCGGCCAGGGCGCCGGCGACCGTCGGACGGCACCAGGCGTCGGTCGCGGCGACCTTCGCGGCGGGCGCAGCGTGGGCGCTGGTCGCCAGGGCGACGGTCGAGACGGCGATAAGGGTCAGGGTCTTCATGGTCAGGCTCCAGCCTTGAGGTTAGGCGACGTCAGTCGCCGGAAGAGGAGGTCGATCAAGAGGGCCGCGATCAGCGAGGCGCCGACCAGCGGATAGATTAGGGCGAGCGGCGCCACGATGGCGAGCAGGCCGACATAGGCGCCGGGCGTGGCCGGGCGGGCGGGGGCGGCGAGGCGGCCCTTGGGACGCCGCTTCCACCACATCGCGACGGCCGAGATTCCCAGCAGCCAGATGGCGACGCATCCGGCCAGCATGACCAGCTTGTTGACCGGGCCGAACTGCTGGCCCTGGTGGACGGCGATGCCCCACTCGATGGCCTTGGCCGCTGGACCGAAGTCGCGATAGCCGAGGTCGGCCAGCACATGACCGTCGCGGCCGTCTAGATAGACCGTCCGCGTCTGTTCGACCTGGTCGGGCATGTAGGCCGCGGTCCAGGTTCCGCCCGGCGTCTTGGGCAGGGTCAGGGTGAAGCCGTCTGTCAGCCCCGCCGCGCGCGCCTTGGCGACAATGGCGTCGGCGTCCAGCGGGGCCGCCATGTCCATCATCATCGCCGCGTGGTCGTGGCCTTCCATGCCGGACATCGGCGGCGCCTTGGTCTGCAGCGCCCACGGCACGCCTTCCGCCGGCTCGGGAGCGGGCTTGGCGGCGTGGTGCTGCTCGGCGACGGGCGGCTTGGGGCGACCAAGGCCGACCTGGGTGGTGATCTCCCGCACCTCCTTGCCCCAGAAGGCCGACCACGGCATGCCGGTGACCGCCAGGAACACGATCACCAGGCCGGTGAAGGCGCCGGTGACCGCGTGGAGGTCGCGCCAGAACAGGCGCTTGGCGGGATTGCTCCGCACCGTGACGATCCCGCCCGTCTGGCCGCGCGGCCACCACAGAAGGACGCCGGTGGCGACCAGCACGATGGTCCAGCCGGCGACCACCTCGACCAGCAGGTTCATCACGGGGCCCGCGCTATCCAGGCTGTGCAGCCGCTTGACGAAGCCCATGGCGCCGCCGGGCTGGGTCTGGCCCAGATACTGGCCGGTGTGGGGATCAACGTAGGCGGTGCGCTTACCCTCGGCGGTCTCCACCGTGGCCTGGACGGAGCGGTCGCCGCGCGCGGGGATCGCCAGCTGGGCGACCTTGCCGCCGGTCGCGGTCTCTATCGAAGCGATCCAGGCGCTGGGCGCGGTGGTCGCGGGGCTGTCGGCCACGACGACCAGCGGGCGCTGGACGATCGCGGAGAGCTCGTCCTTGAACAGGTAGAGCCCGCCGGTCAGGGCCATCAGCATCAAGACCGGCAGCACCAGCAGGCCGGCGTAGAAGTGCCAGCGCCAGAAGGCGCGGTAGATTTCGCCGGCCGGGGCCGGATTTTCAGAGGTCTCGCTCGAAGACATCATGAAGCTCCAGGGCTTTGGCGGCGGGCTATCCACCCGCCGCCGATCCGGATCAGAAGTTGACGGTCACGCCGCCGAACACCGAACGGCCGTCGCCCGGCCACAGGGTGGCGGTGGCGGCGGTCCAGGTGGTCGCGGCCTGGGTGTTGGAGACGTAGGCCTTGTCGGTCAGGTTCCGCGCGTCGAGGAACAGCGAGACGGCGGGGGTGACCTTCCAGCCGGCGTTCAGGTTCAGGATCGCGTAGCCCGGCGCCTTCTGGGTGTTCTTGTAGTCGATCCACTGGTCGGTCGCGGACCACTCGACCGACGGCGCGAGGAACCAGCCGCGCGGATCATCGTAGCGGACTTCCGAGCGGTAGAAGTTCTTTGGCACGATCGGCAGACGGTTGTCGCCGTACTGGACGTCGTCCTTGAAGCGGAAGTCCGAGTAGGTCCAGGTCTGGCGGATCCGCCAGTTGGGCGCCACGGCCCAATCCAGGGCCGCCTCGATGCCCTGGTGCATCGTCTTGTCGGCGTTGAAGGTCGAAGCCGGGATCGACGAACTGACCGCGTACTGCAGCATCTCGTCCCTGAGCTCGGCGCGGTACAGCGTCAGGTCATAGGTGAACGGACCGCGTCGGCCGCGCGCGCCGACCTCGCCGGTCCAGGCCTTCTGCGGTTGGACGGGCGCGAAGCCGATATTGGTCGGGGACATGGAGCCGAAGTTCGGCGGTTCGACCGAGCGGGTCAGGTTGGCGAACACCTGGTCGCCGGCCTCGTTCTGCCAGAGCAGGCCGACGCGCGGCGAGACCCAGTTATAGGTCTTCGAGGCGTCGAGGTTGAAGGTGCTCTTGACGCCCGGAACCGCGACGCTGGCGTAGTCGCGCTCGGCCTGGCCCCAGGTGGCGCCGGCGACGACCGCGAGTTGGTCCGTGACGAACAGCCGCCCTTCGCCGAACACGTCCATGGCCTTGGCGTTCTGGTACGAGATCGACTGAAGCGCCCCGCGCGCGCCGCGGTTGTTGACGTAGAAGTGCGAGTCCAGGTCGCCTTGGCGGTACCAGGCGCCGAAGAAGGCGTCGACGCGCTTGCCGCCGATCTCGCCGTCCCAGTCGAAGCGGCCGAAGGCGCCGTAGTTGCGGCTTTCCTGGTCGATGACCTGGAAGATCGGGTGGTCCAGCTCCTTCCAGACGCCGTACAGCGCGCCTTGGAAGACCAGCTGGTCGTTCAGCCGCCAGGTCGTCTGCAGCGAGCCGCGCACGCCGCGCTGGTTGCGGCCCTGGTCGCCGTTGGCGTTTCCGACGGCCGTCTGGCGCGGATTGGCGTTGAATTGGGCCAGGGTCAGCGAACCGGGGATTTCCTGGTTGATGTTCGAGCCATTGAGGATGAAGTGCACCTCACGGTCCTGGCCGAACGATCGGCCGACGTTGAGGCTGCCGAACTGGATGTTCTGCTGGCTCTGCGAGCGCCAGCCCTGAGCCGTCTGGTTGGTGGCGGCGGCATAGACGTCCCAGTCGCCCGACTGGCGGGCGAGGGCGACATGCTCGCGCAGCAGGCCGTAGGAGCCGCCGTCGATGCGGATCTGGTTGGCGAAGCCCGCGTCCCTGCCGGTCGGCGTGACCATGTTGATCGCCCCGCCCAGCAGGGCGCCGCCGAACCGCAGGGCGTTGCCGCCGCGATAGACCTCGGCGTAGCGGGTGTTCAGCGGGTCGGCGACCTGGCTATCGCCATAGCCGTCGGCCTCGTTCAGCGGCACGCCGTCCTGGGCGATCAGCAGGCCGCGATTGTGGTTGGCGTTGCCGATCCCCGAGCCCCGGATCGAGATGCGGATGTCGCCGCCCCACTTGCGCTGGGCGTAGACGCCGGGGGCGTCGCGCAGCATGTCGTCGAGGGCCAGGGTCTGGCGATTGATGTAGCTCTCTTGCGAGATGACCGACACCGCGCCGGGCGTCTCGGACAGGCGCTTGCGGGCGTCGGCGACGACGGGCGGGTCCTCGGGATTGCGACGGGCGGTGACGATGACCGACGAGACCTCGGTGTCGGCGTCGGGCTTGTCGGCGGCGTGGGCGAGCGGCGGAACGCAGGCGGCGATGGCCGTGGCGGCCAGAAGGAGTAACTTCATGACGTGGTCCTTGGGCGCGGCTTGGCGCGCCGAATAGGCAGACTGAAAAAGGAGGGGGACGCGCGCGGGCGGACGCGACCGCGAGGCGGCGCGTGCGCTCCAGCGGGCGGCCGGAGGCTCTAGATCAGCTGGCTTGGAGGACCGCGCGCCGGCAGGGGCGGGGCCGCGAGGCCTCGTCCCGGGGCGAGGTGGATGACGCGCGTCGGTTCGATGGGCGCGTAGGCGACGAACTCGACCTTGCTCGCCGTGAACGGGCTGGGCGGCGGGGCCGCCGCGCCGTGGCTGGCGAACGGGCAGGGCGCGTCGTGAGCGGACTTGTCGCCGCCGCCGTCCTGGTCCTGATGGCCGGCGAGGGCCTCGCCCGGCTGGACAAGCTTGGCCCCGTCGCCGGTGCAGAGCACCAACGAGAACGGCAGGCCGTTGCGCGGATCCGGCGCGGTCATGAAGCCGGCCGGGATCATCACCTTCAAGGCGACCGCCAGCGCCGCGAGCGTCATGAAGACGGCGCGGGCGAAGGGACGGCGCTGAAGCGGCGAACGAGTCACAATGACCGCGCTTTAGTCGAAGACGCAGCGCTTGTCGCCTCCGTGTTTGTGCGGAGCCGGAACTTACGTGTTAGGCGGCGGGGTCGCTTCGGGCCGAGGTCTGGCCTATATACGCGCGCTTCAAGCCGGCGCCCTGGGCGTCCTGCAAAGCAAGGTCATGACGTTCCAGCCCGCCCGTTTCTCCGTCGCGCCCATGATGGATTGGACCGACCGCCACTGCCGGTCGCTGCACCGCGTGCTGTCCAGCCGTGCGCTGCTCTACAGCGAGATGGTGACGAGCGGGGCGGTGGTTCATGGCGACCGGGAGAAGCTGCTGGGCTTCGACGCCGGCCAGCATCCGGTGGCGCTGCAGCTGGGCGGTTCCGATCCCGCCGAGTTGGCGCAGGCCGCGCGGATCGGCGAGGACTGGGGCTATGACGAGATCAATCTGAACGTCGGCTGCCCCTCGGACCGCGTGCAGAGCGGCCGCTTCGGCGCCTGCCTGATGCGCGAGCCTGATCTCGTGGCCGAGTGCATGGCCGCCATCAAGGACGCCGTGAAGGTCCCGGCCACGGTGAAGTGCCGGATCGGCGTCGACGACCAGGATCCGGAAGAGAGCCTCTTCACGCTCGTGGACCGCTGCGCCGCCGCCGGCATCGACAGCTTCATCGTCCACGCCCGCAAGGCCTGGCTGCAGGGCCTGTCGCCGAAAGAGAACCGGGACATCCCGCCGCTAGACTATGACCTGGTCTATCGGCTCAAGCGCGAGCGACCGAACCTGACCATCGCCATCAACGGCGGCGTGCCCAGCGTCGACGCGGCGCTGGAGCATCTGGCGAACGGCGTTGATGGCGTGATGCTGGGTCGCGCGGCCTATCACGAGGCGGGCCTGCTGGGCGAGGTCGACCGGCGGGTGTTCGGCATGGATGTCGCCGATGTCGACAGCTTCGAAGCCGTCGAGCGCTATCGGCCCTATCTGGCGCGGGAGCTGGCGGCGGGGACGCATCTGGCGGCCATGACGCGGCACATGCTGGGCCTGTTCCACGGCCTGCCGGGCGCGCGGGCGTGGCGTCGCATCCTGACGGTCGAGGGCGTCAGGCCGGGCGCGGGTCTCGATGTGGTGGATCGCGCGCTGGACGCGGTGCGCGCGGCTCTGGCCTCGCGCGAGGAGCGGGCCGCGCCGGCGGCGTAAGGCTAGGGGTGAAGGATCAGCGCCTCGGGCGTGGCCTCGAACCGCGACAGGCGGCCCAGATAGCTCATCCCCAGCAGCGAATTCTCGAGGCCCTTCTCGATGACCAGGGCGTCGACGTCGCGGACCTTGGCGCCGGCGATGGCGACGCTGGCCAGCTTGACCGAGGCGGCGCGGGTGCGGCCGTCGGCGGTGATCACGTTGTAGTCGTAGGTCAGCTTGCTGGTGTCGATGCCCAGGCGCTGGGCGTCGGCCATGCTGAGCGAGACGGCGGTGGCGCCGGTGTCGACCAGGAAGCGAACGTCGTGGCCATCGACGGCGGCCTTGGCCCAGAAGTGACCGTCGCTGTCCTTGGTGATCTGGGCGGAGCCGCCTTCGACGTCGCCCAGGGTGGCGGCGGCGGCCGACGGCGCGCGGAGCTCGGGATGGCGCAGATCGTCCAGCGACACGACGGCCTTGGCCGCGCCAACGGCCGACAGGGCGCCCACCAGAGCGATCGCCGCAAACCTAAACATCGAAGACATCCCGCCTTATAGGCTCCCAAGACCGCTTCTCGGCCCCGTTCAATCATTAGGAGGCAGGCGTTTTCAAGGCGTGAATCGGGCGGCTGTTTTTCTTGACGGGATCTGCCTATTCCGTACGCCTTATCTGATAGGTCGGTTATCGACGGTAAGATTACGAGTCGGTAATATATTTTGGACTTTCCAGTCAGCATTAATGTATTCGATTTAACTTCATTGGAATTGGGCGCGGGTCTATTCCATTGGCAAGCCAGTAAACGGCTCACCGAGGGAACGCACCATGAAAGCGCTTATTGTCACTGCCGCCGCCTTCGCGGCCTTTTCCGGCGTCGCCCAAGCCGGAGTCTCGAATCTGAACTACCTGGAAGCGGCGCGGTGCCGAGGGCTGGCGGCCTCCGAGAACCTCGGCAAGCTCGACACCACAACCCTGGACGCCTTCCTGCGAGACGAGGGCGCGGCCCGCGATCTCGCGGTCCGCACCTCGGCCATCAACAAGATGCAGGCCGCCTTGAAGGAGGCCAACGCCGCGGACGGCGAAAAGAAGGCCAAGCTGCTGGCTCAGCGCGACGGCGCCTGCGCCGCCTTTATCGCGGGCGGCAAATAGAGCCTATCGCCCCGTGGTCGCCGCCATCAGGGCGATCATCGGATCTGGCCGGTCGGGGAGGGCGGCGGTGATCGCCGCCCGCTCCTCGTCGCTGAACCGCGCCCAGCCGGCGATCTCCGCCAGGGTGCGGCGACAACCCAGGCAATAGCCGCTGGCGCCGTCCACCGCGCATACCTTGACGCAGGGCGTGGCGATCGGGCGGGGCGGCTTGGCCTGCGGCGTCGTTGTCATGGCGACAAACATCTCCATTCCCTTGATGGCGCGCAAGCCGCGTCGATCTTGAGGTCATCGGGGCTTGCTTTGGGCGCGGACGGGTTTAAGTCCGCGCCCATGACCGCTTCCCCCTTCGCCGACATCCGCCAACTCGCCGTCTCGCCGCCCGCGCCGGGACCGTCTCCGACGCTGGAGCAGGGCGGGCGGCTGGCCGAGATCTCGGCCTGGCTCACCGCGTGGAGCGGCAAGAGCCCGCCGGCGGTGAACCGGCCGGTCGTGGCCCTGTACGCCGGCGCGCGACAAGGCGTCGGGCCGCGCGGCTACGCCCGAGATCGCCTGGAAGCCATCGCCTCGGGCGGCGCCGCCGTCTCGCGGTTGGCGGGCGTCCAAGGGGCGGGCCTCGAAGCCTTCGACCTCGCCATCGACCGCCCGTCGCCGGACTCCGTCGAGAAGGCCTCGATGAGCGAGAAGGAAGCCGCCGCCACCATGGCCTTCGGCATGGAGGCTCTCGCCAAGCAGCCCGACCTGCTGATCCCCGGCGTCATCGTCGCCGAGCCGGCCCGCACCGCCGCGGCCCTGTGCCTGGCGCTGTTCGGCGGCGAAGCCAAGGACTGGTCGGATGATCCCGAACCGGTCGCCGCCGCCGTCGCGCGCGCCAAGGCCGAGGGCCTGTCGGACGACCCGCTGGATATCCTGCGCCAGCTGGGCGGGCGCGAAACGGCGGCCGTGCTCGGCGCGATCCTGGCCGCCCGCGTCCAGAAGGTCCCGGTGCTGCTGGACGGCTACGCCGCCTGCGCCGCCGCCGCGGTCCTGCGCGCGGTCGAGCCCACGGCGATCGACCACTGCCTCGCCGCGCATCTCAGCCCGGCCAAGGGCCATGCGCGCCTTCTGGAAATCCTCGACAAGCGGCCGCTGCTGGCGCTCGACACCCTCGATGAAGAGGGCGTCGGCGGCGTCTCGGCCCTGGCGCTTGTCAAGCTCGCCTGCGAGGTCCGCTAGCCGCTGGAGCGGTATCTCAAGTGAACGCGGATCACGTTTGCTTCCGTTGACGCTAACGTCATCTTTCCAAACGGTCGTTCGACCGATATCGTGGCGCTCGAAACGCAATAACGGCCTCCCGTAGAGAGGCCGATTGGAACGGGAGCTGGCCATGAATCTCGACTTCTCGCCCGAGGACCTCGCCTTCCGCGATGAGGTCCGCGCCTTCATCGCCGAGAACTATCCGGCGAGCCTGCGCGACAAGCAGGAAGAAGGCGAGGAAATGGCCAAGGAGGACTTCCTCGCCTGGCATCGCATCCTGGCCAAGAAGGGTTGGGTGGCCCCGGCGTGGCCGACCCAATATGGCGGTCCGGGTTGGACCTCCGTTCAGCGCTACATCTGGTCGGAAGAGACCGCCCGCGCCGACTGCGTGCCGATCCTGCCGTTCGGCATCAACATGGTCGGCCCGGTGATCTACACCTTCGGCACGCCCGAGCAGAAAGAGCGCTTCCTGCCGCCGACCCTGTCGGGCGACATCTGGTGGAGCCAGGGCTATTCCGAGCCGGGCGCCGGCTCCGACCTCGCCAGCCTGAAGACCAAGGCCGAGCGCTTCACCGGCGATGACGGCAAGGAATACTACCTGGTCAACGGCCAGAAGACCTGGACCACCCTGGCCCAGCACGGCGACTGGATCTTCTGCCTGGTCCGCACCGACCCGAACGCCAAGATCCAGGAAGGCATCTCGTTCCTGCTGATCGACATGAAGTCGCCAGGCGTGACCGTCCGCCCGATCATCACCCTGGGCGGCGAGCACGAGGTCAACGAGGTCTGGTTCGAGAACGTCAAGGTGCCGGTCGAGAACCGCATCTACGAAGAGAACAAGGGCTGGACCTGCGCCAAGTTCCTGCTGGCCCACGAGCGGTCCGGCATCGCCGGCGTCGCCCGCTCCAAGCGCGGCATCGAGCGCATCCGCCAGATGGCCTCGACCGAACTGGGCGATGACGGCTCGGCCCTGATCAAGGATCCGATGTTCAAGCGCAAGGTCGCCGAACTGGAGATCGACCTGACGGCGCTGGAATACACCGAGCTGCGCACCCTGGCGGGCGAGGCCGCCGGCAAGGGGCCTGGCCCGGAATCCAGCCTGCTGAAGATCAAGGGCACCGAGATCCAGCAGCGGATCACCGAACTGGTGCTGGAAGCGGCCGGACACTACGGCGCGCCGTACTTCCGCGGCTTCCCGACCGACGGCGACAACGCTCATCCGATCGGTCCCGACTTCGCCCATCGGGCCGCCCCGACCTATTTCAACGTCCGCAAGACGTCGATCTACGGCGGCTCCAACGAGATCCAGCGCAACATCATCGCCAAGATGGTGCTGGGGCTCTGATCTGAATTCCAAGACCCCCTCTCCGTTGTGGGGAGGGGATCGCTTCACCGGACACGCCTCTGGACGGCCGCTCGATGCGCCTCGGGGCCTAAAGAACAAAGGGACCAGGGATGGATTTCAACTTCACCGAAGAACAGTCGATGCTCCGCGACACGGTCGCGAGCTTCCTGCAGGACAAGTACGACTTCGAGACCCGCCGCAAGATCGTCGCCTCGGACAGCGGTTGGCGCGCCGACTACTGGAAGGCCTTCGCCGAGGAGCTGGGCATTCTGGGGGCGCCGTTCTCGGAAGAGCTGGGCGGCCTGGGCGGCGGCGCCGTCGACAACATGATCGTCATGGAGGAGTTCGGTAAGGCGCTCGTCATCGAGCCCTACCTCGGCACCGTGGTGATCGGCGGCGGCTTCCTGAAGCACTCGGGTTACGCCAGCGCGGCCTCGGTGATCGAGGGGATCATCGGCGGGTCGACCACCATCGCCTTCGCCTATGGCGAGCCGCAGGCCCGCTACACCTGGCGCGACCTGAAGACGACCGCCAAGAAGGACGGTGCGGGCTGGGTCCTGAACGGCCACAAGGCCGTGGTGATCGGCGCGCCGTTCGCCACCCACCTGATCGTCACCGCCCGCACCGGCGGCGCCCAGCGCGACGCCGGCGGCGTCGGGGTGTTCCTGGTCGACAAGAGCCTGCCGGGCATCGTCACCCGCGACTATCCGACCGTGGACGGCAATCGCGCCTCGGAAGTCTATTTCGAGAACGTCTCGGTCCCGGCCGACGCCCTGATCGCCGAGGACGGCCTGGCTCTGGTCGACAAGGTGATCGACGAGGCCACCGCCGCCGTCGGCGCCGAGGCCGTGGGCGTGCTGCGCAAGCTGCATGAGGGCACGCTGGACTACGCCAAGCAGCGCAAGCAGTTCGGCACGGCCATCGCCAACTTCCAGGTGCTGCAGCACCGGATGGTCGACATGTTCATCGAGGTCGAGCAGTCGGTGTCGATGACCTACATGGCCACCATCAAGCTCGAGGAAGACGCCGCCGAGCGCGCCAAGGCCGTCTCGGCCATGAAGGTCCGCATCGGCCGCGCCTGCAAGTTCGTGGGTCAGAACGCCATCCAGATCCACGGCGGCATGGGCATGACCGACGAGCTGGCCATCGGCCACTACTTCAAGCGGGCCACGATGATCGAGGGCCTGTTCGGCTCGGTCGACCACCATCTGAAGCGCTACGAGTCGCTGTCGTTCGACGCGGCGGCCTGATTTCGCGCTTCAGCCTACGGAAGAACCGCCAAAAGCGGCCAAGCCGCCTGCGTCACGCCGACGCGGGCGGCTTTTTCGTACACCCCTCATAGGCGGCGCGCCCAACTCCGCGCGATCGTCCGTTCAACCTCTTGAAGCACGCGCAAGGAGGCAGGCGGATGATCGGCGAAGAGACTCATATGACGGCGGAAGCGGTCGCCCTGGTCGAGGACAACGCGCGCCTGCTGATCGAACAGGCGCGCGAGGCCAAGCTGTCGGCCGCCCGCTTCGAGGCGGCCCTGGCCCTGGTGGTCGGCGTGGTCGCCAACGATCCCGATTTGCAGGGAAGCGCCATCCTGCAACGGATCGCGGGCCAGATCCGCCTCTGCGCCGACTTGCCTGACCTGGCGGCCGAGACGATCGGCTGCGACGAGGAGCGGGTCAGCCCCGCCATCCTGCGCGCGGCCGCCGAGGTTCTAGGCGACGTCGAGGAGGCCAAGCGCGCGGCGGCGGCGGACGGCGGCGCGGTGACGCTGCACTAGATTTTGAGCCGTGGGCGGACGGAACTTTTTCTGCCGCGTCCTTAGGTTCATCGGTCGGCGGAGATCGCGTTGCGCGCGTTTTGTCGCGTTGCCGGCGCCCGTCTAGGGCGCAAACTTCACCTCGACGCGCTGACGACTAGGAGGGGACCGCCCCTGTAAGCCGCGCGCGTCTCCTGGTCCTAAAGGTCAATCTGGGAGACGCCGCCATGACCGTATCGAAGATGAATCACGCCATGTTCTCGTTCGCCCTGATGGGCGGCATGTTGGTGGGAGGCCGGTCCAATCCGAAGCCCGCCAAGTCGTCCGCCAAGTCGGAACGAAAGTAAGCTTGCCAGTCGCTTCAGGGTCCCACGCCCTCAAACAAGAAGGCCTCCGTCGTTTCCGGCGGAGGCCTTTGTCTTTCCGCCTTAGCCCTTGGGCTTGGCCGCCGCGTTGCACTCGGCGAGGGCGGCGTCCTCGAGCGGTTCGCCGCGATAGTTGAAGGCGATCAGCTCGCCCAGTTGACCGGCCAACTTGCGGCAGGCGCGAGCGACGGGCAGGGCCCGGACCTTGGTCGTGGTGCAGAGCTCGGCCTTGCAGCGCCAGACCGAACCATCCTGGATGAATTGCTCGGTTGTGGCGGGCGTCTTCAGCTTGAGCCAGGCGCCTTCGCTATCGGCGGCGAAGGCGGTTCCGGCCGACAGGCCAGCGACAAGAGCGCAGGCCATCAGGCCCGCGTGAGCAGCGGTACGCATTCCTTTAGTCTCCTATCCCCGCGCCGGATGGGAGTTCCGGCGCACGGGCGCACGCGGTCCATGATGACCGTCGGCCCGGAGGCATAGTGCATCTTTTTTAGAAACTAAGTCAACTGGCGAAGCGTGGCCGGCGCGCCCGCGACGTCGATTTCCTGATTCCAGCTGAGCAGGGCGGGGGTCACATCCTCGGCCTTCTCGACCGCGCGCCAGGCGTCCAGCAGGCTGGGCGGGGTCAGGCCCAGATCGACCGTGTGCCGGATCAGGGCGAAGAACGGATCCCAGAAGCCGCCGGGGTTATGGAACACGATCGGCTTCTGGTGAAGATCTAAACGGCGCCAAGATAGCAATTCGACAATTTCTTCCAGGGTGCCGATGCCGCCGGGCAACACGACGAAGGCGTCCGAGCGCTCGAACATCAGCATCTTGCGCTCGTGCATGGTCTCGACGACCACGGTCTCGACGTCGTCGAACGGCTGCTCGCGACCGCGCAGGAAGCTCGGGATGACGCCAAGGACCGCGCCGCCAGCCTCGTGGGCGCCGCGCGCCGCAGCGCCCATCAGGCCGACGCCGCCGCCGCCATAGACCAGCTTCAGGCCGGCCTTGGCGAAGCTCTCGCCGATCGCGTGGGCGTCGGTGAGGTAGCTGGGCTCGACCGTGTTGGACGATCCGCAATAGACGCAGACCGAGCCCAGACGGCTAGACTCGTTGGGCATCGTCGTCCACTCCACACAAAAGACGAAAGGCGCGCGGGCTCGCGCGCCTTCGAACCGTTCCTATTTGAGGGCGCATGATCAGGATTCGCTTCCGGGCTTGCAAGTCGCCGATCGTCGCGGGGGGATTGGCCGCGGCGCTGCTCGCCGCCTGCTCGCCCAGCGCGCCCAAGCCCGCGGATTCGCCCAAGGCCGACGACAGCGCCGAGGCCGGCTATGTGGGGCCGCCTGTCGTCGAGAGCGTCCAGCGCGCGGGCGGCGCCCTGGCCCTGTCCGGTCATGGCGCGCCGGAAGCCGATGTTCGCCTGCGCTCGCCCGCCGGCGAGACCTTTGCCGGGCGGACCGATCGCGAAGGGCGCTGGCGGCTCACCGTTCCCAATGCCGAGGGGGTGCGCCTCTTTGGCCTGTCGACGACCCGCGCCGGTCGCACGGTGCAGGCCGAGGGCTATGTGATGGTGGCGGAGGGCGGCGACGTGGCGCTGTTGCGCGCGGGCGCCGGGGCCAAGCGCCTGGCTTCCGGGTCATCGTCGCCGCGCATCCTGACGATCGACGTTGATCGCGAGGGTGGAGCGGTGGTGTCCGGCGTCGCCGCGCCGGACGCGGGCCTGAACGTCCGCGTCGATCGCGTCACCCGCGGCGGGGGGCGGGCCGACGACGAGGGGCGGTTCTTTATCTCGCTGACGGCCTCCCTGGCGCCAGGCGGCCACGACATCCAGGTCGCGGGCGACGGCGGGGAAACCGCCGTGTCGGTCGTCACCGCGCCGCCTCAGCCGCTGGTGACCGGGCCGGTGCGCGCGGAGCGCACGCCGCAAGGCTGGCGCGTCGATTGGATGACGCCGGGCGGCGGCGTCCAGACCACCCTGCTGATCGGCGGTCCGCGATGAGGGGCATGGGCGGTCCGCCCTCCGCCGGGCGCGCGGCCGTTCCCGGCGCGATCGCCAAGGCGGATCAGCCCGTACGCTTCTGGAGCGCCATGGGGGACCTCACGCGCCTGGTCATGCGCTCCGGCGCGCCGGGCCTGCGCTGGCGGGTGACGGTCGCCCTGGTCCTGACGCTGACGGGCAAGGCGCTGGGCGTCCTGGCCCCCCTGATGCTGGGCAAGGCGGTCAACCAGCTGTCGGCCGGGCAGAGCGCGGCGGTCGCCGTGACCTGGGCCTTCGCCGGGCTGGCCCTGGGCTGGGCGTTCGTGCGGTTCGTCTCGGCCGCCGCGCCGCAAGCCCGGGACACGATCTTCACGCCCGTCGCCCAGGCCGCCCAGAACCGGGCGGCGGTCGAGACCTTCGCCCACGCCCTGTCGCTGTCGATCGACTTCCACCAGTCCAAGCGCACCGGCTCGCTGTCGCGGGTGATCGATCGCGGCGCGCGGTCGATGGACTTCCTGCTGCGCAGCCTGGCCTTCAACCTGGCGCCCACGGGCGTCGAACTGATCATGGCGGCCGTCGTGCTGGCGAAAGCCTATGACTGGCGGTTCGCGGCCATCGCGCTGGGCACCGTGGCCGTCTATGGCTACCTGACCTTCGCGATCTCGGACTGGCGCATCGGTCATCGCCGGGCCTTGAACGAGGCCGACGCCGAAGCCGCCGGCCGCGCGGTCGACGCGCTGCTGAACTACGAGACCGTCAAGTCGTTCGGCGCGGAGGCCCGAGCCGTGGCCGGCTATGGCGGCGCGCTGGATCGCTATGGCGAGGCGCAGATCAAGGCGACCAACTCGCTGAACCTGCTGAACATGGTGCAGGCGGCGGTGATGAGCGTCGGCCTGGGCGGCATGGCGGTGCTCGCGGGCGCCGAGGCCGCCGCCGGGCGCATCGGCCCCGGCGACGTGACGGCCGCCATCCTGATCCTGATCAACCTCTACGCCCCGCTGAACATCCTGGGCTTCGCCTATCGCGAGATCCGCCAGTCGCTGATCGACATGGAGGCGATGATGGACCTGCGCCGTCAGAGCGCCGACGTGGCCGACGCGCCGGACGCCATCGACCTGCCGCCCAGCGTGGATCGCAGGGGCGGGGCGGTGGCCTTCGAGAAGGTCTCCTTCCGCCATGGCGCGCGGTCCGAGGGCCTGGCGGACGTGACCCTGAACATCGCGCCGGGAACGACCGTGGCGATCGTCGGTCCCTCGGGCGCGGGCAAGACGACGCTGGTGCGGCTGGCGCTGCGGATGATCGATCCCCAGGCGGGGCGGATCACGCTGGACGGCCACGACCTGCGCGCCCTGACCCAGGCCTCGCTGCGGCGCGCGGTGGCGCTGGTGCCCCAGGACGTGGCGCTGTTCAACGACACCCTGGCCGCCAACATCGCCTTCGCCCGGCCCGAGGCCACCGAGGCCGAGGTCTGGGCGGCCGCCGAGGCCGCGGAGCTTGGCGAGTTCATTCGCAATCTGCCCGACGGCATGGCCACCAAGGTCGGCGAGCGCGGCTTGAAGCTTTCCGGCGGCGAGCGTCAGCGCGTCGGCATCGCCCGCGCCCTGCTGGCCGATCCGCGCGTTCTGATCCTAGACGAGGCGACCAGCGCGCTGGACAGCCGCACCGAGGCGGCCATCCAGGCGACGCTGCGCAAGGCCAGGGCTGGCAGAACGACCCTGGTCGTGGCGCACCGGCTCTCGACCATCGCCGACGCCGACGAGATCGTGGTGCTGCGGCGGGGCAGGGTGGTCGAGCGCGGCCGCCACGAGGCGCTGCTGGAGGCCGGCGGTGAGTACGCGGCCCTGTGGCGCCGCCAGACCCGCGAGCGCGAGCCGGTTTAGGGCTTCGCCGCGCCCGGCGGGGAGACTATATCGACGACGCTTTCCAGAGGAGTTCCGCCTTGCGCTATCTGCACACCATGGTCCGCGTCCGCGATCTGGACGCTTCGCTGCGGTTCTATTGCGAGGGCCTGGGTCTCCAGGAAGTCTCTCGGATGGAGAACGAAAAGGGCCGCTTCACGCTCGTCTTTCTGGCCGCGCCGGAAGACGTCGAGTTGGCCAAGGAGCGCAAGGCGCCGCTGGTCGAGCTGACCTACAACTGGGACGACGAAGAATATCTCGGCGGCCGCAATTTCGGCCACCTGGCCTATCGCGTCGACGACATCTACGAGACGTGCCAGCGCCTGATGGACATGGGCGTGACGATCAACCGTCCGCCGCGCGACGGCCACATGGCGTTCGTGCGCTCGCCGGACGGCATCTCGGTCGAGCTGCTGCAGGACGGCAGCCTGCCGCCGGCCGAGCCCTGGGCCTCGATGCCCAACACGGGCGCCTGGTAAGCGCGCGGCTAGACGAGACGCGCGCGGGCCAGGTCTTCCAGCCGTCGGACCGGCGCGTCGGCGATGGCCTTCCAGATCACCCGCGCCAGCTCCACCCGATAGGCGGTCTTGTAGCCGGTGACGAACGGCGAGCGCGCGCCGCCGGACGCTTCGGTGTTCAGCGCGTCGGCCAGCGCCTGGCGCACCTTGCGCGCCTGGGCGTCGAACGCGCCTGGACCGGGCAGGGAGATCAGTCGGTCGATCTCCAGGCCGGCATGCACCGCCGTCGCCACCAGCGCGGGAAGCGCGGACAGGTCGGAGGGGGCGAAGGCGCACATCTTGAAGCTGGGCTTCGTGGTATTGGCCCCGATCTTTTCGCCGGTGAGCTTGAAATCCAGGATCGCGGCGACGCGGTTCAGCGTCTCTGGCCAGTGATCGTCAGCATTCGCCATTTACTTGTGGTCCCCCTAGGGGCTCCCGATAACCGGGTTCATTGAGCGAGGAAAGCACTCCCAGCGCGAACTTCGCGTTTTGGGTATAGGCCGGCACTGGAAATACGTCGGACGAGACGCCAAATGCCGACGGCTCCGCTCCGGAGCGGAACACGAGGCTCGAAGCCATGTCGGATCTGTCCGCCTTTCCGATCACTCGCCGCTGGCCCGCCCAGCATCCCGACCAGATCCAGCTGTACTCGCTGCCGACCCCCAACGGCGTGAAGGTCTCGATCATGCTGGAGGAGACGGGGCTGCCGTACGAGCCGCACCTGATCGACATCGGCAAGAACGAGACCTGGGAGCCGGAATATCTATCGCTGAACCCGAATGGGAAGATCCCGGCGATCCTCGATCCCAACGGTCCGGACGGGAAGCCTCTGGCCCTGTTCGAATCCGGCGCCATCCTGGTCTATCTGGCCGACAAGAGCGGCAAGTTCCTGCCGACCGACCCCGCCGCGCGTTACGAGACGCTGCAGTGGGTCTTCTTCCAGATGGCCGCGATCGGGCCGATGTTCGGCCAGCTGGGCTTCTTCCATAAGTTCGCGGGCAAGGACTACGAGGACAAGCGTCCGCGCGACCGCTACGCCGCCGAATCAAAGCGGCTTCTGGGCGTCCTGGAAGGGCGTCTGGCCAACCGTTCGTGGATCATGGGCGACGACTACACGATCGCCGACATCGCCACGCTGGGCTGGGTGCGAAATCTCGTCGGCTTCTACGGCGCCGGCGACTTGGTCGATTACGCGGCTCTGAAGCACGTTCCTCGCTGGCTGGAGCAGGGTTTGGCGCGTCCGGCGGTGCAGCGCGGCCTCGACATTCCCAAGCGTGGATGAGGCCAGAGCGCCTGCGACCTTTTCGCCTGAGCGTTAAGAATTAAGACCTGATTAACCACGATCGCCCGACCCTGTGCGCGTCTTCTTTGGAAGGCGCACCACCATCACTGACTTTCCACAGCCCGGTCTCGTACCGGGCTGTTTTTTTAGAACAAGGCGCTTGCATCGCCGCGGGGAGGCGGCTATCACGCGGCCTCTTCTGAGAGCGACCTGTTCCGCGGTAGCTCAGTGGTAGAGCAGCCGGCTGTTAACCGGCTGGTCGTAGGTTCGAATCCTACCCGCGGAGCCACTCTTTCTGTTCGCCTTTTCAGAAGCTTCCCGCACATCCAGCATCCGCGATCGCCTGTTCGCGTCCGCGTGCATTTGTCTCAAATCCGACGGCCGACGGCGCTTGCATCGACTCCGCGCGGCGGTTATCTAGCCGCCTCTCTCGAGAGCGACCTGTTCCGCGGTAGCTCAGTGGTAGAGCAGCCGGCTGTTAACCGGC
>NZ_CALCDX010000095.1 GCF_937900395.1 uncultured Caulobacter sp.
CGTGCAGCAGGTCTTCGACCTGAACGCCAACTGGTGGTTCGGCCACCAGGGCTGGGAATATGTCGATCTGGGCCGCTTCTGGCAGATCCTGCTGTTCGTCGGACTGATGAAGTGGCTGGTCCTGGTGGGCCGCGCTCTCTGGCCCGCGCTCAAGGCGCCGTCGGAAAGCAAGCCTGTCCTCTGGATCCTGTTCCTGTCGACGGTGGCCATCGGCCTGTTCTACGGCGCGGGCTTCATGTGGGGTAAGCACAGCCACATCAGCATGGTCGAGTACTGGCGCTGGTGGGTGGTCCACCTGTGGGTCGAGGGCTTCTTCGAGGTGTTCGCCACGGCGGTCATCAGCCTGCTGATGGTCAAGCTGGGCCTGGTGCGCGCCAAGTCGGCCAACGGCGCGGTGCTGTTCGGGACCATCGTGTTCCTGTTTGGCGGCGTGCTGGGCACGGCCCACCACTGGTACTTCGCCGGCACCCCGGTCTCGGTGATCGCCATCGGCTCGGTGTTCTCGGCCCTCGAGGTCGTGCCGCTGGCCCTGATCGGCGCCGAGGCCTTCGAGACCTTCAGCCACACCAAGGCCGCGCCCTGGGTCGCGACCTATCGCTGGCCGATCTTCTTCTTCGTCGCGGTTTCGTTCTGGAACCTGCTGGGCGCGGGGGTCTTCGGCTTCATGATCAACCCGCCGATCAGCCTCTATTTCATCCAGGGGCTGAACACGACGGCCACCCACGGCCACGCCGCCCTGTTCGGGGTCTACGGGATGCTGGGTATCGGCCTGCTGCTGTTCTGCTTCCGAGGCCTGGCGCGGCGCGAAGCGTGGGACGACCGCCTGCTGGCCGCGACCTTCTGGATGCTCAACGGCGGGCTGGCGATGATGCTGTTCCTGTCGTTGCTGCCGGTCGGGGTGATCCAGGCGATCGCCAGCATCGAGCACGGCCTGTGGTTCGCCCGCTCTCCGGCGGTGATCCATTCGCCGCTGGTCCAGACCCTGGTCTGGATGCGGGTGCCCGGCGACATCGTCTTCGCCGGCGGCGCCTTCACCCTGGCGATCTTCGCCGCCAAGCTGCTGCTGGGCGCCCGCCGCCCCGCCATCGGCAAGGCCGCGAGCCCGGTCGCCGCGGAGTAGTCCGTCAGACCTGGAGCCGGCGCGTGGCGACACGCGCCGGCCTTTCCTTGCAAGAAACCCTTCGCCACCGCGGCGGCTTGCGTCATGTGTTCGAAGCGGACGCGCGGTGTGGACGATTAGCCCGCGCGCAACTTCACGGCCTTGGCGACAACCGGCGCGAGGGCGTCGGCGATGCGCTTGGCGCCGCCCGCGTTGGGATGGATGCCGTCCCTCTGCAGGAGGGACGCGTCGCCGCTGACGCCTGAGAGGATGTTGGCGTAGAGCGGCACGCCGAACTCACGCGCCAGGCTCGGATAGATGGCGTTGAACTCGCGAGCATAGGCCGCGCCGATCGCGGGGGGCGCGGCGACGCCCACCAGCACCACGCCGACGCCCCGCGCCTTCAGCTTCTGCAGGATGCCGCGCAGATTGGCCTTGGTCTGGGCGGGATCGACTCCTTGCAGCAGATCATTGCCGCCGAGCGCCACCACGCAGACCTGGGTGTCGCCAGCAACGCTGAAGCCTACGCGCGCCAGACCGCCGCCGCTGGTGTCGCCGGAGACGCCGGCCGCTCGGACGATGACTGGCACGCCCCGTTTCGTCAGCGCCGCCTGGAGCTGCGCCGGCAAGGCGTCCTTCGCCGAAAGGCCAAGACCCGCCGTGATGGAGTCGCCCAGGACAGTGACGATCGGCGCCTTGGGCGCCGCGGCGACCTGGGTCAGGAGGCCAAGGCCCAGCAAAAACCGGCGACGATTGGGAAAACGCTGTGCGATCGGGCTCATGCCTTCCTATGTAGTTCGCTTGCCGGCCGCACAAGGACCGGCCTCGCAGGAAACCCATGACCGACGCCCCGCCCGCCGCGCCCCTGGTCCTCGACGCCGTCGCCCTGACCTTGCCGTCCACCGCCGGACCGGTCGACATCCTGCGAGGCGTGAGCCTGACCGTCAGCTCCGGCGAGCGCGTGGCGATCGTCGGCCCCTCCGGCTCGGGAAAGTCGTCGTTGATCGCTGTCGGCGCCGGCCTGGAAGAGCCCACCGGAGGAGCGGTGCGCCTGTTCGGTGAGGACCTGGCCAGGCTGGACGAGGATGGTCGTGCTCGCCTGAGGCGCGGACGGGCGGCGCTGGTGTTCCAGGCCTTCCATCTGCTGCCCAACATGACCGCCGAGGAGAATGTCGCCACGCCGTTGGAGATCGCCGGGGCGCGCGACGCCATCACCACCGCGCGGGACTGGCTGGGCCGCGTGGGCCTGACCGGGCGCCTAACCCACTATCCGCACCAGCTGTCCGGGGGCGAGCAGCAGCGCGTCGCCCTGGCCCGCGCCCTGGCGGCGCGTCCGGCCCTGCTGTTCGCCGACGAGCCGACCGGCAACCTCGACGGGGCCACCGCCGCCTCGGTGGCCGACCTGATGTTCAACCTCGTCGCCGAGGTCGGCGCCGCGCTGGTGATGGTCACCCACGATCCGGGCCTGGCCACCCGCGCCGACCGGATCGTGCGCATGGCCGACGGCAAGATCCAGGCCTGAGCGTGGCGACCTTCCCTCTCCCGCTCGCCGTCCGCCTGGCCGCGCGCGAACTGCGCTCGGGCGTGCGCGGCTTTCGCATCTTCCTGGCCTGCCTGGCGCTCGGCGTCGCCGCGATCGCCGCGGCCGGCTCGACCGCCGAGGCCTTCCGGCAAGGGCTGGCCAGCCAGGCCCGTGAGATCCTGGGCGGCGACCTGTCCTTCTCGATCGAGAACCGCGACTTCACGCGCGAGGAGCGGTCGGCGATCAATCGCCTGGGCCAAGCCACCTATTCCGCCGGCGCGCGGGCCATGGCCGAAGCGCCGAGCGGAGACCGACGCCTCGTCAGCCTACGCGGCGTGGACGGACGCTTTCCCCTCGCTGGCGCGGTGAAGCTCGAGGGTGCGCCAAGCCTCGCCGCGGCCCTCGCCGACCGGGATGGCCTGCCCGGCGCCGCGGTCGAGCCGGCGCTGCTGGATCGCCTGAACCTGAAGATCGGCGACCGGTTCGAAGCCGGGACCCTGACCCTGGTCGTGCGCGCCCGCCTGCTCAGCGAGCCGGATGGCCTGTCGCGCGGCTTCGCCTTGGCGCCGCGCGTGCTGGTCCGGTCCGACGTGCTGGACCGCTCGGGGCTGCTGGCGCCGGGCGGGCTCTCCAACCACACCGTGCGGATCGCCCTGCCGCCCGGCCAGGACCCGCGCGCCGCCGGACAAGCGATCGAGAAGGCTTTTCCGGACGCGCACTTCAGGGTTCGCGACCGCCTGGACGCCGCGCCTGGCGCGCGCCGTTTGATCGACCAGTTGGAGTATTTCCTCGGCTTCATCGGCCTGGCCTCGCTGGTCGCCGGAGGGCTCGGCGTCGCCGGCGCGGTCTCGGCCTATCTGTCGACCCGCGAGCCGGCGATCGCCGTCCTCAAGGCGCTGGGCGCGCGAAGCGCCCTGATCCGCGACCTCCACCTGATCCAGATCGGCGTCCTGGCGCTGCTTGGGGTGGCGATCGGCTTGGCGGTCGGCGCCGCCGCGCCGCTGCTCCTGGGTCAGATGGCCGGCTCCAGCTTGCCGATCCCGGCGCTGTTCAAGGTCTATCCCTGGCCGCTGGCCAAGGCCGGGCTGTTCGGGCTCCTGGCGGCGGCGGCCTTCTCGCTGGTTCCGCTGGCGAGAGCGCGGGCGACGCCGCCCTCGGCCCTGTTCCGCCGCGCGCCCAAGGCCCG
>NZ_CALCDX010000096.1 GCF_937900395.1 uncultured Caulobacter sp.
AGCTGGGCTGCGACGCCATCCTGATGAACACCGCCATCGCCGAGGCCAAGGACCCGATCCGCATGGCCAAGGCGATGAAGCACGCCGTCATCGCCGGCCGCGAGGCCTATCTCGCCGGCCGCATGCAGAAGCGGCTCTACGCTGACCCCAGCTCGCCGCTGGCGGGGCTGATCTAGCGATCAGCCTGCCTTCGCCTTGCCGGCCCGGGTCTGCTCGATCGCCAGCTTCAGGGCGTTGATGTCGGCGCCTGGGATCAGGGTGTCGCCGACGATGAAGGCCGGCGTGCCTTGCAGGGCCAGGGTCTTCGCCAAGGTTTCCGTATCGGCCAGGTGCTGGGTCACGGCCTGGCTCTCGCCGGCGGCCTTGGCCTTGTCGAGGTCGATCCCCAGGCCTTTGGCGATGCGCAGGGCGCCCGCGGCGTCCAGCGCGTTCTCGGCCATCAGGGCCTTGTAGAGCTCCAGGCTCTTGCCCTGATCCTTGGCGCCCAGCATCAGCCGCGCGGCGGCCTCGCTGTCGCGGCCGAAGATCACGAAGTCCTTCAGCACCAGGCGGATATCGGGGTTCCTCCGGACCAGCTCGACAATCTCGGGCGCGGCGTGACGGCAATAGCCGCAACGGTAGTCGAAGAACTCGGTGACCGTGATCGTCCCCGCCGGATTGATCACCACGTCGCGCGGATCGCGCTCGATCGCCTGGCGGTACTGGCCGATCGCCTTCTGCGCCGAGGCGGCCTGCTGGCTGGCCTGCTTCTCCTGCAGTTTCTGACTGACCTCCATCAGCACCTCGGGGTGCTCAAGCAGATAGGCGCGGACCTTCTCGCCAAACCGTTCGCTCGGCTTGGCGTCGGGCCGCTCGCAGCCGGCAAGGGTCAGGCCGGCGATGGCCAGCGGGATAGCGAGGGTCGCGGCGCGACGAAGGAGGGTCATCGAAGTCTCTGACAGGGAAGGGGGCTCTAGCGGCCCAGGTTAGACTGCATGGCCCCGTCCTTGGCCAGGTCCTTCAGGTCCTGGTTGGAGGGACGAGAGGCCAGGACGATGTCGGTGGCGCGGCGCCAGTCCGGCGTGTCCTTGGGCAGCAGCTCACGGGCCCGCATGGCGAACACGCGGGCTTCTCGGACGGCCCCCAGCGAGAAGTACTGCTCGGCGGTCGCCAGGCGCGCCTCGCCGTCCTTCTTCTGCTTGTCGTAGGCCTGGGCCAGCAGGCGCCAGGCGACGGTGTTGTCGGGCTCGTTCAGCAGGCTGCGCTTCAGCTCCTTGACGCCTTCCTCGACCTTGGCGGGATCGTTCAGGTTGATCAGGGTCTGGCCCAGATTGACCCGCAGCAGGGCGGCGTCGGGCTTGAGCTGCACCGATTTGCGCTGCGGCTCCTCGGCCAGGGCGACGCGGTTGAACTCGAACAGCACCTGGCCCTTCAGCTCCCAGAGGTAGGGATTGTCAGGGTTGTCGGCGATCAGGCCATCGATCAGCTTCAGGGACCGGTCGGGGTCCTTCATCTGGTAGTAGGCGATGGCGCGCGCATAGCGGGCCGGGAAGCTGGCGTCGGTTTCCTTGTACTTCATCAAGGCGACCTGCGGATTGATGAAGCCCTCCAGCTTGGCCTTCATCACCTCGTGCTGGGCGATGTCCTCGGGCGTGTCGACGGCGCCGTAGTGCGGCTGGCGCTCGACGCGGCTGCGCAGCACCTCGATGCGCTCCGACGACAGGGGGTGGCTCCGGAAATAGGCGAAGCGGCGGGCCTGATCGAAGACTTCCTGGTAGCGGAAGTTGTCGAAAAACTCGACGAGGCCGCGGCCCGACTGGCCGGTCGCCTCCAGGAAGCCGGCGCCGGCCTGGTCGGCGCGAGACTCCTGCTCGCGGCTGTAGCCCAGCGCGCCCAGCGCGCCGGCGTACTGGGAGTTGGCGATCAGGGCCGCGCCGCCGTCGGGCGAGCCGGCCAGGGCCGCCAGGATGCCCAGACCCATGGTCAGGATCATGGGCTTGAGGCCCGCTCGCATCATTTCGTCCGAACGGATCGGGTGGCCGCCGGCCAAGTGGCCGGTTTCGTGGGCGATGACGCCGCGCAGTTGGTTCGGATTTTCGGTCTGCAGGATCAGGCCGGTGTTCAGGCCCATCTGCAGGCCCTGGGTGGCGAAGGCGTTCAAGCTCTTGTCGCCGACGATCAGGATTCGCACGTTCTTGGGATCAAGCCCCGCCGCCGCGAAGATCGGGTCGGCGTCGTGGTGCAGGATCTCTTCGATCTCGGTGTCGCGAATCAGGGACGGGGCGTCGTCCTGGGCCAGAGCCACCTTGGGAACCGACACGCCGGACGCGACGATGGACAGCGCCGACAGTGCGACGACCAATCCACGCCCAGCCTGGCGCTTTCCGGCATGCCCTCGACGCGAGGTCATCGAATGATCTCCAGATCGCGCCCCCGCGAACCCGATCAGTCTAACTTGGATTATCGGGGCGAGGGAACAAGGGCTCCCTGCGACGATTTCGGCCCGCGCCTCGATCGGAGGCGCGGGCCGTTTTCAGCTCAACTACCGGCGCCACCAGCCGCGGCGCGGCTTTTCAGGCGGGGTGGTGATCTCGGCCGGATCGGGCTCGGCCGGAGCAGTCGGCTCGACGTCCGCCGCGACCTCGGGTTCCAGAGCCGGCGCGGGCGCGGCTTCGACAACCGGCGCGGCTTCCGGCTCGGGCGGGGCGACCGCCGCCGATTCGGTGACGACTTCAGCCACGGCTTCGGCCGCCTCGGCGACCTCGGCGGTCGTCTTTTTGCGCGAGCGGGTGCGCTTGGGCTTCTTCGGCGCTTCCTCGGCTTCCGGCAGCTCGACCCAGACGTCGGCCGGCGGGGCGGAGATCACCGGCGGGGCCAGGATCGGCGCCTCGAACGGCTCGGCGGGCTCGGCGACGGACACCGACTCGACGGGCGAAGCGGCTTCGGCCACGGCGGCCTCGGCGACCGGCGTCTCGTCGCGGTTGCGACGGCCGCGGTCACGGCCGCGACGACCGCGTTCGCGAGCGGGACGCTCTTCGCGCTCGGGGCGTTCGGCGCGTTCCGGACGCTCGGCCGGAGCCTCGGCGCGCGCTTCCGGCGCGGGGCGACGGCCTTCGCCGCCATTGCCGCCGACCAGGGCGGCCGGGTCATGCCAGGTGAAGACGTTCTCGCCGAACGGGACGCGCGGACGGATCCAGACATAGGCGTCGGTCTGACGATCGCCGTCCTCGCGACCGCCGCGACGGCCGCCGCGACGACCGCGACGGCGACGGCGACGGCGGGCGTCTTCGTCCTCGTCGCCGAACTCGGCGCGGTCATCGGCGTCTTCCTCGTCGCCTTCGGCTTCGACGTCGACTTCGGCGTCCGTCTCACGATCGTCGCGACGGCCGCGACGGCGGTCGCGACGGCGACGGCCCTTGCGGTCGCCGCGTTCGTCATCGCGCGCCTGCTTGCGGGCCGAGGCCTCGTCGTCGTCGGTATCCTCGCGCTCGATGTCTTCCTCGTCCTCGAGGATTTCCTCGTCGTCCTCGGCTTCGTCCTCGTAGGCGCTGTCGTCGAAGTCATCGTCCTCGTCGACATAGGGCGCCGGGGCGACGGCGATGCGCTCCCCAAGCTCGGTGCGCTCGATCTCCTGGTCGCCGGCGTGCAGGCTGTCGTCGACCACCACGGTCACGAACAGGCCGTGCGTCTCCAGCAGGCGCTGCAGGTAGGCGCGCTTTTCGTTCAGGATGTAGAGGCCGACCGAGCGCGAGACCTTCAGGATCACGCTGCCCGAGCCCTTCAGGGCCTCGACCTCGACCGCGCGCAGAGCTGCCAGGGCGCTGGACTCGACCGAGCGGACGCGGCCGGTGCCTTCGCAGTGTTCGCAGACGTGGGTGGTGCCTTCCAACACGCCGGTGCGGCGGCGCTGACGGCTGATCTCCATCAGGCCAAAGCCCGAGATCTTGCCCATCTGGATGCGCGCGCGGTCGTCCTTCAGGGCGTCCTTCAGGACCTTCTCGACCGTGCGGTTGTTCTTGGCTTCATCCATGTCGATGAAGTCGATGACGATCAAGCCGGCCAGGTCGCGCAGGCGCAGCTGGCGGGCGGCCTCCTCGGCCGCTTCGCAGTTGGTCTTGAGCGCCGTCGCCTCGATGTTGCGCTCGCGCGTGGCCTTGCCCGAGTTGACGTCGATGGCGACCAGGGCTTCGGTCTGGTTGATCACCAGATAGCCGCCGGACTTCAGCGGCACGACCGGCGAATAGATCTGGGCCAGGTGGTCCTCGATCTTGTTCTTGACGAACAGCGGGGTCGGGTCGCGATAGTTGAAGACCTTCTTGGCCTGGCTCGGCATCAGCATGCGCATGAAGTCGCGCGCTTCCTTGTAGCCGGCGTCGCCCTCGACCCAGATGCCGTCCAGGTCCTTGTCGTACATGTCGCGGATGGCGCGTTTGACGAGGTCTTCCTCCTCGTAGATCAGCGCCGGCGCGATCGAGTGCAGCGTGTTCTCGCGGATGTTCTCCCAGAGACGCAGCAAATATTCGTAGTCGCGCTTGATCTCGGCCTTGCTGTGTCCGACGCCCGCGGTGCGGACGATGACGCCGGCGGAGTCGGGGACGATCTCCTTGAGGATCGCCTTCAGGCGCGCCCGCTCGGTGTCCGGCAGTTTGCGGGAGATGCCGGTCATCGACCCCTCGGGCACATAGACCAGGAACCGCCCCGGCAGGCTGATCTGGCTGGTCAGGCGCGCGCCCTTGTGCCCGATCGGGTCCTTGGTCACCTGGACCAGCACGGTGTCCCCGGACGACAGCGCGTTCTCGATCCGCTTGGCCTGATTGACCTCCAGTCCAGCGGCGTCCCAGTTGACCTCACCGGCGTACAGCACGGCGTTGCGGCCCTTGCCGATGTCGACGAACGCGGCCTCCATCGACGGCAGGACGTTCTGGACGCGGCCGAGGTAGACGTTGCCCACCATCGTCGTCGCGGTTTCCCGCGAGACGTAGTGCTCGACGAGAATTCCGTCCTCGAGCACACCGATCTGGGTGCGGTCCTCGTGCCCGCGCACGACCATGACCCGGTCCACGGCCTCGCGGCGAGCCAGGAACTCGGCCTCGGTGATGATCGTGCGTCGGCGACCGGCCTCGCGACCCTCGCGGCGGCGTTGCTTCTTGGCCTCCAGCCGGGTCGAGCCCTTGACCGCTGTCGGCTCGTCACGGGTGCTGCGCGGGGCGCGGACGCGCGTCACGGTGCCGGGCGGGTCCTCGCCTGCCTCGGAACTGGTGCCGCTGCGGCGACGGCGACGACGGCGCCTGCTCGAGTCACGCGACGACTCCTCGGCCGAGTCATCGGCCTCGATGTCGCTGTCCTCGGACTCGGTGTCGGCCTCCTGGGCCGAGGTCGGCTCCGCGTCGGCGGATGCGTCGGATTCCTCGGCCGCCCGACTGCGACGGCCGCGGCCGCCGCGGCTGCGGCGCCGGCGAGCACCGGCAGTGCCG
>NZ_CALCDX010000097.1 GCF_937900395.1 uncultured Caulobacter sp.
ACCCGCAGGGCCTGCAGGCGGTCTATCGGCTGATCCCGTCGTGGCCGCGCAAGCTCATCATGCTGCAGCTGGCGACCATCTACATCACCACCGGCATGCTCAAGACCGGTGGGGTGTGGATGGCGGGTGACTCGCTCTACTACGCGATGAACCTCGACCACTTCTATCGCTTCGAGGGCCTGACGCAGTGGGTCAGCGCGCTCTTCGCGACCACGCTCTTTCGCTGGATGACGTGGGTGACGCTGTGCTGGCCGAAACGCAGCATGGCGTCGGCTTGGTCGTAACTGGCGATCGTGATCTTCATCGTGATGCCTCCGCTCCTCCGAGGTTGAGGTACACGTGCCGCTCGATGTAGACGCGGTCCTGGGTGAAGATCGGGATCTCGTAGTCGTTCACGATCATGGTGCGCGTGACTGGCTCGTCGGCGTCGCCGAGCATTGGCCTGTGCCACGTCTCCGACCACTCGCGCGCCGTCATGGTCGTGGCCTTGCGGATCACACACCATCCGCGCTTCTCCCACGTCGCGCACTCCTCCCATGGGGTCTTGTTGGCCTCGAGCTTGCCGCGCAGGGCGGGAGTCTTGTCGAACGAGACGTGGAGGCCCTTCGCCTTGCCGCCCTTTTTTCCGGCGGGGGCGACGACGCTGATCGTCACCGTGCCGTACCAGGGGTCGCGATAGACGCCGGCATAGGCCTCCAGCGGCAGGCTGGGCTTGGCGCCGCCGCTGGGCGGCGTGGTGGCCTTGGCCAGGTCCTTGCGCAGCTGGGTCTCGCTTTCGGCCTGGACCCGCTTGCTGGAGGCGATCCAGTCGTAGTCGCTCCGGCCCTGCAGCCGGTCTGGGCCGCCATAGCGCAGGGCGCGCAGCACCGGCGTCTCCTCGGCGTTGGTCATCACCATGATCCCGGACTTCCGGCCCGGCAGCAGGCCCGTATAGGAGATGAAGCCCGCGAGGCCGCCGGTGTGCCACAGCAGGCGCTCGCCGCGGTGATCCTGGACGAACCAGCCCAGGCCATAGGCCTGGATCGACGGGCGGACGGGGTTGTCGTCGATCGGGCCGTCCGACCAAGTGGTGATCGTGTGAGGTTTCCACATCTCGCGGGCGGTGGGGGCGGTCCACAGGCGCTTGCCTTCGGGCGTCATGCCCAGGCCCAGCTGCGTCAGCATCCAGCGGGCGATGTCCTTGGGCGTCGAGTTCACGCCGCCGGCGGGGGCGGCGGCGTCGAAGCTGTTGTCGAAGGGCAGGACCTTCTGAGGTCCCATGCCCCGGGTCGGCGGCCCCAGGCGCGCGTGCGGCGAGGCGCGGCGCGACCTGTCGACCAGGGCCGGGCTGGAGACGGTGCTGGTCATGCCCAGCGGATCGAAGATTCGGGTCTTGATCATCTCCTCCCAGCTCTTGCCCGAGACCGCCTCGATCACCGCCCCGGCGGCGACATAGAGGACGTTGTCGTAGGCGTAGCCGCCCCGGAACTGTCCGCCGATCGGCAGGTATTTCAGGCCTGCGACGATGTCGGCGCGGGTGTGGGTCGGCGCCGGCCAGATCATCAGATCGCCCGCGCCCAGGGTCAGGCCGCTGCGATGGACCAGGAGGTCGCGGACCGTCATCAGCTTGGTGACGATCGGGTCGCTCATCTGGAAGGCCGGCAGGTGCTTGGTGACGGGGTCGTCCCAGGCCAGGCGGCCCTCCTCGACCAGCATGCCGATCAGGGCCGCGGTCATGGCCTTGGTGTTCGAGGCGATGCCGAAGACGGTGTTCTCGTCGCAGCGGTCCTGGGTTCCCAGCGTCTTGACGCCATAGCCCTTGGCCAGGGTGACCTTGCTGTTCTCGACCACGGTGATCCCCAGGCCCGGCTGGTCGGGGAAGGCGGCCATCACGTCCTGGGCCAGTTTGTCGACGGCCGCGCCGACGGCGCCGGTCTCCTGAGCTCCCGCGCGGCTCCCGAACGCCGCCAGACCCGTGGTCGCCAGAGCCGAGATGAGGGCGGAGCGGCGGGTCGTGGTCAGCATGGCGTGTCCTTCGGATAAGGACGCGAGGCTAAGCTGATGCTCCGGCGGCGGACAAGGGCGTGAGCGCCCCCTCCGTCACGATGCTTCGCATCGCGCCACCTCCCCCGCTTTGCGGGTGAGGAGGAAGACCATCCTCCCCCGTGAAACGGGGGAGGGGGACCGCGAAGCGGTGGAGGGGGCGTTCTCTCAGTTCCCGCCGTCCAGCAGCCGCCGCGCGATCACCTGGGCCTGAATCTCGCCGGCGCCTTCGAAGATGTTCAGGATCCGCGCGTCGGCCAGCAGGCGGCTCGCCGCATATTCCATCGCAAAGCCGTTGCCGCCGTGGATCTGCAGGGCGTTGTCGGCGGCGGCCCAGGCGACGCGGGCGGCGATCAGCTTGGCCATGCCGGCCTCGAGGTCGCAGCGCTTGCCCTCGTCCTTCTGGGCGGCGGCGAAATAGGTCAGCTGGCGCACGCCCATGATCTCGGCCGCCATCATGGCCAGCTTGTTGGCCACGCGCGGGAACTCGAAGATCGCCTGGCCGAACTGCTTGCGGTCGAGGGCGTAGCCGAGGCCGACCTCGAGCGCCGCCTGGGCCACGCCGACGGCGCGGGCGGCGGTCTGGATGCGGGCGCTCTCGAACGTCGCCATCAGCTGCTTGAAGCCCTGGCCCGGGACGCCGCCCAGCAGGTTCGCGGCGGGGACGGTGAAGCCGTCGAAGCCCAGCTCGTATTCCTTCATGCCGCGATAGCCGATCACGCCGATCTCGCCCCCGGTCATGCCCTCGGCCGGGAAGGGGGCCTCGTCGGTCCCGCGCGGCTTGGGGGCCAGCAGCATGGAAAGGCCGCGATAGTCGGTGGTGGCCGGATCGGTGCGGACCAAGAGCGTCATCACGTCGGCGCGGGCGGCGTGGGTGATCCAGGTCTTATTCCCGGTCACGACATACTGGTCGCCCTTCAGCTCGGCGCGGGTGCGCAGGGAGCCAAGGTCCGAGCCGGTGTTCGGCTCGGTGAAGACGGCGGTCGGCAGGATCTCGGCGCTGGCGATCTTGGGCAGCCAGTACTGCTTCTGCTCTTCCGTGCCGCCGGTCAGGATCAGCTCGCCGGCGATCTCCGAGCGGGTCGCCAGGGAGCCTACGCCGATCCAGGCGCGCGACAGCTCTTCGGAGACCACGCACATGGCGGTCTTGCCCATGCCGCTGCCGCCGTACTCCTCGGGGATGGTCAGGCCGAAGACGCCCAGCTCGCCCAGTTCCTCGACCAGTTCGATCGGGATCAGCTCGTCCTTCAGGTGCCACTCGTGGGCGAAGGGGGTGACCTTTTCCTCGGCGAAGGCGTGGAACTGGTCGCGGATCATCTCGAAGGTCTCGTCGAGGCCCGTGTTCTCCAGCGTCGGCCGGCCGCGCGCCTCGGCCAGGCGCTGGGCGATGCGGCTCTTCACGGCCTGGGTTCCGCCCTCGACCATCAGCTTCATTAGGCCGTTGGAATAGAGGCGGTTCAGGACGGCCCGGTCCTCGACCAGATGCGCCGGGCGGACGATCTCGCCCTGGTTCATCGGCACGCCGCCGACCAGTTGGGCGCAGTATTCGGAGAACAGCAGCTGGGCCAGCAGGGCCTCGATCTCGCCGAACCGGCCTTCGGCCTCCAGCCGCTCGGCCCAGCCGGCGACCTGGTTCAGCAGTTCGGCGTACGAGGCGTACCAGCCATAGCCGTGGACGCGGTGCTGGTGAACGTCGGCCAGCTTGCGGTCGACCTTGCCGCCTTCGGGGGCGATGTGGGCTAGGACGGCGGGCTTGGCCTCGGCCACGAACAGCCCCGCCGCATCGGCGGCCTCGCGCAGCAGGCCAAGCAGGCCCGGAAGGACGAGGTTTTCGGCGTTGTCGCGCGCGAGGGTCGTGGTCATGGCTTGCTCCCCTTGGCCAAACAGATGTTTTGCGCCAAACAATTGTTTTCTTTCACCGTGGCGCATTTCGCATCTGCGAGCAATGCCGCGCTGCAACATAAAACTCAAAAAAGCGGGGAGTCCGATGCTCAAGGTCCACCACCTCAACGAGTCGCGCTCGCAGCGCATCCTGTGGCTGCTGGAGGAGCTGGGCCTGCCCTACGAGATCGTCCAGCACACCCGCGACCCGCAGACGCGCCTAGCGCCGGCCTCGCTGACGGCCGTGCATTCGCTGGGCAAGTCGCCGGTGATCGAGGACGACGGCAAGGTGATCATCGAGTCCGGCGCGATCATCGACTACGTGATCCGCCGTCACGGCGGCGGCCGCCTGGCGCCGGACGTGAAGAGCGCCGACTACGACCTCTACCAGCAGTGGCTGCACTACGCCGAGGGTTCGGCCATGCTGCCGCTGCTGCTGAACATGTATGTCGGTCGCCTGGGCGAGGCGGGCGCGCCCCTGCACCCGCGCATCCAGTCCGAGATCGCCAACCACCTGGCCTTCGTCGACCAGAGCCTGGCGGGCCGGCAGTTCTTCGTCGGCGACAGCCTGACCGGCGCGGACATCCAGATGAGCTTCGTGCCCGAGGTGGCCAAGGCCATGGGCAAGCTGGCCGACTATCCGAACCTCGCCGCCTGGATCGAGCGCATGCACGCTCGTCCGGCCTGGAAGGCGGCGCTGGACAAGAGCGGGCCGTACGCGCTGGGGGCGTGAGGCCGTCAGGGTGCCCGTGATGATCAAGCCGCCGTAGGACAGATCGACATCAATTCCCGCCTTCCTGGGCCCTGTGCCCAGGACCCATGGTTCCGCCGCCGCGGAATCCCGACCAGCGACCTTGGCCTTCCGGCCCTGGCTACTTTCGTCGTCTGAGCCCGCCTCTGGCATGGGTCCTGGGCACGAGGCCCAGGAAGGCAAGTTCTTGGTCTCCCAGCGATGTCGAATGTCGTCCCGCGCCGCTACTGCGCGTCCGCCACCGCCCAGGAGAAGTCGGTGTGGGTGTTCTGGGTCGTGAAGTAGGTCGGATCGGTGAAGAAGGCGATCGGCTTGTTGTAGTTCGACGGATAGGTCGCGCCTTGGCCCACCACCGCCACGCCGTGGCAGCTCATGCAATTCGAGGTGATGCCGACGGGGATGCTCGGATCGGTCTCGAGATAGGGGTTGAAGCAGACCTGCATGGTCGAGCCGCCGACCGTCGTCGTCTGGCTGTAGGCGGCGCAGGCGGCGTAGTTGTTCCACGGCGCGCCCAGGCTGGCGGGCTGGTTCTGCTTGCTGCCGGGGAAGCCGTTGGGCGTGTCGGCGCCCGGCTGCCACCAGAAGGTCTGCCAGGTCCAGAACGGGATTTCCTTGGTGTTGACGTGCATCGCCTGCAGGACGGCGTAGTCGCCCTGGGCGACGGGCTTTCCGGTCGCGGTCGCGAACTCCTTGGCCTCCGAGGCGCTGAGCCGCACTGCGTAGAAGGTCGATAGCGGCGCCCAAAGGAAGGTCGTGCACGCGCCGGGCGGTCCCGCCGAGGCGATCTCGGCCTTGGTCGCCGGCCGCACCGGGCCGGTCCCCGTCGGCGAAATCAGGACGCAGGTCGTCCAGGTGTCAGGCGTTGGGTTGGAGGGCCTGGTGGAGCCCGCGGGACCCTGCCACAGCGGCTGGATCGTCAGGCCCGTGGCCTTGACCACGCCGTAGACAGGCTTCAGCTCGACCCCCTGGACCGGGAAGGGGTTGATCCCGCGCTGCTCGGGCGTCGCGCTCGTGGGCCAGGCGGCGTTCAGCTTCAGAAGACTGGCGCCGCTGGAGTAGTTGTAGGTCCCGCCGGGGCCGGGCTGCGGCGTATCGATGAAGGTCGCCGCCTCCGGGCTGAACTTGGTGGTGACCGTGCTGCTGGAAACGCCCAGGATCGACCCGTTCTTCAGCGCGCCGCTCCTGAGCGCCGCGTGATGGAACTGGTTCGGCGTCCGGAAGTGGCGAATGGCGCGGGGCCGGGCCAGGCGCGCGGCCAGGGTTGCGGCGCGCGGCGCGCCGGCGGCCTTCAGGGCGGCCGAGCTGGTCGGGAAGACGTCGTCCCCGGTCGCCCAGGTTTCCCAGATCGGCAGCTCCTGGCCGTTGAAGAACTGGCCCGACGGCGCGGCCATGGCTTGCCACAAGCTCCAGGCGTGACCGCGGATGGCGGTGGTGTCGCCGGCGACGATCCAGGCGTCGATTTTCACCTGCGGCACGGGATAGTCCGGTCCCGTCGGCAGCGGCACGGGCGTTACCGTGGCGACGCCGACGAGCGGCTTTGCCGTGGGTTTGGAAACAGCGGACTTGGCCAGGTACGCGCCGCCGCCCAGCGCGACGGCGATGGCCGTCGCGGTAAGACCGATCCTACGCATGTTCGCCCCCTATAGGCCCGGGCGCCTCGCGCCTCGTCCGGGAGATGAGGCGCTCGTCCAATGCACCTGTCAAGTGTATCGATGGAAAACACGCGTTTCGCGCGAAGCAACGCGAGCCGGCGAAGAAAAATCCAACATGAACGAACTCTGTCAGTCGGGTCGCCGACGCCGTTCAGCTTCACCCTGCCATGGTCTGTCTCACGGGGTTGCTGACCCCGGCGACATTCCAAGGGACGAAGGAGTTCTCTCATGTTTGGCACCAAGACCAAGACCATCACCCTGACCCTCGGCGCCGCCGCGGCGGCCCTGAGCATGAGCGTGGCCCCGCAAGCCAGCGCCGGCGTCGTCGGCTGCAAGGCCTCGGGCGGCAAGCAGGAGGTCGGCGCTCTGATCGGCGGCCTCGTCGGCGGCCTGGCCGGCAATCAGATCGCCGGCAAGGGCGATCGCGGGACCGGCACGGCCATCGGCGCCCTGGTCGGCGCGGGCGCCGGCTCGGCGGTCGGCTGCAACATGCAGAAGACCCGCGCGGAACAGGCGGTCGGCGGCGTCTACAAGTCGGGCGGCTATCGCTACGCCCAGAACGTCGAGGCCGAGCCGCTGGTCAAGATGGGCCACAAGTACGTCGCCCGTTCGACCCTGAACCTGCGCGCCGCCGCCACGACCCGCGCGCCCCGCCTCGGCGCGGTGAGCTCGGGCGAGACCTTCCAGGCCCTGGGTCGCACCGGCGACGGCAAGTGGATCCTGGTCGGCCAGGACGGCGTCGGCGTCGGCTACGTCTCCAGCGCCTACGTCTACCGCGCTTAATCGAGGTTGGTTTTCGGGGCGCGACCGAACCCGTCCCTCAAGGCGCGTTCCGAGGAGAGAGCCCGCCCGGCCCCCATGCCGGGCGGGTTTTTTCGCGTATAACCGCCGACTTCCCCGGCGAATGCCGGGGCCCAGATCGAACCCCGATGGCTGTCCGGCCTTTGGCGAAATCACCCCAGACCCAGGCTGAATCTGGGTCCCGGCATTCGCCGGGAAGGTCGGATGATTTTGATCCTCACGTCCGCCAGCGCAGCGTCTGTTCCTTCACCGGGTTGCGGAACGGCCGGCCTTCGAGCCGGCTGCCGGCCCATTCGCGCTTGCACTGGTGGTACCAGCGGGCCTGGGCGTCGGCGTCGCCGACCCACATCAGCGGCGGATTGTGCTTCAAGCCCGGCGTCTGGCAGTCGACGATCTTGCCGTCCTGGCGCAGGAAGGCGCGGGCGGCGAGGCGGATGATCGGAGAAAGCGCCACGAAGGCCCAGTGATCGGACCAGATGATCTGGTTCATGCGGGTCTTGCCGGCGTTGATCGGCGTCATGGCCGACAGGGCCAGCACCTGGCGCTTGCCCACCGTCACATGCTCCCAGCGCAGGGCCGGCAGGCGGAAGGTGATCTCGGTCAGCGGCTCGCCGCCCAGGAGGGCGTAGGCCTTGGAGTTCTTGGACGGCTCGTGCCGCACCATGGTGAAGCCGGCTTCGGACGGGCGGAAGGTCTTCCTCTTCTCGTGCTGGCTGGCCTTGGTGCGCCACCACCACTGCTGGTGGACGTAGGGCCCGTGGGCCGGGTCGATCAGGCCGAGCACCGCGTGGTCGACATGGACGTCGTAGTCCAGGCGGTCGACCAGCTTGGGCCTGCCGCCGACGACGCCCGGGATGGTCGGGGGCGGCTCGGGCGGCGAGGTCGCGCGGCGCGGGTCCGAGGCCATCCAGATCCAGACCAGGCCTTGGCTCTCGACCACCGGATAGCGCGGCACCCGCACCTTGGAGATGTCGAACTCGCTGTCGGCCGTCAGGGACGGGATCGCCTTGCAGGCGCCGTCGGCGCCGAAGCGCCAGCCGTGATAGGGGCACTCGATGCTGTCGGTCCCGTCGGCCTCGCGATGCACGCGGCCGGCCGAGAGGGCGGCGGCGCGGTGCGGGCACAGGTCGCCGATCGCATAGGCCTCGCCCTTGCTGGTGCGGCCCATCAGGACGGGCTCGCCCAGAAATTCGTGCTTGGCGGTCTTGCCGGCTTTGAGGTCGGGCGACAGACAGGCCACGTACCAGGCGTCGCGCACGAAGCCCTCGCCGAACCGGTCGGGTAGCTTGGCCGTACGGGTCAGAATCTGGGCGTCGTCGGCGGGCATCGGCGGGTTCCAGAGAAAAAGGTCTTATCGCGGATCAATGCGACAATCG
Organism: uncultured Caulobacter sp.; assembly: GCF_937900395.1. Lineage (GTDB taxonomy): Bacteria > Pseudomonadota > Alphaproteobacteria > Caulobacterales > Caulobacteraceae > Caulobacter. The sequence goes on from NZ_CALCDX010000097.1 coordinate 8,484, forward strand.
TGCTGAAGCTTGCCGTTCAACGGGACGCGGCGGTCTCGACCAGACGCTGATAGAACCGGACCATCCGCTCGACATTGGCCAGCGTCAGGTGCTCGTTGGTGCCGTGGATGATCTTGGTCTCGTCGACCTTCAGCACCAGCGGCTGGAAGCGGTAGACGTCGCTGGCCACGCCGCCCATGTAGCGGCTGTCGGTGCCGGCGGTGACCAGGCCCGGCACGACCGGCGCCTCGCTCTCGTCGCCGGCCAGGCCCGCCAGGACCTTCCAGGCGTCCGAGCTGGTCGAGGAGACGGCCGAGGGCTCGTCCGGGGTCTTGCTCCAGGAGAGCTCGACCGGCAGCTTGCCGACCGCGTCCTTGGCGCGGGCCATCACGGTGGCCGAGGTGTCGCCGGGGGCGATGCGGTAGTTGATCCAGGCTGTGGCGTCCTGCGGCAGGACGTTCTCCTTCGGCGAGCCCTTCAGCATGGTGGGGGCGATCGTGGTGTGCAGCATGGCCGCGCCGGCCGGGCTCTTGGCCGTCACCGAGACCAGCAGCGGCGAAAACAGCCAGGTGTTGGCCGCGAAGATCTTCACCACCGGCGAGGCGTGCGGCGAGATCGCCTTCAGCATGTCCGCGCCCGGCCCCTGGAACTTCATCGGGAAGCCGTTCTCGTGGATGGCCTCGACCGCGCGGGCCAGGGTCACGACGCCGCCGCCGTCCTTGGGCGGAGCCGACGAGTGGCCGCCGGCGGCGGGGGCCACGACCTTCATCGTCGCATAGCCCTTCTCGGCCGTGCCGATGATGGCCGCCGGCTTGCCGGTGACCGGGTGGTCGGCGACCACGGCCATGCCCTCGTCCAGCACGAACTGAGCCTTGACGCCGCGCGACTTCAGCAGGGCCGCGGCGGCGCGAGCGCCGACGCCGCGCACCTCCTCGTCATGGCCGCTGACCACGATGATCGTGCGCAGCGGCTTGAAGCCGCCGGCGGCCACCGTCTCCAGCGCCTCGAACAGGGTCACCAGCGAGCCCTTGTCGTCGATCGAGCCTCGGCCCCAGACGGCGCCCTCGGCGATCACCCCGTCGAACGGCGCGTGCTTCCACTGACCCTCGCTGCCCGGCGTCACCGGCACCACGTCCTGGTGGGCCATCAGCACGATCGGCGGCAGGGCGGGGTTCGAGCCGGTCCAGGTGTAGACCAGGGTGTGGTCGGCGATGACCTCGCGGGTCATGACCTTGTGCGCTTGCGGATAGGTCGTCTGCAGCCAGGCGTGCAGCTTGTCCCACTCGGCGGGCTGGTCCTCGGCGCGGTCCTGGTGACTGACGGTCTGGAAGCGGACGGCCTGGGCCAGGTGATCGGCGGCCTTGGCGACGTCGACGGGCCGCGCGGCGGCCAGATGAACCGAGGCCGGATCGGCCTGGGCCGGCGCCTTGAACGTCGCGGTGCGGACGGCGACCACGGCCGCCACCCCCAGCACCAGGCCCACGGCCGTCAAAGCGACCTTACCACCCCAGCTCATCGTTACGCTCCCCCGCGACCTTCCCCCGAAGGTCGCCCCCAAAGATTTCGGGCGACTGTGCGGTCGGACGCGACCTCTGGCAATTGGTCGAACGCGAAAATTTATCCACAGGCTGGCCGGCGGAGGGACCTCAACGCTCGTAGTTTTTTGAGAAAAAGCGTTCCTGTTCAGGCCCTTGATAGAAAACGCAGGTTTCTTACGCACGGGGGTCTGGAGCGGCCCCAAACTCGGGTCATGACCCAAGTCCAAGCCCAAACCTGGTGCGACCGCCTGCAAGCCAAGCTGATGGCCGCCCTCGACGCCGCCTGGGAGACGATCGCGAACAGCGACGATCCCGACCTGATCAAACGCGCCCGCGAGCGGGCCAAGGCCTGTGGCGAGTTCGCCGCCCACGCCCGCAAGATCGCCGCCATGAGCCCCGCGCCCAAGGCGGCGAGGTCCTTGTCGGCTATGCCGTCGCCCTTGCCGGCCGCCGAAAACGGGAGGGAGACGCCGCCGGCGCGGGCCATCCACCGCTTGAAGGGAGGCGGGCGAGGGCGACGATGAGGGGCAGTCCTCCGCGGCCCTCGGACGGCGCCGCCCCCCAGGCGGACATAGGACTGCGCTCAAAGCACGCGGTCGCGATCCTATGCCAGCCCGGCGGGCGTAGTTTCTAGAAGACGTATTGGACCACCCCTGGCGGAGCGGTCTGGGCCACGACGGGCAGCTGGCTCGTCGGCCAGGCGCAGGCGTTACGGATCCGCAGCACGGCGGTGGTGTCCATCCTGCCGATGAAGCTGATCAGCTGCTCCGGGGTGTAGACGAGTGCGTCGATCTCGAAGCCGCCGCCGGCGTCGACTATGGACTCCAGGGTCTCGATGGGTATCGGCATGGTTCAGTCCTCCGTCCCGCGGACCGGATGCGCCCCCTATGAGCCCCGGCGCGAGACGGCCCGACCATGCCAGCCGGAGTTGAGTATTTGGTAAAAGGCCCGTGGGGGTCAGGCTAGACCGCGCCGCAGTGGGGCAGGGCCGCGATAGGCCAATCGCCAGACCCACTCCAGCGGCCCCATGGAAAATCGCTTCAGCCACCAGCGCGAGGCCAGGATCTGGACGATCCAGGTCACGACGACGATGGCGGCCAAGGCCGGGCGGTCCAGCTTGCCGTAGAGCACGGGGCCTCGACCGCCGAAGGCCAGGGTGGTCATGACGACGGACTCGAAGATGTAGTTGGTGAAGGCCATCTGGCCCACGGGCGCCAGTAGATCGGGGATGGCGCGCCAGACCTTGGCGTTCATCGCCAGGACCATCAGGCCCAGATAGCCCAGGCTGACGACGGGCGCGGTGACGCTCTGCATCCAGTAAGCCAGTCGTCCCAGGCCAGAAGGATGCGACGGGATCGCCAGGAACAGCGTGAACACCGCCGCCACCAGGACCAGCGTTCCCAAGCCCACCCCGACCAGCGCCTTGTGGGTGGTCGGCGACGCCTGGCCCTTCAGCAGTCCGGATTTGAAAAGGGCCATGCCCATCAGCAACAGGGCCAGCACCTTGAGAGGCCACACCGGAGCGCCTTGCCACGTGCTGCTGACGAATTCCCAATAGTTGTGGCTCGTCTGGGCCAGGGAAGCGGCGAAGTCACCCGTGAAGGCGGCTGTCTGGGCCGCCGCCTCCTTTGTGATCTGGGCGACCATCTGGGGCGGCGGCGGCGCGGCGAACTGGGCGGCGCGGCTGAGCTGGCGCCAGAATATCCAGCCGTTCACGCCCAGGTGGACGATGATCCCCGCCGTCAGCAGGCGACGCGCGCTCCAGCCCCGGACCAGCAGCGCGACCAGGCCCACCGCGGCGTAGGTCCACAGCACATCGCCCTGCCAGATGACGAAGCCGTGGAACAGGCCGATGGCCAATAGGGCCAGCAGGCGCTTGATGATCATCACCGTGCGCGAGCGGTCGCCGCCTTCGCCGCCGACCAGCAGGATCGAGGCGCCGAACAGCAGGCCAAACAGCGTGTAGAACTTCTGCTGGAAGAAGACCTGGGTGGTCCACCACACCGCCAGACTGGCCGGCGCTTGGCCGTGCGGCCAGAACGGAATGCTCTCGGCGACGATCTCGGGCGCGAAGACCAGCGGGATGTTGCAGAGGAAAATGCCCAGGATCGCCAGACCCCGCAGCGCGTCCAACAGGACGATCCGATCCTTCGCCATCCATTCCCCCAGATGCCCTCGATGCGAGGTTGAGGGAGGTGGGGCAAGAGTCAATTTATATTTGTAAGTTCCCCCCGGTTTCCCCGGCGAATGCCGGGGCCCAGATCGAACCCGCTGGTTCTGGAGTCTATCGCCGTGCGATGGCGCGAAAACCCAAACGGTTCTGGATGAATCTGGGCCCCGGCATTCGCCGGGGAGATTGGATGTCTAAATCGAAATCCGCCCGGCCTATCGCGCGTCGCTGAGTTCCTGCACTTCCTCGACGGTGCGCAGGCCGGGGCGCTGGGCGCAGACCAGGACGG
>NZ_CALCDX010000098.1 GCF_937900395.1 uncultured Caulobacter sp.
GGGTCCTTGGCCTCGGCGATGGCGGTGTTCATCAGGATGGCGTCGCAGCCCAGCTCCATGCCGATCGCCGCGTCCGAGGCCGTGCCGACGCCCGCGTCGACCAGCACCGGCACCTTGGCGTTCTCGACGATGATCCGCAGGTTCACGCGGTTCTGGATGCCCAGGCCCGAACCGATCGGCGCGCCCAGCGGCATGATCGCCACCGCGCCCGCCTCTTCCAGCTTCTTGGCGTAGACCGGGTCGTCCGAGCAGTAGACCATCACCTGGAAGCCGTCGGCGACCAGCAGCTTCAGCGAGCGCAGGGTCTCTTCCATGTCCGGGAACAGGGTCTTGGGGTCGCTGAGGACTTCCAGCTTGACCAGATCCCAGCCGCCGGCCTCGCGTGCCAGGCGCAGGGTGCGCACGGCGTCCTCGCCGGTGAAGCAGCCGGCGGTGTTGGGCAGATAGGTGAACTCGGTCGGCTTGACGTAGTCGACCAGCAGCGGCTGGGTCGGGTCGGTCAGGTTCACGCGGCGCACGGCCACCGTGACGATCTCGGCCCCCGCCGCGCGGGCGGCGGCGGCGTTGGTCGCATAGTCCTTGTACTTGCCCGTGCCGACGATCAGGCGCGAGCGGAAGGTGCGGCCGGCGACGGTCCAGGTTTCTTCGGTGTCAGCGGCGACGGCGTCGGGGGAAACATGCGCGTTCATGCGGCTGGTTTACGCCCCGTCAGCCGGCGTTTCAAATACGCAGCATCAACCGCCGCCGATAAAAGTGACGATCTCGATGCGGTCGCCGTCAGCAAGAGCCGTGTCGGCATAGGTCGAGCGCGGGGCGATCTCAAGGTTGCGTTCCACCGCCACCTTGCGGGCGTCCAGGCCCAGCGAGGCCACCAGATCGGCGATCGTGACCACCCCGGCCACGTCCCGTTCTTCCCCGTTCAACAAAAGCCTCATTTCACCTCCGAAGCGAGCCCTGCTTGTGACCTGAGGGAACCGGCTATACAAGACCTCCCGGAATCGACGGCGGAGCCGCATGGTAAAACCGATCCACGTGCTGAGCGGCCCCAACCTCAACCTGTTGGGAACCCGCGAGCCCGAGATTTACGGCAAGGACACGCTCGAGGATGTCCGGACGCGCTGCGAGGCGCGGGCGGCTTCGCGCGGCGTTTCGGTGGTCTTCCGCCAGTCCAACCACGAGGGCGTGCTGATCGATTGGGTGCAGGAGGCGCGTTTGTCGGCCTCGGCGCTCATTCTCAATCCGGCTGGCTACGGCCACACCTCGATCGCGCTGCTGGACGCGCTCAAGACCTTGAGCATCCCGGTGATCGAGTGCCATTTGTCCAACCCGGCGGCGAGAGAGGAATTCCGCCGTCACACCTATGTGTCGCTGGCGGCCACGGGGATCGTCTCCGGGTTCGGCGCGGCCAGCTATGAATTGGCGATCGAGGCCGCTTTCGGCCTGATCGGCGTTTAACGAGAACCTCGCCCCAGCGCTTTTCCGCGGCGCGCGGCGTTTCAGAACAACAAGGTAAGCTTCCATGTCGAACCCCAAGGCCCCCGCCGATCCGGTCGAAGCTCCGGCGATCGACGCCCGTCTGGTCCGCAAGATCGCGGACATCCTGAAGGACACGGGCCTCACGGAGATCGAGGTCGAGCACGCCGGCCTGAAGATCCGCGTGGCGCGCGAACTGACCGCCGCGCCGGTCAACTACGTCCAGGCCGCCGCTCCGGCCTTTGCTCCGGCCCCCGCCGCCGCGCCGGCTCCGGCCGCCGCGCCCGCCGCTGAAGCCGCTCCGGCCCCGGCCGCCGCCCGCGGCGACGCCGTGAAGTCGCCGATGGTCGGCACGGCCTATCTGTCGCCGCAGCCCGGCGCCGATCCGTTTGTGAAGGTCGGCGACACCGTGTCGGCCGGCCAGACCCTGCTGATCGTCGAAGCCATGAAGACCATGAACCCGATCGCCGCCCCCAAGGCCGGCAAGATCGTCGAGATCCTGGTCGCCGACGCCCAGCCCGTCGAGTTCGGCGAGCCGCTCGTCGTCATCGAGTAACGCTCATGTTCGACAAGATCCTCATCGCGAACCGGGGCGAGATCGCGCTCCGGGTCCACCGCGCCTGCAAGGAAATGGGCATCTCGACGGTGGCCGTGCACTCCGAGGCCGACCGCAACTCCATGTGGGTGCGCCTGGCTGACGAAAGCGTCTGCATCGGCCCGGCTCCGGCCGCCAAGAGCTACCTGAACATCCCGTCGATCATCGCGGCCGCCGAGATCACCGGCGCCCAGGCGATCCACCCGGGCTATGGCTTCCTGTCCGAGAACGCCCGCTTCGCCGAGATCGTCGGCGCGCACGGCTTCACCTTCATCGGTCCCAAGCCCGAGCACATCCGGATGATGGGCGACAAGATCACCGCCAAGCAGGCCGTGAAGGACGCCGGCATTCCGGTCGTTCCCGGCTCGGACGGCGGCGTCTCGACCGAGGAAGAGGCCTTCGAGGCCGCCGAGAAGATCGGCTTCCCCGTGCTGATCAAGGCCGCTGCGGGCGGCGGCGGTCGCGGCATGAAGGTCGCCCAGACGCGTGAAGACCTGGCCGAAGCAGTCTCCACCGCTCGCGCCGAGGCTCGCGCCGCGTTCGGCGACGACACGGTCTACATGGAGCGCTACCTCCAGAAGCCGCGCCACATCGAGCTGCAGGTGATCGCCGACAGCCACGGCAACGTGGTGCACCTGGGCGAACGCGACTGCTCGCTGCAGCGTCGCCACCAGAAGGTGCTGGAAGAAGCCCCCTCGCCGGCTCTGTCGGCCGAAGGTCGCGCCAAGATCGGCAAGATCGTCGTCGATGCGGTCAAGGCCATCGGCTATCTCGGCGTCGGGACCATCGAGTTCCTGTGGGAGAACGACGAGTTCTTCTTCATCGAGATGAACACCCGCCTGCAGGTCGAGCACCCGGTCACCGAAGCCATCACCGGCATCGACCTGGTGCGCGAGCAGATCCGCATCGCCGCCGGCCTGCCGCTGTCGTTCACCCAGGACGATGTTGTCTTCGAAGGCCACGCCATCGAGTGCCGGATCAACGCCGAGAACGCGCGGACCTTCACGCCCTCGCCGGGCACCATCACAGACTTCCACGCCCCTGGCGGCCTGGGCGTTCGCTTGGATTCGGCGATCTACACCGGCTATGCGATCCCGCCCTATTACGACAGCCTGATCGGCAAGCTGATCGTGCACGGCCGCGACCGCGCCGAGTGCATCGCGCGCCTGAAGCGCTGCCTGGCCGAAATGGTCGTCGGCGGCGTCGAGACCACGATCCCGCTGTTCCAGGATCTCCTGGTGCAGCCCGACATCCTGGCCGGCGACTACGACATCCACTGGCTGGAGCGCTGGATCAAAGCCCAGGAAGCCTAGCCTAGGCTCAACCATGGAAGACGCCTTCACGGTCGACGACCTGATCGCCTGCTACGCGCGTGGCGTCTTCCCCATGGCCGACGCCCGCGAGGACGAAAGCCTCTTCCTGATCGATCCCGAGCGGCGGGGCGTCCTGCCGCTCGGGGCTTTCCACATTCCCAAACGCCTCGCCCGCACGGTCCGCAACGGTCCGTACGAGGTCCGCATCGACACCGTCTTCGACGCGGTGATCGAGGGCTGCGCGGCGTCGCGACCGGGTCGGGTCGACACCTGGATCAACCACCCCATCCAGCGGCTCTACGGGCAGCTTTACGCGCGCGGTCTAGCGCACAGCGTCGAGACCTGGCTGGAGGGTGAGCTGGTCGGCGGGCTCTACGGCGTTTCGTTAGGCGGCGCGTTCTTTGGCGAGAGCATGTTCTCGACCGCGCGAGACGCCAGCAAGGTCGCGCTGGTGCATCTGGTCGCGCGGCTGGTCGCCGGCGGCTACCAGCTGCTGGACACCCAGTTCCTGACCGAGCACCTGACGCAGTTCGGGACGATCGAGATCAGCCGCGCCGACTACCGCAAGCGCCTGGCCAAGGCCCTGGCCGTCCAGGGCGACTTCTACGGCTTGGCAGGCGGCGCGACCGGGATCGACTGCTTGCAGGCGATCAGCCAGGCGTCATAGACCGGGTGCTGCAGCGGGTTCAGGCCCGGCGAGCTGGCGTACATCCAACCCTTGTAGATCTGGCGTCCGGCGGGCGCGGGACGACCGGCCTGGGCCTTGGGCTGGGTGTCGACGATGACATAGGCCGCCGTTTCCGGCGCGACCTCGTCAGCCGCAGCGGTCTCGCAGGCGCGGACCGTGAAGACCAGGGTCTTGTAGCGGATCGGCTGACCAACCGGGACCTCGAAGCGCATGGTCTCGGTCGTGACCTTGTCCAGCGCCTGCATGATGGCGATGGCGTAGCGTTGGCGCTTGGCCGGCTCTGGCGGCTTGACCGGCGCGGCGGGCGTTTCCGGCTTGTTTTGCGCCGCGGCGACCGGCGGCGCGGCCTGGGGTGACGGCGTCACGGCGGCCGGCGCGCTTTGCACCGGCTGGGCCGGGCGAAGCTCAGGAGTCGGCGTCGCGGCGGGCTTGGCCGTCGGCGCGGTCGGCGCCTGAGGCGCGGCCTGTGGCGTCTGGGCGGTTTGCGGAGCGGTCTGGCGCGCGAACGCCACGCTTCCGGCCAGACCGGCCAGCGCCGCGGCGGCGGCGATCCAGGACGTCCGGCGGGACATCCGGCCTATTCCGGGGACCAGGCTTGGTAGTCGCTGGTGGCGGCCGCGCGCTCGCCGCCGCGGGTCAAAGAACCCTTCGGGCGCCAGGCATGGACGGTGCCGGTCAGGTTGGGGATATGGTCCTTCTCCCAGTCGCGACGCTTCAGCGGCGCTTGGGTCGGCGGTTCGTCCAGCGTGTAGTGCAGCCAGCCGCTCCAGTCCGGCGGAACCTTCGAAGCCTCGGCGTAGCCGTTGTAGATCACCCAGCGACGCTTGCGCTGATCGTAGCTGTCGCTGTTGTCGCGGGCTTCGAAATAGCGGTTGCCCTGCTCGTCCTGGCCCACGAAGACGCCGCGGCGGCCGATATGGAAACGCTGACCCAGGGTCGCGCCGTTCCACCAGGTGAAGATCGCTTTCAGCACTAGGTTCGCACCCGAAACTTAAGAGGACAGGCCGCGACAGCGCGGCGAAGCGGCGGGGACTATAGGGCTCCGGCGCGCTAGCGTCCAGCGGGGCGCCGCACCCGTGATTTTCAACATCTTGTGGATTAGGGCCGCAAGACCCTCAACATCTATTGAGGGCAAACGATTGAGGCTCTAGCGTAGGTGCGACCTTACGCGCATCCCGACCGCGTGGAATCACGCGTTAAGGATTTGGTAAGCCTATAAGCTGGCAGACGGAACCAGGAAACGTCCCATGCGCACGCCCGCCAAAGCCGCCGGAACGGTCCCCGCGATGGAATGGCGCGACCTCGAGCGCGCCGACAGCATCATCGTGATCGCCGCGCCGGCCGCCTGGACGGACGCCCGCGTGGAAGCCTGGCTGGACTGGGCCGGAACCATCGAACCCAAGGCGCCGCTGGGCGGCGGCCCGGCCCGCTACGCCGACCGCATCGCCAAGATCGGCCTGGCGCGCGGCCTCTTCGGCGACAAGGCCGACGCGGCTGGCTTCAAGGACGCGCTGCTGGCGACCATGCTGGGCGGCTACGCCACGCCGGCGGGTGGTCAGGCCGGACAGGTGCAGTTGCCCGACGTGGGCGAGATCGAGTTCGAGACCCTGGCTCGGGAAAATCTGGCTCGCCGCCGCGCCGCCACCCTGGCGGCCCAGGCCGCCAGCCGGCTGGACGCGGCCTTGGCTCAGGTCACCGACGCCGTTCGTCGCTGCCAGGGCGACGCGCGCGCCTGCGCCGACGTCCGCAAGAACCCCGCCTTGGCCCGCGCCGCGCGCAAGGCCCGCGAACTGGGCGCTGACGACCGCACGATCCTCGAGGCGATCGCCACGGCCGATACGCCGCGTCCGACGATAACGGACCTGGCCCCGCCGCCCGAGACCGACATGATCGCGGCGGCGTCGCGCCATGGCGTCGCCGCTGGCGACGAGAGCGCGGCCCTGGCCGCGCACGTGGCCTGGGAAACGGGCGCCCTCACCCTCGCCTTCTCGCCGCAGGACGCCGAGATCCTGGCGCGCGGCGTCGGCGTCGGCGCGGCGATCGACGCCAGCGCCTTCCTTGACGACGAAGGCTTCGACGTCGAGCGCTTCACCGAGGTTTGCCATCTCTGGGGCACGGCGCTGGAACTGGATCGTGGCGACCAGCAGGCGCGCCTGTCCCTCGCCGGTGTCGGCGACTGCCTGCTCAGCCAGGGTCTGGCCCAGACCAGCCAGGAAGGCCGCGACGCCGCCGCCGCGCTCTGGGCGCTGGCCGTCGGCGCCGCCCTGTCCGCCAGCGCCGAGGCGGCTTCGAGGCTGGGTCAGGACCCCGCCTACGCCCAGGATCGCCAAGGCGTGCTGAAGACCCTGGCCGAGCGCCGGGTGCGCGCCGCCGCCCTTCGCTCCGAGCTGGCCACCGAGGCCGCCACGGCCCTGGCCACCGCGCACGGACTGGCCAAGAAGCACGGCCTGCGTTCGATCGGCCTAGTCGGACCGTTCGAGGACGCCGAAGCCACCTTGCGCCTGGGCGGAGCGCCCGTCGGCGCGGCCGGCGCCATGTCGCCGGTGTCGGTGGCCCAGACCGCCGATGGCCTGCTGCTGCCGACCTTCAGCCCCGCCGCGATGGAGGCCCTCTCAGCCGAAGGCGCGGATCTGGACGCCGCCCGCCGCCACGCCGTGGGTCACGGCACGCTGCTGGAAAGCCCGGCGATCGACCACATCGTCCTGCAGGCGCGCGGATTCACGGCCCACGAGATCGAGAAGGCCGAGAACGCCTTGCGCGAGTGCCGCGGCCTGCGCGCCGCCTTCGCCCCCGCGGTCATGGGACCGGGCTTCCTGCGCGACGTGCTGGGCGCGTCCGCCGAGGACGTCGCCCGCCGCGACTTCGACACCCTGGCCTTCGCCGACTTCACCGAGGACGAGATCGAGGCGGCCGAACGCCATGCGCTGGGCGCGGGGCGGCTGGGCGACTGCGCCGCCCTCAATCCGGATCTCCGCGAGGCGTTCCAGTCGGTGGAGGCGCCGAGCTTCGCCGACCGCCTAGCCATGCTAACGGCCGTGGAAGACTTCGCCTGCCTGCCCACGACCGTACCGTTACCCATTCCCTTCGACGCCCGGCCCGCCGACGCGGTTCGGGCCCAGGCCGCCGCCGCGCGCGCCGGGGTCCGCGCCCTGCGTCTGCAGCGCGCCGCGCCCCCGGCCGAGTTCAAGCTCGAGCTGCCAGAGGAGCCGGCCGCCGAGGCGCCGCGCCCCGCGCCTCTTCGCGAACAGATGGCGCGCGAACCGATCGTCACCGAGCGCGTGGTCGAGAAGATCGTCGAGCGCGACCGCTCGCGCCGCCGCCTGCCCGACCGCCGCAAGGGCTATATCCAGAAGGCGGCCGTCGGCGGTCACAAGGTCTATCTGCACACCGGCGAGTACGAGGATGGCGAGCTGGGCGAGCTGTTCATCGACATGCACAAGGAAGGCGCGGCCTTCCGCAGCCTGATGAACAACTTCGCGATCGCCGTGTCCCTGGGCCTGCAACACGGCGTGCCGCTGGACGAGTTCGTCGACGCCTTCGTCTACACCAAATTCGAGCCGGCGGGCCCGGTGACGGGCAACGACTCCATTAAGTCGGCGACCTCGATCCTGGACTACGTGTTCCGTGAGCTGGGCGTGTCGTATCTGGGTCGCGACGACCTGGCCAACGCCGATCCCAGCGAGTTCAACGCCGACGGCCTGGGCGCGGGCAAGCGCCTCATCGACGCCGACGAGGACGGCGAGCTCGACCCCGTCCCCGCCAGCCGCTTCATCTCCAAGGGCTTCTCGCGCGGCGCCACCCCCGACAACCTGGTCTTCGCCGCCTTCGGCCGCCGCCGGGTGGAGGGGGCTGAGAGGCCTGGCGTAGAGGGCGAGATGTGCCCGTCCTGCGGCGACCTCTCGCTGGTCCGGCGGGGCGCGATCACGGTCTGCGACACCTGCGGCGCTCAGTCCGACCAGACGGGGCCGTTGGCGTCCTCCTGACGTCCGACCGCACCAACGACCGGTCGTTGAGCAGGGCGCGCAGCTCTACCCGCGAGCCGTTAAATCCCCGTCATTACCGCGATTTAAGTGGCTTCTGGCGCCTGCCCGGTTCAAACCGTAACTCACACAGTCGCGTTATGGACTGCACGGAGAAATTGATGTTCCGTCTTGGCGCTCCCATCGCCGCCCTGTCGCTGAGCCTGCTGGCCCTGGCCGGCCAGGCGCACGCCGCGACCGAGGACCGCGATGTCGCCCGGCTGACCTCCTTCGGCGGCACCTGCGCCAGCTGCGATCTGGCGGGCCGTAAGCTGATGAACGCCAAGTTCGCCGGCGCCAACTTCACCAAATCCGTCCTGATCGGCGCCGACCTGCGCGGCGCGATGTTCTATGGCAGCAACTTCTACTCGGCCGACCTCAGCCGCGCCGACCTGCGCGGCGCCGAGATGCGCGGCGCCAACTTCAACAGCGCCAACTTCACCGACGCGCGGATGTCGGGCGTCGAAAGCAGCGGCGCGAACTTCCGGCAGGCCGTCCTCGTCCGGGTCGATCTGTCGTCCGCCGAGTTGCACGGCGTCCTCATGATCGGCGCCAACCTACAGAAGGCGCGGTTGTCGAATGTCGAGCTGATCGCCGCGAACCTGTCGGGCGTGAACGCTCGCGACGCCGACTTCTCGAACGCCGACATCAATCACGCCAACTTCCAGGGCGGCCGCTTTGAGGGCGCGAACTTCCGCAACGCTGATCTGACCGGGTCGAACCTGCGCGGGGCCGTCTTCGCTGGCGCGGACTTCCGCAACGCCGACCTGTCGCTGGTGGTGTTGAGCGGCGCTGACCTCTCGGCCGCACGCGGCCTTGATCAGGACCAGCTGGATGAAGCCTGCGGCGATGGCGGCACGCGCCTCCCCTCCGGCCTGACGGTGCGCTCGTGCAGCGGTATCCGGGGCTCGCAGCAGTTCATGCTGTGGCGGGAGATGCCCAAGTCGCCGCCTGCCCCGCCGGCTCCCCCCGCCCCGCCCAAGCCGCCCAAGTGGTGATCGGCTGACCGGCAAAAAGCCTCACGCCAAGAAAAAGCCCTCCGATCGCGAGACCGGAGGGCTTTTCTTTTGCGGTGACCGCCAAGCCTAGACTTTGATGGGCGGCGCGGTGCGGATGTGCAGCTCCTTCAGCTGCTTGTCCAGCACATTGGCCGGGGCGTTCATCAAGAGGTCCTGGCCCTGCTGGTTCAGCGGGAAGGCGAT
>NZ_CALCDX010000099.1 GCF_937900395.1 uncultured Caulobacter sp.
AGCGCGAGCATCAGGATCGGCTTCAGATGCGGAACTGCGGCATCCACCAGCGCCCGGGCCTGCTCATGGGTCAGGAAGACCTCGCGATGCTTGGCCTCTTCCTGCCGATGCTCGCCATAGGACCAGTCGCCGACCTCGGCCTTCCAGACATCCTTGGCGCGTTTGCAGACCAGCCGAAGCGTGGCGAGATAGCGGTTCACCGTGGCCCCGCTCAGCGTCTCAGGGCGCCCCTGGGTGGCCTTGCGGGTCTGCATGGCCTGGACCCCTTCGTTGATCGCGCGGTCGTCCAGGGCGCTCAGGAGCGTGTTGCGGCCCAGGGCCTGGAGCAGAACCTTCATGTGGTAGCGCTGCCCGGTCTGCCCGTGCGCGGTCTTGCTAGCCTTTTCCGTCCAGAACCGGACAAAGGCATCGTTGAGGGTCATTTCCAGCTTGGGTTTCTCGCCCAGCTTGATCTCGCGCCAGACCTCCTCATAGCGCTTCTGCGCCAGGGCGGCGGCGGCTACCTTGTCCGAAGTCCCGCTGCTTTCTCGAACTCGATGACCGTCGATCGTGAATGCGATCTGGAAATGGTCCGAGCCGGGGCGCCGCGTGAGATAGGCTTCCCCTGGGATCGGCTGCTGCTTGCGTTTTCCGGCCATGCTGTCCTCCTCTGCTCGGCCAGCCATTCCTGCAGCATCGCTCGCGTGTAGCGCTTGCCGCCGCCCGGCGTGGGGATCGCTGGCACTTTCCACACGCGCAGGGTCTTCACGTCGACATTGAGGATCGCCGCAGCCTCCACAGCGGTCAGGAGGCGCAGGTCATCAGCGTCGCTCATGTCATTGCCTCGGCTTCGCGATCGGCGGCCTCCTGGGCCTCGGCGGCTTCGGTGGCGCGCTCTTCCGCCGTGCGGCCGTCGGTAAACACCAGCAGCATGTAACGACTGCGATTGAGCGCCGCGGTAGGTACGGCACGCACGATGGCGAACGGCTGGCCGGAGTCGTGAATCACCTCGTTGACCGTGGCCACCGGGTCGAACTCGACGATTTCCAGCTCCATGCGGCCGGCCTCAAGCTTCGAGAAGTCCAGGAGGTCGTTGATGATCTCGACCAGCGAGCGGCCGGCGCGATTGATCAGGTCGAGGCGTCGGCGGCTGTCGGGCGAAAGGCCGGGGTCGCCGGCCACGAGGTCGGCGAAGCCCAGGATGCTGTTCAGCGGCGTGCGGATCTCGTGGCTGATGGTCGCCAGGAATTCCGACTTGGCCTTGTTGGCGGCCTGGGCGCTGGCTTGGGCGTCGCGGGCGGCGTCGCGGCCTCGCGTCAACAGCGCCTGCAGGCGCTTTTGCCGTTCCAGGATCATGGCGGCGGTGAGGCAGACGGCGAACAGCATGAGGTGGAAGATCACGGTGTGGCGCAAGGGGCTCAGCGCCGCGTGACGGTCGATGCCGACGCTATGCAGGACCGCGGGGATCGAGGCGGCCAAGGAGGCGATGACCAGGATCGCCGCCGCGCGCGGCCCGCCTCGGAACACGGCCAGCATGGCGGGGGCGAACAGCAGGGCCTGCAAGCCAGGATCCCAGGTGAAGATCGCCACGGCGCTGACGACCACAAGGGCCGTCAGCATGGCGATCTGCCAGGCCGACGCCGGGAACATCGGCTTGTGACGGCGGTCCATCAGCATGATGGTGGTCGGCATCGCCAGGAACAGTCCCAGCACGTTCGGCGGAATCCAGTCGGCCCAGCCGCTCCACATGGGCTTGCCGCGAGAAAGCGCCAGACTGACGGTGGTGATGGTGGAGAACACGACAACCAGCACCGCGGCCGCGGCGGTCAGGCGGGCTAGGCCCCATGGACTGCGCATTTGGGTGGTCAGGCCCAGACGCTCCAGGCTCCAGGCGATAAGGACGTTCTGGATAAGGTCCTGCGGCACCACCAGCACGATGAAGGACAGGCGCACGCCGGCGATCAGCTCGATGGCGACATGAGTGACGCCGGCCAGCGCCAGCATGATCCATCGCGCCTTGCCCTTCAGGGTCAGCAGGCCCGCGATGACCACGGCGTTGGCCGTCCAGATCGACGGCAGGTTGTGGGTCGCTCCAGCCAGGAACAGGCTAAAGACGATGGACCCCCCGAAGGCCGCCAAGAGGCCGGCGATCCGCACAGTCTGGTCGTCGCGCGACGGAATTCGGATAGCCGCGATCAAGATTAGCTCCCCTACCCTGGGTGGGTATCGCAGGTCGTCGTTGCGATCGGGTTTACAGTCTAGGCGTGTTCCGTCAGAGGCGCTCCAAGACCCGGAACACGAACGCGTGGTCGTCGCCGTCGCCGGCGGCGTGCGTCTCGCGGCGGACCTCGGTCCAGGCGTTTTCGTCAAAGACGGGGAAATGCACATCGCCGTCGACCTGGGCGTCGACCTCGGTGAGATAGAGCCGCCTGGCCTTGGGCAGGGCCAGCTCGAACAGGGCGCGGCCGCCGATCACGCAGACCTCGTCGACCCCATCGTCGGCGGCCTGCTCCCTGGCGATCTGGACGGCTTCCGACCAGGTCTCGCAGGCGATCGCGCCCTCGGCCTCGAAGCTCTGGTCGCGGGTCAGGACGACGTTCATGCGGCCGGGCAGGGGCTTGCGGGGCAGGCTGTCCCAAGTCTTGCGGCCCATGATGATCGGCTTGCCCAGGGTGTTGGCCTTGAACAGGGCCAGATCCGATTTCAGTCGCCAGGGCAGGTCGCCGTCGCGACCGATCACCCCGTTGGCGGCGCGGGCGACGACAAGGGCGAGGGTGGGCAGGGTCATGGGCCATGATTAGCGGGCGCCGGCCTGGCGCGCCATGGCTTGATCGAAATCTGAACGTTGATCACTCTCGTTCCCAACGAACGAAGATCGGGGAGGGCGCGATGTCGGCGACGGCGTTCGAGATGCACATGGCCCGGACAGGCGGGGTTGAGGTCCTGCGCGGGCGCGAGGTCGAACTGCCGGCGCCGGGCCCCGGCGAGGCCCGCGTGGCGATCGAGGCCGCGGGCGTGGCCTTCGCCGACATCGTCATGCGCACCGGCCTCTATCCGGGCGTGAAGGCGCCGGTGACTCCGGGCTACGACTTCGTAGGCCGGATCGAGGCGCTGGGGCCGGGCGTCGAGGGCGTCCAGGTCGGCCAGCGCGTGGCGGCCCTGACGGTCACAGGCTCATACGCCACGCGCCGCAATGTCGAGGCCCGCTGGCTTGTCGCCGCGCCCGAGGACGCGCCGGCCGAGGCCCTGGTCGCGGGCGTGCTGAACGGCCTGACCGCCTGGCAAATGTTCGACCGCGTCGCCGGCTCCGTGGCCGGCGAGTGGGTGTTGGTCCACGGCGCGGCGGGCGGTGTGGGCGGCCTGCTGCTCGACCTGGCGCTCCTGGCCGGCGTGAAGGCGGTGGGCGCGGCCTCGGCGGGCAAGCGGGCCGAGGTCGAGGCCAAGGGCGGCGTGCATGTGGACTATCGCGCCGAGGCCGTCGCCGAACGGGCGGTGGAGATCTCCGGCGGCGGCGTGGTCGCGGCCTTCGACCATGTCGGAGGGCCGCATCTGAAGGCGGCGTCGCTGGCCGCCCTGCGCGATGGCGGGACGGCGGTGCTCTATGGCGGCTACGACGCGACCAAGGGCGGCAAGGCGCGGCCGGGGGCGATGCTGAAGATGCTGCTGGCCGATCGGCTGTCGGCCCTGAAGCTGTTCAGCGAAAGCCGCGGCGTCGTCGGCTACAACGTCACGTCATGGCGCAACGCCCGGCCGGCGGCGTATCGCCAGGACCTCGCCCAGGTGCTGAACCTGATCGGGCAGGGCGCGATCCAGCCGACGATCGCCAAGGTCCTGCCGCTGGCCGAAGCCGGCGAGGCTCAGACGCTGCTGCAGTCCGCGAAACTGGCGGGGAAGATCGTGTTGAGGCCTTAGGAGACGCCGAAAGGCGTGATGATCTGCTGGGCGCTAGCCCGCGCGATCAGTTCGCCGTCGGGCCGGAAGAAGTCGGCCTCGACGTGGATGATCGACTTCGTTTGGGCCACGACGCGGCCTTCCAGGCGCAGCGGCTCAGCCTTGCCGACACGGATGAAGTCGATCTTCAGATTGCTGGTGCGGAAGGCGGCGTCGGCCGGCGCGGCGGTCATGGCGGCGAAGGCCAGGATCTGGTCGGCGAGGGCGGCGAGATAGCCGCCGAACATTGAGCCATCGCCGTTGAGCAGCTCCGGCGAGGGCTGCCAGGTCTTCCTGGCCCAGCCCGGCCCCCAGGCGTCCAGCGCGCCCAGCTTCAGGGTCTGGACGACGGGCGGCAGGATCGCGTCGCCCGAGGCGAGTTGATCCAGCCGATCCGTCGCCCAGGTCAAACAGAGACCTCGGCCTTGATGTGCGGGTGGGCCTGGTAGCCCTCGAGCTTGAAGTCCTCGTACTCGAACCCGAACAGGTCGCGCTTGTCGGCGATCGTCATGGTCGGGAAGTCGAAGGGCTCGCGGGTCAGCTGCTCGCGGGCCTGGTCGAGGTGGTTCAGGTAGAGGTGCGCGTCGCCGAAGGTGTGGACGAACTCGCCCGGCTGCAGGCCCACGACCTTGGCGACCATCAGGGTCAGCAGGGCGTAGGACGCGATGTTGAACGGCACCCCTAGGAACACGTCGGCGCTGCGCTGATAGAGCTGGCAGCTGAGCTTGCCGTCGGCCACGAAGAACTGGAACAGGCAGTGGCAGGGCGGCAGGGCCATGTCGTCGACGTCGGCCGGGTTCCAGGCCGAGACGATGTGGCGACGGCTGCTGGGATTGGTCTTCAGATTCTCGACGAGATTGCTGATCTGGTCGATGACGCGGCCGTCCGGAGCGGCCCACGAGCGCCACTGCTTGCCGTAGACGGGGCCAAGGTCGCCGTTCTCGTCGGCCCACTCGTCCCAGATGCGCACCCCATTGTCCTTGAGATAGGCGATGTTGGTGTCGCCCTTCAGGAACCACAGCAGCTCGATGATGATGGAGCGCAGGTGCAGCTTCTTGGTCGTCAGGACCGGGAAGCCCTTGGAAAGATCAAAGCGGATCTGCCGGCCAAAGACGCCGAGCGTGCCCGTGCCGGTGCGGTCGCCGCGCTGGACGCCGTTCTCCAGGATGTCGGCCAGCAGGGCCAGATACTGCCGCTCGGGATGGTCGGCAGCGGCTTTCGGGGCGTCGAGGACGGCGGTGGTCATGGCCTCACTCCGCAGGCAGACCTAAACCCTAACACTATCCATAGCGATCGGGTGGAGCTTGAGCACAAATTCTTGTGGGTATCTTGTCCAAAATCAAAGTGTCATCCCGGCCACAGCGTAGCGGAGAGCCGGGACCCAGGGGCGGCCTCACCGCGTCTGGCCCCTGGGTCCCGGATAGCCTCTGCGAGGCTTCCGGGATGACAAGATTTGGGACCAGGAAGGGCCCTACTTGCTCGGCGCGAGGCCGGTGTTCAGCACCCAGCCGACGTTGTCGTTCTCGTCGGCCACTTCCCACCACAGCTCCTGCTGCTTGCCGGTCGGATAGACGATGGCGCCGGCGGGCAGGGTGCGGATCAGCTTGCCGCCGGCGACGGGGGTCGCGCGCAGGGCGACGGGGCGCTGGGCGGTGAAGGTCTTGGCCGGCGCCGCGGCGGCGGCCGAACCGCCTTCCGACAGCAGACCCAGATCGCCGACCATCTTCGAATAGGCGTCGATGAACGACAGGGTGACGATGCGGCCGATGTCGGTGTCCTCGTAGCCGCCGCCGACCGCGCCGGCGAAGCCGAGGCCGCCGCCCGCGCCCCAGCCGATGTCGTTCTTCACCGCATAGCCTTCCGACACCGACATGGTCTCGGTCGTGCGGACATTGGTCAGCGACAGGACGGTGTTGGCTTCCAGCTTCTTGGTCTTGATGCCGCCGACCAGGCCGCCGACGCGACCGCCGATCAGGCCGCCGATGGCGCCGGCCACCGCGCCGCCGCCGACATTGCTGTTGCTGCCCTGGACCTCGGCGACCAGCACGTAGTCGGCCGCCTTGACCTGGCCCTGGCCGACGTTCGAGCCGCGCTGCAGGCCGAGGTTGCCGCCGATCTCGCGCTCCTTCTGGGCCGCGCCCAGGCCCGCGCCCCGGTCGACCAGGTTGAAGCAGCCCGAGCGTTGGACGATGGCGCGCAGCACCTTCTGCGGCGAGGCGAGGTTGTACTGGGTCCAGCCGCTGGAATCGTCTCCGTCGACGATCGACAGCGTGCCCAGCTTGCGCGTGCAGCGCGGGACTTCGCCGGACGCCTGGGTCTGCAGCTGCTGGCCCTTGCTGGCCTTGGCCTGGGCGAAGCCGGTGGCGGGCGTGATGGCGGAAAGCGCCAGGCCGACGACCAGCGCGCTGCGGAAGGCTTTCATATCTTGGCATTCCCCGAACAAATGAGCGGACGCACTCGTACAGGCGAAACTTTACAAAGCAAAGTTACGGCCGCGTCACCCGGCGAAGCCGCCTTCATCCAGGAACTCCTGCTCGGCCGCCGTCGTCTCGCGGCCCAGGCCTCCGTTTCGGTGCGGGAAACGCCCGAACCTGGCGATGATGTCGCGGTGCATGAGCGCCCACTTCATCGACTCCTCGTCGCCGGTGTCGGCTTGCAGGCCGGCGAACAGCTGGACGCTGAACTCCTGGTCGACCAGCGACTCGGAGTGTTCGAACGGCAGGTAGAAGAACGGTCTGAGCGTATGCTCGATCGCTGGATCGTGGTCGTGGCCGGCGGCGATGGCGGCGCGGGCGAACATGCGCGCCAGCGGGTCGGTCGCGAAGGCGTGCGGCGTGCCACGGAACATGTTGCGGGGGAACTGGTCCAGCAGGATCAGCAGGGCCAGCGCGCCCTCGGCCGTGTCGGCCCAGGCGTCGTAGCGGCGCATCGAGGCCCGGTAGTGGGTCTGCTCGAACTTCAGCGCGATGGCGGAGTCGAAGGCCGCGTCCTTGGCGAACCATTTGGCCGGGCCGGCATGGCGCCAGAAGCTGACGATGTCGTTGGGATGCGCGGCCATCGTGTCTCCATCGTCCATGTTCAAGCTCGGTTCATCGGGCGAGTCCGAGACTGCTATCAAGGGACAAGCCCGGGCCTGCCATCAAGGCCCTTCGGAGCAAGAGATGAAACGTGTGATCACGACCGCCCTGGCGCTTTCGTTGCTGGCCGGCGCGGCCCAGGCCGGCGCGGCGGGGGCGGTGGTCGCTCAGCAGCAGCAACAGCAGCAGCGCGAACAGCAGCCGCGGGACGCTGGGCCGCGGCCAGATCGCGGCGGCGACCGAGGCGACCGCTGGGGAGATCGCGGACCGCGCCAGCCCGGCGGCGACAGTGGCTGGAACCGGGGCGATCGCCCGCAGCGGCCGCAAGGACAGCCTCAGCAGGCCCAGCCCGCGCGTCCGGACGGCGACCGAGACCGCAACCGCGGCGGCGACGATCGCCGGGGCGGCTGGGACCGCAACGACAACAACCGCCCCGGCTGGCAGGACCGGGATCGCGATCACGACCGCGACGACCGTCGCTGGAACGACAATCGCGATCGTGACCGCAACGACTACCGCTGGAACGACAACCGCAGCTGGGAGTGGAACGACCGCAGCCGCGACCGCTATCGGGATCGCGACCGTGGGCGGCCGCGCTACGACCGCTATACCTATCGTCCGTTCTACTCCGCGCCGCAGCGCTATCGCGCGCCGGTCTATCGCTATCCGCGCGGCTGGTACGTGCGGACCTGGTCGTTCGGCGACTATCTGCCCGGCGGTTGGTACGGCAGTTCGTACTATCTCGACGCCTGGCGCTACGGCCTGCCGCAACCGCCGATCGGCTGCGAGTGGGTGCGGGTCGGCGACGACGCCATTCTGGTCGATGTCTGGAGCGGTCAGGTCCTGAGCGTCTGGCGCGATCTCTTCTGGTGATCCGCGAAAGGTCGGGTGAGGGGGCGGGGGAGCAATCCTCCGCCCCTTTTTCGCGCGTGTTGCGCGGGTTTTTTCACCCCGTGATGGCGAAGCCGCGAACCTCCGCCTAAAACGGGGTCGCGAAGGCTTCCGGATTTCGGCGTTCTGTCGGCTCTGCCTTGACGAAACGGCAAAAAAACGCTCAAACGCCCGGCCTTCGTCGCTCTTCCGTTGCGTTGGGCGACCCTGATCGACCAGTCCTGGAGAAAAAACATGCGCGTCTACTACGACCGCGACGCCGACATCGCCCGCATCCTGGACAAGAAGATCGCCATCGTAGGCTATGGCAGCCAAGGTCACGCCCACGCGCTTAACCTTCGCGACTCCGGCGCCAAGAACGTCGCCGTCGCCCTGCGCGCCGGCTCGCCGACCGCCAAGAAGGCCGAAGGCGAAGGCCTGAAGGTCATGACGGTGGCCGAAGCCGCCGCCTGGGCCGACATGATCATGATCCTGGCGCCGGACGAGCACCAGGCCGCGATCTACAAGAACGACATCGCCCCCAACATCCGTGACGGCGCGGCCCTGCTGTTCGCCCACGGCCTGAACGTCCACTTCGGCCTGATCGAGCCGAAGAACACCATCGACGTGCTGATGGTCGCGCCGAAGGGCCCGGGCCACACCGTGCGCGGCGAGTACCAGAAGGGCGGCGGCGTGCCGTGCCTGATCGCGGTGCACCACAACGCCACCGGCAACGCCCTCGACCTCGGCCTGGCCTACGCCTCGGCCATCGGGGGCGGCCGCTCGGGCATCATCGAGACCAACTTCCGCGAAGAGTGCGAAACCGATCTGTTCGGCGAGCAGGCCGTCCTGTGCGGCGGCACGGTCGAGCTGGTCCGCGCCGGCTTCGAAACGTTGGTGGAAGCCGGCTATGCGCCGGAAATGGCCTATTTCGAGTGCCTGCACGAGCTGAAGCTGATCGTCGACCTCATGTACGAGGGCGGCATCGCCAACATGAACTACTCGATCTCGAACACCGCCGAATACGGCGAGTACGTGACGGGTCCGCGCATCATCACGCCGGAAACCAAGGCCGAGATGAAGCGCGTGCTGGAGGACATCCAGTCGGGCAAGTTCGTCCGCGACTTCATGCTGGAAAACCAAGTGGGCCAGCCCTCGTTCAAGGCCACCCGCCGCCGCGCGGCCGAGCACCAGATCGAGGAAGTCGGCGGCCGCCTGCGCGACATGATGCCCTGGATCGCCAAGAACAAGCTGGTCGACCAGGCCAAGAACTAAGAGCGCGATAGCCGAAAGTGGTCGCCGGTTTCGGCGGCCGTCGCGCGGCCAAGAACCAAGGTCCTCGCAGACCCCAAGCTTCAGTACCCAAAGCTTAAATCCCGCGAAGCCCTCGGCCCTCCCAGGCCGGGGGCTTTTCGTTTGCGGCTTGCGCAACGGCGTTCTCCGTGCATAAACTGAACCAAATGGTTCAGTATTCAGCCGCCCGCCTCGACGCCTCGTTCGCCGCCCTGTCCGACGCCACCCGGCGCGGGGTGCTGGAGGCGCTCGGCCGGGGCGAGGCGTCGATCACCGAGCTCGCCAACCTTTTCCAGATGACCCTCACGGGCATGAAGAAGCACGTCGCGCTGCTGGAGGCGGCGGGGCTGGTGACGACGGAAAAGATCGGGCGCGTCCGCACCTGCCGGCTCGCCGCGAGCGGGCTGGAGGAAGAGGCCGCGTGGATCGAGCGCTATCGCCAGCGCTGGGCCCTGCGGTTCGACGCGCTGGACGAGGTTGTCGAGGAACTCAAGCAGAGGGAGGACCAGGATGTCCGGAAAGAATGAGACGGTCGTGACCCGCAAGTCGGACCGGGAGCTGGTCGTGACCCGGGTCTTCGACGGCCCGGTCCGCCTGGTGTTCGAGGCCTGGTCCAAGCCCGAGCTGTTCCAACGTTGGTGGGTTCCCAAGACCCTGGGCGTGCCGCTGCGGGCCTGCGAGATGGATGTCCGCACCGGCGGCGGCTATCGCCTGGAGTTCGGGCTGGACGCCGCCAACAGCATGGCCTTCTTCGGCACGTACACCGACGTGACCCCGCCCTCGCGCATCGTCTGGACCAACGAGGAGGCGGGCGAGGTGTCGGTGACCACGGTCACGTTCGAAGACCAGGGCGACAAGACGCTGCTGACGCTGAGCGAGCTCTATCCCAGCAAGGCGGCGTGCGACGAGGCTTTGCAGGGTTCGGCCCAAGGCTACCCCATGCAATTCGAACAGCTGGACGACCTGCTGGTCGAGCTGGTCGCCTGAGGCGCTATTCCAGGACGAACACCGGCCCCCAGCCCAGCTGGTAGCGGTGCTCGCCCGAGGACAGGTGCGGCCGCAGCTGCCAGGCGCCTGGCTGCAGCACGCTGGGCGGGCGGCCTTCGACATAGGTGATGGTCAGCACCTCGCCGCCCGGCTCGGACACCGAGAACTGGCGGATCGGCGGGGCGGCGTTCGACAGGGCCCGGGCGATCTCGTCCGGGCCGCGCACGCGCAGCGGGGCAGGGGCCGCCAAGCGCGCGGCGACCTCGGCATAGGCGCCGACCGCGATGACGCGAGGACCCTGGCGCAAGGCGCCATAGCCGACATGGGTGAAGCTGGGGGCGACCAGGTTGGCGCGGTGGCCGGGACTGTCTCGCCACTGGTTCATGATCTGGTCGGGCCGCACCGCGCCGTCGGCGTTGCGGCGCATGGCGATGTTCTCGGCCGGCGCGCCGACCAGGTCGCGGGCCAAGAGGCCGACGCGGCCGGCGGGAGAGTAGCCTTCGCGCGTCAGGTGGTCGAAGCGTTCCGTCACCGCCATGTCGGCGGCGTGAGCGCGGGCGGCGGCCGCCAGCCCCGGATCCCAGGCCAGCGGCGGCGCGCCCTCGCGGCGACGGATCAGATTATTGAGGTCCAGCAGGGTCTGCTCGAAATCCTCGTCGAAGTCGCCGCCGGGCGGATCGGCCAGCAGGCCGCGCAGGCGGCGCTCATAGGCCAGCCAGGGCTGGGCCGGGGCGGCGAGGGCGGCGGGAGCGAGGGACGCGGCGGCGACGGCGAAACCGCCGGCCAACAGGGTTCTTCGCGCGATGGACGTCATTCAGCCTTCCGACAAACATTGAACGCCAACATTGACAGCGGCGCCTCGGGACCAGACGTAAGGCACATGCGTCCTGTCCGTTCCCTATGGCTGGCCGGCCCACAAGTCTGGCTCCCCGACTCCGACGCCCAGGCCGCCCGCGAGCGGGCGCTGTGCCTGGACGCGGGGTTCGAGCCCCTGACTCCGGCCGTCATGCCCCCGGGCGAGAGCGGCGACGAACTGGCGGCCCGGCAGTTCTACGCCGCCCGCATGGCGCAATTGCGCCAGGCCGACGCCGGAATCGTCAACCTGACGCCCTTCCGAGGTCCCTCGGCCGACACCGCCGCCGTGTTCGAGGCCGGCGTGCTGGCGGGGCTCGGGCGGCCGATCTTCGCCTATCTGAATGTCGCCAGCGAGATCGAGGCCGAATACGTCGCGCGCGTCGACCAGATGCTGGGCGCCAGTCTCGACGAGAACCGCGTCTGGCGCGACGCCGACGATTGCCAGATCGAGGACCACGGCCTTCCCGAGACGGTCATGCTGTGGGGCGAGGCCCGGCGGCTGTTCGTGATTGTGACGCACGATCCTTTGCGGGATGTGACGGGGTTGGAGCTGTGCCTAGAGGCGTTGGGGCTGTACGCGGAGTAGGGGGCGAGGCGCTGGATAGCAGATCCAGCGGACGGCCTGAACGTCTGCAATGGGTGGCTAGCGGACCTTGGCTACGGGTCGCCATGAACAGCGATGTCAGGAGCTCCATGGAGGTTAGGTCCTTTCGATGGAGCGCTGGGACATTTCTGACGTAGCGTCCGGCTCATTCGTTCGAGCGCTTGATTGAGCTTGGCTGCGCGCCTAGTCGCACTCAGAGCCGTCAGCTCATCACGCCACCACGACTCTAATTCTTCCTCCGAGGGGCAAGCCGCCGCTTTGACAGCGAGGAATAGCTGGCTATCGCCAGTGCTGATTTCGACCCGCCAACTCGTTGTGCGCCGAACGGCTTCGCAGTTTGACGCGAACTCGTCCTTACCGGCGACACACGTCAGAGACCACCGATCACGCGAGGGTGGCGAGGCGGCCGTCGAGTGGCTCCCCGTCGCCAGGACGACAACACAGCCGAGAACAAGAGGCTTGCAGAACTTGACCATGCCGGAAGCTAACCGCA
This sequence comes from uncultured Caulobacter sp., assembly GCF_937900395.1. Lineage (GTDB taxonomy): Bacteria > Pseudomonadota > Alphaproteobacteria > Caulobacterales > Caulobacteraceae > Caulobacter. The sequence goes on from NZ_CALCDX010000099.1 coordinate 12,089, forward strand.
GCGCTAGAGTCCGACTAGGGTCGTAAGCCGACCTCCCTAGGTCGGTCCGAACCTTACATCTCCTGGAGGCTGCAGCGTGCAGGACTGAGCGGGTTGGTCGAGGACCGGCCTCCGGCCGGCCGCGCGGCGGCGACGCGGAGCGTCGTCCTTGAGCAACCCGGTCAGCCCTGCGATCGTCTCGCCGTGAGATGTAAGGATGGCTCCCGTCGCGGGGGACGGGTTTCCTGATGGGCGGGGGCGAGCGCAATCCAAGATCCTCCCCCGCGATGCGGGGGAGGTGGCCCAGAGGGTCGGAGGGGGCTAGCTCGGCCGACCTCCAGTTCGCCCCCTCCGGCGCTCCGCGTCCCTTTCCATCCCTTCAGCGGTCAGCCGCGTGAAGCGGTCGTCCCATGGCTAACGCGACGTCAGGGCTCCCCAACCGCTCCGACCCCTCTATAAAAGCGCCAACCTTTCAGGAGACCCCGATGGCCGATTACCAGACCCTGATCGTCGAGGCGCCGGACAGCGCCCCCGGCGTCGCCCTGATCCGCCTGAACCGTCCCGAGGCGCTGAACGCCCTGAACACCCAGCTGCTGGGCGAGCTGGCCCAAGCGCTGGCGGCGGCGGAAGCCGACGACGCCGTCGGCTGCATCGTGCTGACCGGCTCGGCCAAGGCCTTCGCCGCCGGCGCCGACATCAAGGAGATGTCGGACAAGACCTACGCCCAGATGTTCAAGCAGGACTTCTTCACCGCCGGCGCGCGGGCGGTTGAGCAGTGCCGCAAGCCGATCATCGCCGCGGTGTCCGGCTACGCCCTGGGCGGCGGCTGCGAGTTGGCGATGATGTGCGACTTCATCCTGGCGGCCGACACCGCCAAGTTCGGCCAGCCCGAGATCACCCTCGGCGTCGCCCCGGGTATCGGCGGCACCCAGCGCCTGACGCGCCTCGTGGGCAAGTCCAAGGCCATGGACATGATCCTGACCGGCCGGATGATGGACGCCGTCGAGGCCGAGCGCGCGGGACTGGTCTCGCGGATTTTCCCGGCCGACAGCTTGGTGGATGAGGCCCTGGCCGTCGCGGCCAAGATCGCCGCCCAGTCGCCGCTGGCCGTCGCGATGAACAAGGAACTGGTCGAGGCCGCTTACGAAACGACCCTGACGACGGGCGTCGCGCTCGAGCGGCGCCTCTTCCACTCGCTGTTCGCCTTCGAAGACCAGAAAGAAGGCATGGCGGCCTTCGTCGAGAAGCGAAAGCCAAGCTTCAAGGGGATGTGATCGGGCTCGAAACGATTGCGTCGTTCCGGTCCTCAGGAATCCGCCTGTGGACCGTTGACCCCGGGCGCCGCTTCCCGTATATCCGCGCGCTCTGTTTTCCCTGCTTCGCGGCCGCCCGCGCGGCTGTCCGTTTGAAGGTCCGATCCATGGCCAATAATCCCGGCGCCAAGAAAGCGATCCGCAAGATCGCTCGCCGCACCGAAGTCAACACCGCCCGCCGCTCGCGCGTGCGCACCTTCCTGCGCAAGTTCGAAGACGCGATCGCCAAGGGTGACGTCGCCGTCGCCAAGGCCGCTTTCGTCGAAGCGCAATCGGAACTGATGCGCGCCGTTTCGAAGGGCGTGGTTCATCCGAACACGGGCTCGCGCAAGGTCTCGCGCCTGGCCGCCCGCCTGAAGAAGCTGGATAAGGCCGCGGCCTAGTCCAGATTCTGGACGAACGCCGTTCGTCGAGCGAATTCAAGTATTTACGAAAGCCGGTCAGGGTTTCCTGGCCGGCTTTTGCTTTGAATCAATCGGCCTTTTCCTGACGTTGCAAACTGTGATCTGGGGCCCCTTTACGGGTATTCCCTTGCGGGGCGAGGCCCTCTCGCGAGTCAACAGAAATATCCGCGACCGGACGCAAGTTTTCCGTTTGACCCGCCTCCGCCGCTGGCTAGTTTAAGCGTCTCAACGCTTCTCCAGTCTTGGAAAAACAAGGCGGCGGCGGACCGATCGTGTTCGCCGAGTAAGAACCTGTGTGCGTTGAGGGTACCGGTCGCACGCCATGGGGGGCGGCGGCTGAAAGTATGCGGCGGTTACTTTTTTTGCGAGGCGGTGGACGAATGACGATGAAGGGTGGGGTGGCCAGCCAGGACTTCTCGGCGGCGATCGCGGCGGCTTGCGAGCCCGCGACGGCCGTCTGGTCTAAGGTGTGCGTGGCGTTGAAACGTGAGCTGGGCGACGCGGCCTTCGGGTCCTGGATCGCGCCCGCCGTTCTGCGCGAGGCCGCCGCTGGTGACATCGTCCTGGTGACTCCGACGGGCATCGCCCGCGATTGGATCCGTCGCAGCGCCTGGCGCCGCATTGGCGAGCTGTGGGCCGCCAACGACGCGACCGGTCGTCGCATCGATCTGAAGTCGCGTCTGGAGTTCGAGGCCCTGGCCGGCGCCTATGTCGAGGCCGCCGCCAAGCCGGCCGCCGTCGCCGAGCCGTTCGAGATCGTGCTGCCGGTGTCGACCGACGCCCCCGCCGTGGCCCCAACCAGCGCCAAGTCGCCCCGCACCCAGGGGCTGCAAGAACGCTTCACCTTCGAGACCTTCGTCCCGGGTCCGGCCAACGAGTTCGCCCACGCCGTGGCGCGCCGGATCGCCAACTGGGCCGACGGCCACTTCAATCCCGTGCTGTTCCACGGCCCCTACGGCTTCGGCAAGACCCACCTCTTGAACGCTCTGGCCTGGGAAGCCATGCGCAACGCGCCGGAAAAGCGCGTGGTCTATCTGACCGCCGAGCGCTTCCTGTCGACGTTCGTGCGCGCCGTGATGGATCGCCAGACGGCGGCCTTCAAGGAAGAGCTGCGCGCCGCCGACCTGCTGATCATCGACGACGTCCACTTCATCGCCGGCAAGCAGTCGACCCAGGAAGAGCTGTTCCACACCCTGACCGCCCTGGTCGAGGAAGGCCGCCGCGTCGTGTTCTCGGCCGACCGTCCCCCGTCGGCCATGACCGAGATGGACGCCCACCTGCGCTCGCACCTGTCGGCGGGCCTGGTCTGCGGCCTGGAGCCGGCCGACCGTTCGCTGCGCTTAGGGATCCTGGAGCGCAAGATCCAGACCCTGTCGGCCGCCCATGGCTTCGAGCCGACCATGCGTCCGGACGTGCTGCAGTTCCTGGCCGACCGTTTCACCGACAGCGTCCGTGAGCTGGAAGGCGCCCTGAACACCCTGTCGGCCCGCGCCGGGGAAGGGCTGTCGCGCATGACCCTCGACGAGGTCCAGGCGATCCTGCGTCCGCACCTGCGGTCGGGCGAAAAGCGCATCACCATCGACGACATCCAGAAGGCCACCGCCGAGCACTACGGCATGAAGCAGGCCGACCTGCTCAGCGAGCGCCGCAACCGCGCCGTGGCCCGTCCGCGCCAGGCCGCCATGTGGCTGGCCAAGCAGCTGACGACCCGCTCGCTGCCGGACATCGGCCGTCGCTTCGGCGGTCGCGACCACACCACGGTCCTGCACGCCGTGCGCCGCATCGAGGCGCTGCGTGCCGAGGACAGCGCGCTCAGCCAAGACCTGGAGACCATAACGCGCAAGCTGCGCGGCTGATCCGGGCGACGCCGGGACCGCGGTTTCCGGCATCGATATCAAGAGGGCCGCTCCGCAAGGGGCGGCCTTTTTGCTGGGGTCAGCGCGCCCGCCTCAGGGTCAGGTTGATCCGGCCGCCGCCGGGAACCAGGCTGGACGAGCCGGGCAGGATGCGGTCGACGCCGTGAAAGGCCAGGCGCGCGGGGCCGGAAAGCCGGCAGACGTCGCCAGAGCTCAAGCGCAGGCTCCGGGTCGGGTCCTTGCGGCTGGTCCCGCCGATCCGAAACACCGCCGTGTCGCCCAGCGAGACCGATAGCACCGGAAAGCGCGGGTCAGCCTCGTCTCGGTCCTGGTGCAGGCCCATTCGAGCGTCGCCGCGATAGAGATTGACCAGGCACGAGTCCGGCGGCGTCTCGGGATCGCCCAGCCGCGCCCACAGATCGCGCAGCGCGTCGGGCATCGCCGGCCAGGGCTGATCCGTTCCCGGATGGCGGTCGGCGTAGCGATAGCCGGTCCGGTCGCTGACCCAACCCAGCGGCCCGAACGCCGTCATGGCCGCGCTCATCGCCTTGCCCTGCGGCGTCTCGTACTGGGCGAACGGCGCCGTCTGGGCGGCCTCCAGGATGGTGGCGACCAACGCCCTCTGGGTTTCGAGGTCCAGGAGGCTGGGCCAGAGGTCGAACCCCGGCGTGACGGACAGCGGCTGCAACATTACGGATTATTAACGCGCGACGCAGGGGCGGAAGGTGTTGGTTTGCGCCGCCGGCTGAGGGGGCCGGATGAAATTTCCAATCTGGAAGCCAACATGCGTCGTCTCTTGTCCTCTGCGGCCGCGGCCGTGATCCTTTTGGCCGCGGGAGGCGCTTCCGCCGCCGCCCCGGTCGCGACCGCTGGCTCGAAGGGCGCGACCTTCGCCACCGTCACCACCCAGCTGCCGCGCAACGTGCGGCCCTCGCACTATGATCTGGCCTTCACCCCCGACGCCGACAAGCTGAGCTTCAGGGCGCGGGTGAAGATTTCGATCGAGGTGGTCGAGCCGACCAGCACGGTGACCTTGCAAGCCGCCGATCTGACCTTCGACAAGGCCGAGATCGCGGGTGTGGGCGCGGCCAAGGTCAAGGTCGATGAAGAGGCCCAGACGGCCAGCTTCACGTTCGCCAAGCCGCTCCCCAAGGGCAAGTACGTCCTGTCGATCGATTACGCGGGCAAGATCTACACCCAGGCCGCGGGCCTGTTCGCCCTCGACTACGAGACCGAGACCGGCAAGAAGCGGGCGCTCTACACCCAGTTCGAGAACTCGGACGCCCGCCGCTTCATCCCGTCGTGGGACGAGCCCTTCTACAAGGCCACCTACAGCGTCGAGGCGACGATCCCGACCGGCCAGATGGCGCTGGGCAACATGCCGATCGCCTCGTCCAAGGACATTGGCGGCGGCAAGACCGTCGTGAGGTTCGCGACCTCGCCGAAGATGTCGACCTACCTGCTGTTCTTCGGCCTGGGTGAGTTCGACCGCGCCTCGGTCAAGGCGGCCGGCGTCGACGTCGGCGTCGTGACCAAGAAGGGCGACACCCCGAAAGCCGAGTTCGCCCTGAAGTCGGCCGCCAAGATCCTGCCCTGGTACAACGACTATTTCGGCACGCCCTATCCGCTGCCGGTGCTCGACAACATCGCCGCCCCCGGCCAGAGCCAGTTCTTCAGCGCCATGGAAAACTGGGGCGCGATCTTCTACTTCGAGTACGCGATGCTGCTGGATCCGAAGATCTCGACCGAGCGGGACAAGCAGAACGTCTTCACGACCGTCGCGCACGAGATGGCTCACCAGTGGTTCGGCGACCTGGTCACCATGGCCTGGTGGGATGACCTGTGGCTGAACGAGGGCTTCGCCTCGTGGATGGAAGGCCGAGCCACCGAGCACTTCCACCCCGAGTGGAACTCCGCGCTCGCCGCCGTCGGCGGCCGGGAATACGCCATGAGCCTGGACGCCCTGCAGACTACGCACCCGGTCGTCCAGCACGTCGAGACGGTCGAGCAGGCCAGCCAGGCCTTCGACGGCATCACCTATCAGAAGGGCGAGGCCGTCATCCGCATGCTGGAAGGCTATGTCGGCCACGACGCCTGGCGTGACGGCGTGCGCGCCTACATGAAGCAGCACGCCCATGGCAACACGGTCAGCGACGACCTGTGGCAGGCCGTCGAGACGGCGGCCAAGAAGCCGATCAAGGCGATCGCCCACGACTTCACCCTGCAGCCCGGCGTGCCGCTGATCACCGTCGACAGCGCGACCTGCGCGGCCGGCAACACCACCCTGTCCCTGACTCAGGGTGAGTTCAGCAAGGACATGCCGAACAAGAAGCCGCTCCTGTGGCGCACGCCGGTGACCGTGAAGGCGCTGGGCGGCGGCGAGGCCAAGACCCTGGTCACCGGCGGCAAGGGCTCGGTGACGGTCCAGGGCTGTGGCCCGGTCGTCGTCAACGCCGGCCAAAACGGCTACTTCCGCGTTCAGTACGGCCCCGAGCGCTTCTCGGGCATTGTCGCCAACTTCGCGAAGCTGCCGTCGATCGACCAGCTGGGCGTGATGAGCGACGCCTGGTCGATGGGCCTGGCCGGCTATCAGCCCGCCACCGACTTCCTCGACCTGGCCAAGGCCACGCCGGCCGACGCCGACCCGCAGGTGCTGTCCAAGATCGCCGGCGTCTATTCGACCATCGACGCCTACTATGAAGGCATGCCGGCCGAGCGCGCCGCGTTCCGCAAGCTGGCGATCGCCAAGCTGCGTCCGCTGCTGGCCGCGGTCGGCTGGACCGCCAAGGCCGGCGAGCCGGACAACATCGCCATCCTGCGCGCCAACCTGATCGGGACGCTGGGCGGTCTGGGCGACGCCGAGGTGGCGGCCGAGGCCATCCGCCGCTTCAACGCCGACAAGACCGACCCCAGCGCCATCCCTGGTCCGCTGCGTAAGACGATCCTGAACGTGGTGGCCAGGCAGGCCGACGCGGCGACCTGGGACGCCATCCGCGCCCAGGCTCAGGCCGAGAAGACCCCACTGGTCAAGTCGCAGCTCTACATGCTGCTGGCCTCCACCGAGGACGAAGCTCTGGCCAAGAAGGCTCTGGAGCTGGCCCTGACGTCCGAGCCCGGCGAAACCCTGTCCAGCAACATGATTTCGCGCGTCGCCGGCGAGTTCCCGGACATGACCTTTGACTGGGCCGTGGCCAACAAGGACGCCGTCAACGCCAAGGTCGACTCCAGCTCGCGCACCCGGTTCATCCCGGGCCTGGGCTCGGGCTCGTCGAACCCGGCCATGGCCGACAAGATCAAGGCCTACGCCGCGGCCAATCTGGCCGAGGGCTCGCGCAAGGAAGCCGAAAAGGCGGCCGCCTCGGTGCTGAACCGCGCCAAGATCCGCCAGGATCGCCTGCCGGCCATCACCGCCTGGGTCGCCAAGGCCGGCTAGCGACACAAGACCCTAAAAGTTCAAGACTTTCAGTGGCCGCGCCCCTCGGGTGCGGCCATTTTTCTATCGCGATACGCCAGATTCCCCCTTGTCCCGAGGGGTTATGGTCTTGCACCCCGCTGGCTATCCCCCATATCCGGCTTCGAAGCGGGGTTGACGGGCTCGTCAACTTCGCACAACGCATTCTGCCCGTTCGGCTTTCGTCGGCCGGGCCAGGATGTGGAACGTAAACCCGAGAGAGTGCGAACCACGGGGACGGTACGAGAAAAACCGGGGCGCTTCTGAGAAGGCCCTTGTCACCGCCGTCCGCCTAAAGGAGCGACAGGTACGAAGATGAGCAAGATTATCGGCATCGACCTTGGCACCACGAACTCGTGCGTCGCCATCATGGACGGCAAGACCCCCAAGGTGATCGAGAACGCCGAAGGCGCTCGGACCACGCCGTCGGTTGTGGCCTTCCTGGAAGACGGCGAGCGCCTGATCGGCCAGCCCGCCAAGCGCCAGGCCGTGACCAACCCGACCAACACGCTGTTCGCGATCAAGCGCCTGATCGGCCGCACCGCCAGCGATCCGGTGGTCGAGAAGGACAAGGGCATGGTGCCCTACGAGATCGTCAAGGGTCCGACCGGCGACGCCTGGGTGAAGGCGCACGGCAAGGACTACAGCCCGCAGGAAGTCTCGGCCTTCATCCTTCAGAAGATGAAGGAAGCCGCCGAAGCCCACTTGGGCGAGCCGGTGACCAAGGCGGTCATCACGGTTCCGGCCTACTTCAATGACGCCCAGCGTCAGGCGACCAAGGACGCCGGCAAGATCGCCGGCCTGGAAGTCCTGCGGATCATCAACGAGCCGACCGCCGCGGCCCTGGCCTATGGCCTGGACAAGGACAACAACAAGAAGATCGCCGTCTACGACCTGGGCGGCGGCACCTTCGACGTGTCGATCCTGGAAATCGGCGACGGCGTCTTCGAGGTGAAGTCGACCAACGGCGACACCTTCCTGGGTGGCGAGGACTTCGACCTGCGGATCGTCGACTACCTGGCCGACGAGTTCAAGAAGGAGCAGGGCGTCGACCTGCGCAAGGACAAGCTGGCCCTCCAGCGTCTGCGCGAAGAGGCTGAAAAGGCCAAGAAGGAACTGAGCTCGACGGCCCAGTACGAAGTGAACCTGCCGTTCATCAGCATGAACGCCTCGGGTCCGCTGCACCTGAACATCAAGCTGTCGCGCGCCAAGCTGGAAGCCCTGGTCGACGACCTGATCGCCCGCACCATCGGTCCGTGCGAACAGGCCCTGAAGGACGCCGGCCTAAAGAAGAGCGACATCGACGAAGTGATCCTGGTCGGCGGCATGAGCCGCATGCCCAAGGTCCAGCAGGCGGTGCAGGACTTCTTCGGTCGCGAACCCCACAAGGGCGTGAACCCCGACGAAGTCGTGGCGCTGGGCGCGGCCGTGCAGGCCGGCGTGCTGCAAGGCGACGTCAAGGACGTGCTGCTGCTCGACGTGACCCCTCTGACCCTGGGCATCGAGACCCTGGGCGGCGTGTTCACCCCGCTGATCGAACGCAACACCACGATCCCGACCAAGCGCTCGCAGACCTTCTCGACCGCCGACGACAACCAGTCGGCCGTGACGATCCGCGTGTTCCAGGGCGAACGCCCGATGGCCGCCGACAACAAGATCCTGGGTCAGTTCGACCTGGTCGGCATTCCGCCGGCGCCGCGCGGCGTGCCGCAGATCGAGGTCACCTTCGACATCGACGCCAACGGCATCGTCCAGGTCCACGCCAAGGACAAGGCGACCAACAAGGAGCACTCGATCCGCATCCAGGCCAATGGCGGTCTGTCGGACGCGGACATCGAGCGCATGGTCAAGGAAGCCGAGGCCAACAAGGCCGCGGACGAGAACAAGAAGAAGCTGGTCGAGGCCAAGAACCAGGGCGAGGCCATCGTGCACTCGACCGAGAAGGCCCTGGCCGAGCATGGCGACAAGGTCGGCGCGGCCGAGAAGACCGCGATCGAAACCGGCCTGGCCGACCTGAAGTCGGCTCTGGAGGGCGAGGATGTCGAGGCCATCCAGGCCAAGACCCAAGCCCTGATCCAGGCCTCGATGAAGCTGGGCGAAGCCATGTACGCCGCTCAGCAAGGCGCGGCCGAGGGTGGTGACGCTCAAGGCCAGGACGACGGCGTCGTCGACGCCGAGTTCGAAGAAGTCGACGACAACAAGCCGGCGGCTTAAGCAGCCGATGCGCGCGCCGCGGAACCATCGCCACAAGATCGTTCCGCGGCCGCGACCTTCCGTCTCGGGACCTGACAGCGCCTTGCGCCGGGCCCTGGGTCATCCCACCTCTTCCTCCATCAACGCCACTTTCGTGGGCCTTTTGGGCGCCAGACGCTGACAATGCGCGACTATTACGAAATTCTCGGCGTGACCCGGACCATCGACGAAGCTGGTCTGAAGTCCGCGTTCCGCAAGCTGGCGATGGAACACCACCCCGACCGCAATGGCGGCTGCGAGAACGCGGCCGGGCGGTTCAAAGAAATCAACGAAGCCTATTCGGTCCTGTCGGACCCCCAGAAACGCGCGGCCTATGACCGCTTCGGCCACGCCGGCGTCAACGGCCCGCAAGGCGGTCCGGGCGGGTTCGGCGGCCAGGGCTTCGACGCCAGCGACATCTTCAACGACGTCTTCGGCGACGTGTTTGGCGAGATGTTCGGCGGCGGTCGTCGCCAGTCGAACGGTCCCCAGCGCGGCCAGGACTTGCGCTACGACCTGGAGATCTCCCTCGAGCAGGCCTATGCGGGCGCCGAGGTCGAGATCACCGTTCCAGCCGCCATGACTTGCGAGACCTGCGAGGGCTCGGGCGCCAAGCCGGGCACCAGCCCCACCGTCTGCGGCACCTGCGGCGGCGCCGGCCGCGTTCGCGCCACCCAGGGCTTCTTCGCGGTCGAGCGCGGCTGTCCGCGCTGCGGCGGCTCGGGCCGTCTGGTGCTGGATCCCTGCGCGACCTGCAACGGCCACGGCCAGGTGCGCCGCGAGCGCGTCCTGTCGGTCCGTATCCCGGCCGGCGTCGACGACGGCGCCCGCATTCGCCTGGCGGGCGAGGGCGACGCCGGCGCGCGCGGCGGCCCGCGCGGCGACCTCTACATCTTCCTGTCGGTGACCCCGCACGAACTGTTCGAGCGCGACGGTCTGGACCTGCTGTGCACCGTGCCGGTGCCGATGACCACGGCCGCCCTGGGCGGCGAGATCGACGCGCCCTGCCTGCTGGGCGGCGAGAACTGCGACGGCAATTGTAAGATCAAGGTCCAGGTGCCCGAAGGCGCCCAGACCGGCAAGACCGTCCGCCTCAAGGGCAAGGGCATGCCGTCCCTGCGCAGCCGCCAGCGCGGCGACCTGGTGGTCGAGCTGTTCGTCGAGACCCCGACCCACCTCTCCGCCCGTCAGAAAGAGCTGATGCGCGAGCTGGCGGGCCTGTGCGGCGAGAAGCAGAACCCCAAGTCCGCCAACTTCGTCGGCAAGGCCAAGCGCTTCTGGGAAGAGGTCACGGGCAGCTAGGGCGTTTTCGCGGAGCCCTTCTTGGTCGCGCTGACATGGTAGCGACCTAGGGCCAAGACGATGAAGGCCAGCAGGGCGGTCGCTACGATCGAGACAATCAGGCCGCCCTGCATAAGAAGCCGTGCGTCGCTGCCATCGGACCGGAACGTCATCCTTGGTTCGGTAACCTGGAAGACCAGCGGCACGGTCACTTCGCCCGGATTCGCGCGCAGATCATCCGGCGGGATCATCCGGAACTTTGGCGCTAGGTGTAGCGCAGCTTCGCCGAAAAACTCCCCCTTGGGCGTTTCGCTGTCGATCCGGCAACCGGAAAGTCGCCCGTCAGCCTTCACCTGACAGGTCATCTTCACCTTGCCCGGAATGTCATGACGGGCGGCGTGAGCGGGGTAAAATTCCGACATGTCGTCCGCTGACGGCTTCTCCAGCCAGTCGGGCCGGTACGGGCCCATGACCGCGGGACGAGGCGGAAGCGGATGAGGCGAGGCGCTCATGGCCGCAGCTCGACCTTCGGCTGATGCGTCGTCAAGCACCATCACCAGCGCTGCCGACCGTCCATCCCCGGAAAACCTTAACGCCGCCCCTTAACGGGAGTCGCGACGCTCTGTAGTTTCCTGGGCGATGAACGCCCACACGACGCCCTCAGCCGCCACGCTCGACCCCACCGGCGCGACGCCGGTGATGGCCCAGTTCTTCGAGATGAAGGCGCGCCAGCCCGATGCGCTGATCTTCTTCCGCATGGGCGACTTCTACGAGCTGTTCTTCGACGACGCCTACAAGGCCGCCGCCGCCTTGGGCATCAGCCAGACTTTCCGGGGCACGCATAACGGCCAGCCGATCCCGATGGCGGGCGTGCCGCAGCACGCGGCCGAGGCCTATCTCTCCAAGCTGATCCGCCTGGGCTTCAAGGTCGCCGTCTGCGAGCAGATGGAAGACCCCGCCGAGGCCAAGAAGCGCGGCTCCAAATCCGTCGTGCGGCGCGACATCGTTCGGGTGGTGACGCCCGGCACCCTGACCGAGGACGGCCTGCTGGACGCCCGGGGCGCAAACCGTCTCGCCGCCGTCGCCATGCGCGCCGGCCAGGCGGCCGTCGCCTCGGTCGAGCTGTCGACCGGCGAGGTCGAGGTCTTCGCCCTGGCCAAGGAGGCCGTCGCGCCGATCCTGGCGGCGCTGGCGCCGTCCGAGACCCTGGTCGCCGATCGCCTGCTGTCCGACGACAGCCTGTCCCAGACCCTAAAGATCTGCGGCGGCCTGGTGCAGCCGATGCCGTCGGCCCTCTCGGAGCCGCAGGCCTCCGAGACCCGCGTGAAGCGGCTCTATGGCGTGGAGACCCTCGACGGCTTCGGCGGCCTGTCGCCGGCCGAGATCGGGGCCCTGGGCCTGATCGCCGCGCACCTGGAGATGACCCAGGCCGGCAAGCTGCCGGCCCTGCGCGCGCCGCGCCGGGCGGCCGACGCGGACGTGATGGCCATCGACCCGGCCACCCGCGGCAGCCTCGAGATCGACCGCACCCAGACGGGCGACCGCAACGGCTCGCTGCTGGCCGCCATCGACCGCACCGTGACCGCCGGCGGCGCGCGGATGCTGGCCTCGCGCCTGGCTCGTCCGCTGCTGGACCCCGCCGCTATCGACCAGCGCCTGGACGCGGTCGAATGGTTCGTCGAGCACCGCCAGCTGCGTCAGCGCCTGCGCGAGGTGCTGAAGGGCGCCGGCGACATGGCCCGCGCCCTGTCACGCCTGGCCCTGGGCCGAGGCGGTCCCCGCGACCTGGGCTGCATCCGCGACACCCTGAAGGTCGGCGAGCGTCTGGCCGGCATGGCGGGCGGCTCGCCCGACCCGCTCTCGCCGCCGCCCTTCGAGCTGGAGCACGCCTTCAAGGCCCTGACGCCGTCGCTGCACGAGGGCCTCTCGCAGTTCCTGAATACGCTGGAGCAGGGCCTAGGCCCCGATCTGCCGGCCCTGGCCCGCGACGGCGGCTTCGTGGCGGCGGGCGTCCGTCCCGAGCTCGATCAGGCCCGCACCCTGCGCGACGACAGCCGCAAGGTCATCGTCGCCATGGAGGCCCAGCTGACCGCCGAGAGCGGCGTGCCGCTGAAGATCCGCCACAACGGCGTGCTCGGCTATTTCGTCGAGGCCACGGCCGGCAAGGCCGACCCGCTGTTCCAGCCGCCGCTGAACGCGACCTTCATCCACCGCCAGACCCTGGCCAACCAGGTGCGCTTCACCACCGTGGAGCTGGCCGATCTCGACGCCCGCATCGCCCAGGCCGCCGAGCGGGCCCTGGCCATGGAGGTCGCCGCCTTCGAGGACTGGCGCGAGCAGGCCCGGATGCTGGCCGACGCCATCCAGATCGCCGCCGAGGCCCTGGCGAGGATCGACGTCGCCTCGGCCTTGGCGGAATGGGCCGAGGACGCCGGCGCCGTGCGGCCGATCGTCGACCGCTCCTACGCCTTCGACGCCAAGGGCGCGCGCCATCCGGTGGTCGAGGCCGCCGTGAAGCGCGCGGGCGAGCCCTACACCCCCAACGACTGCTGCCTGGATGCGTCCGGAGAGGGCGGGCCGCGCCTGTCGATCGTCACCGGCCCGAACATGGCCGGTAAGTCGACCTTCCTGCGCCAGAACGCCCTGCTGGCGATCCTGGCCCAGTCCGGCTGCTACGTGCCGGCCGCTAGTTTCCGCCTCGGCGTGGTCGATCGGCTCTTCTCGCGCGTCGGCGCCGGCGACGATCTGGCCCGGGGCCGCTCGACCTTCATGATGGAAATGGTCGAGACCGCCGCCATCCTGACCCAGGCCGGTCCGCGCAGCCTAGTGATCCTGGACGAGATCGGCCGTGGCACCGCGACCTACGACGGTCTCGCCATCGCCTGGGCCTGCGCCGAGGCCCTGCATGACGTCAATCGCTGCCGGGCCCTGTTCGCCACGCACTATCACGAGCTGGCGACGCTGGAGGAGCGGATGAGCTTCGTCTCAAACCTCTCCCTGCGCGCCAAGGAGTGGAACGGCGACCTCGTCTTCCTGCATGAGGCGGTGTCGGGTCCGGCGGATCGCTCGTATGGCGTCCAGGTCGCCAAGCTGGCCGGCGTGCCGATGCCGGTCGTGGCCCGCGCCCGCGAGGTGCTGGACCGTCTGGAGACCAAGGACCAGTCGCCGGCCAAGCTGGACGACCTGCCGCTGTTCGCCATGAGCCAGGCCGTCGCCTCGACGTCCATTGGGGCGCCCGCCAAGGCGGCGCCCAGCGCGGTCGAGGCCACGCTGGAGGATCTCGACGTTGACGGCATGAGCCCGCGCGAGGCCCTGGAAGCGCTTTATCGTCTTAAGGGTCTGCTCAAGGCCTAGCGGGTAGACCATATAACCAACATGCCCCGTCGCCTTCGCCCCACCCGCCTGGAACACGTCGTCGACGGTCACGCCCTTCGCGCGCGCCTCTCGGCCGCCGCCCTCGACTCGATCGGCAACGAGGCCGAGCAGCGGGCCCGCGCCATCGAAATTCTGAAGCAGGCGCTGTTTCGCGGCCGGATGATCGCCAAGGAGCGGCTGGAGAACGGCGCTAGCGGCGTCGAGACGGCGCGGCTGCTCTCGGGCGTCACCGACGAGGTGATCACCGCCCTCTACGACTTCACGACGGTGCACATTTTTCGGGCCCGCAACCCCACCGAGGGCGAGCGCCTGTGCCTGATGGCGGTCGGCGGCTATGGCCGGGGGACCCTGGCCCCGTTCAGCGACATCGATCTGCTGTTCCTGCGGCCCTACAAGCAGACGCCGCACGCCGAGAGCGTAATCGAGTACATGCTGTATGCGCTGTGGGACCTGGGCTTCAAGGTCGGCCATGCCTCGCGCACGATCGAGGAGTGCGTGCGGCTCTCGAAGGAAGACTTCACGATCCGCACCTCGATCCTGGAGGCCCGCCGCCTGACCGGCGACGAGCGCCTGGCCGAGGATCTCAAGCGCCGCTTCCGCGACGAGGTGATGAAGGGCACTGGCGCCCAGTTCGTCGCCGCCAAGCTCAAGGAGCGCGACGACCGCCAGGCGCGCGCCGGCGCCAGCCGCTACATGGTCGAGCCCAACGTCAAGGAAGGGAAGGGCGGCCTTCGCGACCTGCACACCCTGATGTGGATCGCCGAGTACCTGCATCCGGTCGACCGGCCGGAGGACGTCTTCAAGCTGGAGGTGTTCTCGACCCGCGAGACCAAGGCCTTCATTCGGGCTTTCGACTTCCTGCACGCGGTGCGGGCCCACCTGCACTTCACCACGGGCCGGCCCGAAGAGCGCCTGACCTTCGACCTGCAGCCCGAAATCGCCCGCCGCATGGGCTATGGCGATCGCGGCGACGCGCCGGCGGTCGAGCGGTTCATGCGCCGCTACTTCCTGATCGCCAAGGAGGTCGGGGCCCTGACCCGCGCCTTCTCGGCGAAGCTGGAGGCCGAGCACTTCAAGAACGAGCCCAAGGGCATCTCGCGGTTCCTGCCGGGGGGCAAGCCCAAGCGCAAGGCGCTCGAGACCAAGGGCTTCTTCGAGGACAACGGCCGCCTGAACATCGAGGGGCCCGAGATCTTCGAGGCCGATCCGGTCAATCTGATCCGGCTGTTCAAGATCGCCGACGAGCGCGACCTTGATTTGCACCCCGACGCCTTCACGGCGGTGACCCGCGGTCTGCACCTGATCACCTCGAAGGTCCGTCGCGACCCCGAGGCCTGTCGAGCGTTCCTGGACCTGCTGGCGCGGGGCAAGCGCAGCTATCGCACCCTGACCCTGATGAACGACGCCGGCGTGCTGGGCCGCTTCATCCCCGAGTTCGGGCGGGTCGTCGCCCAGATGCAGTTCAACATGTACCACTCGTACACGGTGGACGAGCACACCCTGCGGGCGGTCGGGATCATTGGCGACATCGCCGCCGGACGCCTGGCCGACGACCATCCGTTGGCCGTCTCGATCATGCCGCTGATCGAGGACCGCGAGGCCCTGTTCCTGGCCATGCTGCTGCACGACACCGGCAAGGGCGGCGTGGGCGGCCAGGAGAAGGCCGGCGCCCGCTCGGCTCGCAGCGCCTGCGAGCGCCTGGGTGTCGAGCGCAGCAAGGTCGAGTTGGTCGCCTGGCTGGTCGAGAACCATCTCGTGATGAGCGACTTCGCCCAGAAGCGCGACGTCTCCGATCCGGGCACGGTCGCGGCCTTCGCGCGAATCGTCGAGAACCCCGAGCGCCTGCGTCTTTTGCTGGTCATCACCGTCGCCGACATCCGCGCCGTGGGGCCGGGCGTCTGGAACGGCTGGAAGGGCCAGCTGCTGCGCGAGCTCTACAACGCCACCGAGGCCGTGTTCCGCGGCGGGCGCGGCAGCGACGCCGCCGCCAACGTCCAGCGCCACCAGGAAGCGGCCGCCGAGGCGGCGCGCGCGGCCCTGCTGGAGACCGACCCCGACGCTCGCGGCTGGGTGTCGGCGATGGAGAACGCCTATTTCAGCGCCTTCTCATCCGAAGACCTTCTGGAGCACGCCGTTCTGGCGCGCCGGGCGGCGGCCCAGGGCGGCGCGGCCGCCGAGGGACGCGTGCGTTCCGGCCACAATGCCTCCGAGATCGTCGTGGCCGCCAGGGACCGCCAAGGCCTGTTCGCGGACCTGGCCCTGACCATCTCGTCGCTGGGCGGCAACGTGGTCGGCGCGCGGGTCTTCACCTCGCGCCAAGGCCAGGCGCTGGACGTCTTCTATGTTCAGGACGTGACGGGGGCGCCGCTGGGTTGCGAGAATCCCCGCGCCCTGCGTCGCCTCGCCGACGCCCTGGAGGCGGCGGGCAAGGGCGAGCCGCTCGTGGTCGAGCCGCGACGGGGCGCCGAACAGGCCCGCGCGGCCGCCTTCGCCATCGCGCCCAGCGTCACCGTCGACAACGACGCCTCGGATGACGCGACGGTGGTCGAGGCGTCGGGGCGTGACCGTCCGGGCCTGCTGCACGCCCTGGCCAAGAGCCTGGCCGACAGCGGCCTGTCGATCCAGTCGGCGCATATCGACGGCTATGGCGAGCGGGCGGTCGACGCCTTCTACGTCCAGACGGCGCAGGGCGAGAAGATCACCGACACGCGGCGGATCAACGCCCTGAAGGCTGATTTGCTGGACGCGCTGGAGCAGAACGAGGCCAGCGCGCCCGCCGCCCGGCCGGGCCTGCGGCGCGCCCGCGCCAGCGTGGCCCGGTAGACGCGAGGCTACTTGCCGGCCGCCTCGATGGCCGCGTCGATCTCGGCCAGCGAATGGTAGCCCGGCTCCATCTTGCGGCCGTTGATCTCGAAGGTCGGGGTGGCGGTGACGTCGTTCTCGCGAGCGTTGCGTTCGACCCGCGCGTTCAGCGCCTTGATCTGGGCTTCGTCCGTCACGCACTGGGTGAACTGGTCCTCGCTCATGCCTGAGGACTTGGCGATCTCGAGCAGGGTCTCGCGCGGAGTGTCGAACACGCCGGGCTGGCTGGCGAACACCGCGTCGACGACCGGGAAATACTTGTCCTTGCCGGCGCAGCGGGCCAGCAGGAAGCCCGCCGACGCCACCGTGACTTCTGAGCCGCCGCCGACCAGCATCTCGCGGAACACGTAACGCACCTTGCCGGTGTCGATATATTTGGCCTTGAAGGCCGGATAGACCTCACTCTGCCACTTCGCGCAGACCGGGCAGCCGACCGAGGCGTATTCGACCACGGTGATCTTGGCGTCCTTATTGCCCAGGCTCATGTCGTCGGCCATCGCGCTCGGCGCGGCGGTCTTGTTACAGGCCGAGAGGGCGAGGCTGGCGAGCATGGCGGCGGCGAGAGCGAGACGGCGCATCGAGTTTCGAACCTTTGGTTTAGCGGCGGGCCATCAAAGGGAGGATCGGCGGCCGGGTCAATCGCCGACGGGCGGCGCCCGCCCTTGACGCCCTCTCGCCAAACGCCCAGAAGCCGCTCGTGACCGACGCCGCCGCTCCCGCCCCCACCGAACAGCCAAATGCCCCCAAGAAGGGCGGCCTGCTGAAGTCGTCGGCGATCTATTCGGGCCTGACCCTGGTCAGCCGGTTCATGGGCTTCGCGCGGGATCTGGCGGTCTCGTACCGCATGGGCGCCAGCGCCACGCCGGCGGCCGACGCCTATAACGCCGCCCTGGCGTTTCCCAACCTGTTCCGCCGCTTCTTCGCCGAGGGCGCCTTCGCCGCCGCTTTCGTGCCGGCCTACGCCAAGTCGCTGCAGCGCGACGGCGAGGAAAAGGCCGACATCCTGGCCGCCGACGCCATGGCGACCCTGGCGGCTTCGACCATCCTCATCACCGTCGTCTGCCAGCTGGCCATGCCCTGGCTGATGATGCTGATCAGTCCGGGCTTTGGCTGGGGCACCGAGAAGTACAAGCTGGCGGTGCTGCTGACCCAGATCACCATGCCCTATCTGCCGTGCATGGCGATCGTGGCGCACCTGTCGGGGGTGCTGAACGCCCGCGACCGCTTCATCCTCTCGGCCGGCGCGCCGATCCTGCTGAACATCGCCACCCTGGCCTTCATCCTGCCCCAGACGACGGCGGTTGGGGCGGCCCAATGGGGCTCTGTCGGGGTGGTCGTGGCGGGCGTCGCCCAGGCGGCCCTGCTGGTCTGGGGCGTCAACAAGTCGGGCGCCAAGGTCCACTGGCGGCTGCCGCGCCTGACCCCGGAGGTGCGCGAGCTGATCGGCAAGGCCATCCCCGGCGCCCTGGCGGCCAGCGCCACCCAGGTCAACATCTTCATTTCCGGCAACCTGGCCAGCCACGTGCCCGGCGGCCGGACCTGGCTGGCCACCGCCGACCGCCTCTATCAGCTGCCGCTGGGCCTGGTGGGCGTGGCGATCGGCGTCGCCCTGTTGCCGCGCCTGTCGCGGGCGGTGAACTCCGGCGATCGCGAGGACGCTCAGAGCGCGATGGACCAGGGGATCACCCTGGCCATGGCCCTGACCCTGCCGGCGGCGGCGGCCCTGGTCGCCATGCCGGGCTTCCTGTCGGACGGCCTCTATACGCGCGGCCAGTTCACCGCTTTCGACGCCAGCCAGACGGCGGCGGCGCTGTTCTTCTACGGCCTGGGCACGCCGGCCTTCGTGCTGCAGCAACTGTATTCGCGAGCGTTCTTCGCGCGCGGCGACACCAAGAGCCCGATGCGCTTCGCCCTGGTCTCGGTGGCGGTGAACATCCTGTTCGGCATCGTCCTCTTCAAGCTGATCGGGGTGAAGGGCATCGCCGCCGCCACGGCCATCGCCTCGTGGCTGAACGTCGCCCAGATGGCGGTCGTGCTGGGCCGCAACGGCGAGTACGGTCCCTCGGCCCAGACCTGGTCTCGCTTGTCGCGGATTCTGCTAGCCAGCCTCGGCATGGGCGCCTTGATGGCGGCGGCCTCGCATTATCGCGACCTGATCGAGGCGCCGCTGCGCGGCCTTGGCCTGACCGGCCACGCGATCGGCGCCAAGGAGTTCGCCCTGGCGCTCACCTGCCTGGCCGGCGTGGCGGTCTATCCGCCGCTGCTGTTCCTGTTCGGCGGGGTCAAGCCAGCCGAGCTGAAGGCGGCCTTAAGGAGGGGCAAGGCTTGATCCGCGCGGGCGAGGGCGCTAACCAGCGGGCCATGGCTCCGATCGGTCTCCTCGCGCCGCGATGGCGCGGCTCCCACTGACCCTGATCCCCGCGCCCCTCTCTTCGGATTTGGCGCGCGGTTCGCGCCTCCGTGCGCCCGCCATCCTTCTCGCATTCGACAGCAAGGCTTAGAGCCATGACCGACCAAGCTCCCGTCACCTATGCGGGTCCGTCCCGCGTGCTTTCGGGCGTCCAGCCCTCCGGCGCCCTGCACCTGGGCAACTATCTCGGCGCGCTGGTGAAGTTCACCCGCCTGCAGCACGAGATCGACACCTTCATCTTCGTGGCCGACCTGCACGCCATCACGGTCTGGCAGGATCCGGCGGCCCTGGCCCAACAGACCCGCGAGATCGCGGCCGCCTATATCGCCTCGGGCCTCGATCCCAACAAGGCGACGATCTTCCCGCAGTCGGCGGTGCGCGAGCACGCTGACCTGGCCTGGATCTTCCAGTGCGTCGCGCGCCTGGGCTGGCTGGACCGCATGACCCAGTTCAAGGAGAAGAGCGGCAAGCACAAGGAGCGCAGCTCGGTGGGCCTCTACACCTATCCGGTGCTGCAGGCGGCCGACATCCTCGTCTACAAGGCCACCCACGTGCCGGTCGGCGAGGACCAGAAGCAGCACCTGGAGCTGACCCGCGACATCGCCGGCAAGTTCAACCACGACTTCAACGCGCCCGGTTACTTCCCGCTGCCCGAGCCTCTGATCCAGGGCCCGGGCGCGCGGGTCATGAGCCTGCGCGACGGTTCGGCCAAAATGAGCAAGTCCGACCCGTCGGACTATTCGCGCATCAACCTGACCGACGACGCCGACGCGATCGCCGCGAAGATCAAGAAGGCCCGCACCGACCCGGAACCGCTGCCGGAGACGATCGAGGAGCTGGCCGCCCGCGCCGAGGCCGACAACCTGGTGGGCATTTTCGCGGCCCTGGCCGGCAAGACCAAGGCCGAGGTGCTGGCCGACTACGCCGGCAAGGGCTTCGGAACCTTCAAGCCGGCCCTGGCCGAGCTGGCGGTCGAGAAGCTGGCCCCGGTCGGCGAGAAGATGCGCGGCCTGCTGGGCGATCCGGCGGTGCTGGACGCCATCCTGGCTAGGGGCGCGGCAAAGGCCCGCGAAGCCGCCGCCCCGACCCTGGCCGAGGTCAAGAAGCTGGTCGGCTTCTGGGGGGCCTGAGGTCAGAGGTCCCTTCTCCCCTTGCGGGAGAAGGTGGCCCTAAGGGCCGGATGAGGGGTCGCGCAAACGAAAACGCCGCGACGGCGGCAAGGCCTGTCGCGGCGGTCTCTTTCTTCAACCCCTCACCCGACCCGCTGCGCGGGCCACCCTCTCCCGCAAGGGGAGAGGGGCTCAGATCCTTTCCGGAATCCGCACCATCATCCGCTCGTAGCCCTTCACGAAGGTGGAGTAGACGCGCTTGGGCTCTTCCAGCACTTCGATCTTCGGGAAACGCTTGAGGATTTCTTCCCAGACGATGCGCAGCTGCATCTCGGCCAGGCGGTTGCCGACGCAGCGGTGGATGCCGAAGCCGAACGACAGGTGGCGGCGGGCGCTGGGGCGGTCGATGATGAACTTGTCGGCGTCTTCGATCACCGTGTCGTCGCGGTTGCCCGAGACGTACCACATGACGACCTTGTCGCCCTTCTTGATGGTCTGGCCGGACAGCTCGTAGTCCTCCAGCGCCGTGCGGCGCATGTGGGCCAGAGGCGTCTGCCAGCGGATGATCTCAGAGACCATGTTCGGGATCAGGCTGGGATCGGCGCGCAGCTTGGCCTCTTCCTGCGGGTTCTTCGACAGGGCGTAGAGGCCGCCGGTCAGCGAGTTGCGGGTCGTGTCATTGCCGCCGACGATCAGCAGGATGACGTTGCCCAGGTACTCCATCGGCGGCATGTCGCGGGTGGCCTCGCCGTGGGCCAGCATCGAGATCAGGTCGCTGCCGGGCTCGGTCTGGTTGACCCGCTCGTTCCACAGATTGGTGAAGTAGGCGAGGCACTCCAGCAGTTCGGCCCGGCGGGCCTCCTCGCTCTCGACGATGCCGCTCTCCGGCGAGGCGGTGGCGACGTCCGACCAGCGGGTCAGCTTGCGACGCTCCTCCCAGGGAAAGTCGAACAGGGTCGCCAGCATCTGGGTGGTCAGCTCGATCGAGACCCGGTCGACCCAGTCGAACGGCTCGTCGATCGGCAGGCTGTCGAGAATGCCCTGCACGCGCTCGCGGATGACGCCTTCCAGCCGCGCCAGGTTTTGCGGCGAGACGATCGGGCTGACCGTCTTGCGCTGGATGTCGTGCTTGGGCGGGTCCATGGCGATGAACATCGGCAGGACGAAGTCCTCGTCGAAGTTCCGGATGGTGATGCCGCCGAGGTGGGCGTCGGACGAGAACACCTGGTGGGTCGTGTCCACCGTCATGATGTCGTTGTAGCGGGTGATCGACCAGTAAGGCCCGGTCTCCTCGTCGCCCTTTGAATAATGGACCGGCGCTTCCTTTCGGAGGCGCTCGAAATAGGGCCACATGGCGTCGGCCTGGAACAGGGCCGGGTCTGCCACGTGCATCTCTTCCAGCGGCGTGGCGTAAGCCCTCGCGCGCGCGGCGTCCTTCAGGTCCACCGAACCGTCGCTCATGTGATCCTCCCGCAGATCGTTGTTCTGCATATCACGCCAGAAAATGACGCCTGTGTCACTTTCTTTATTGGCGCATGTCCCGGTCTTGCGTCACGAGGCCGCGAGGTCCATTTCAGGCCCATGTTCATCCAGACCGAAACCACGCCCAATCCCGAGGTGCTGAAGTTCCTGCCCGGCCGCGAAGTGCTGGGGGAGGGCGCGCGCGAGTTCCGCACGGCCGAGGAGGGCGACGCCTCGCCCCTGGCCAAGGCGCTATTCGACCTTGGCGAGGTCACCCGCGTGTTCTTCGGGCCCGACTTTCTGACGGTGACCAAGGGCGAGGCCGCCCAATGGCCACACCTGAAGGCGCCGATCCTGGCGGCCATCATGGACCACTTCACCAGCGGCCGGCCGCTGCTGCTGGACGCCGAGCAGACCGGCGGCCACGACGAGGGCGACTACGACGAGGAGACCTCGCAGATCGTCGCCGAGATCAAGGAGCTGCTGGACACCCGCATCCGCCCGGCCGTGGCCCAGGACGGCGGCGACATCGTCTTCTCGCGCTTCGAGCCCA
This sequence comes from uncultured Caulobacter sp., assembly GCF_937900395.1. Taxonomy (GTDB): domain Bacteria; phylum Pseudomonadota; class Alphaproteobacteria; order Caulobacterales; family Caulobacteraceae; genus Caulobacter. The sequence continues at coordinate 34,375 of NZ_CALCDX010000099.1, forward strand.
AGACCGGCGTCGTCTGGCTGCACATGCGCGGCGCCTGCTCCGGCTGTCCGTCATCGTCGGCGACCTTGAAGTCCGGCGTCGAGAACATGCTCAAGCACTATGTGCCGGAAGTGACCCGCGTCGAGCAGACGCTGGGGTGATCGCCGGCTTGCGCCGAGGCGGGGAAGGCCATATTGTAACTACCAAAGTTGCAAATAGCCTTCTGAGGATCGCTGATGGCCAAGCTCGACACGCCTGCGCTCGCCCAACTGTTCACCGAAGCCCGCACGCGCAACGGCTGGAAGACCGATCCCCTTCCGGAAAGTCTGCTGCGCGAGCTTTATGACCTGGTGAAGTTCGGCCCGACGGCGGTCAATTCGACGCCGGCCCGCTTCGTGTTCGTGACGAGCCCCGAGGCGAAGGCCAAGCTGGCGGCGTTGTCGTCGGGCTCGAACGGCAAGAAGATCCTCCAGGCCCCAGCGACCGTGATCATCGGCTACGACCTGGATTTCCCGGAAACCCTCGACACCCTGTTCCCGCACGCCCCGGGCGCCAAGGATTGGTTCGGCGACGCGGCGGGCCGCGAGACGACCGCCTTCCGCAACAGCTCGCTGCAGGGGGGCTACTTCATCCTGGCGGCGCGCGCCCTGGGCCTGGACACCGGTCCGATGTCGGGCTTCGACAACGCCGCCGTCGACGCTGAGTTCTTCGCGGGCACGAACATCAAGAGCAACTTCATTGTGTCGATCGGCTACGGCACGGACGGGGGCCTGTTCCCGCGTAATCCGCGTCTCGCCTTCGACGCCGCGGCGAAGATTCTTTAAGAAACAATACGTTGTCATCCCGGACGGCCCGCAGGGGCGATCCGGGACCCAGGGGTCAAGTTCGGAGCGGTTCCCCTGGGGCCCGGCTCTCCGCTCCGCTGCGGCCGGATGACACGCTTGTTTTGTGCATGTGACGCACATTGGTTAGAATGAGGGTTATGACCCGCCGCCATATTCTCCTCGCCCTGCCGCTCGTGCTGTTGGCCGCCTGCGGGCCGGCCAAGAAGGACGAAGCCGCCGAGGCGCCCAAGCCCGCCGCCAAGGGCCCGGTGGCGGTCGCCGTAGCGCCCTATGCCGGCGGCCCTCTGACCATCAGCAAGGACGGCGTCGGCCCGATCAGCGGCTCGACCGCTTTCGACCTCCCGACACTGAAGGCGCTGTTCCCCAAGGCCAAGGTCGAGCAGGCCTTCCTGCATTTCGGCGAGGGCCCGGCCCAGCCGATCATCACGATCGAGCAGGACAACACGCCGCTGCTGGAGATCGGCAAGACCGATGAGGGCGCGATCGCCTATGTCGCGGCTTCGGGCGGCGACATTCGTAGTCCCAAGGGCGAACAGTTGCTGGCCAAGTGGGCGGACCTCGGCTTCACGACCGATCAATGCCGCGCGGGCCAGGGACGCGAGATCAATCAGGTGATCTGCGTCCGTCCTGAGGCGGCGACGGTCTCCTACGTCTTCGGCGTGCCCGGCTGGACCGAAGGCGGCGTTCCGCCGGAGGCCGTGCTCAAGGCCAAGGGCCAACTGAACGCTCTTGTCTGGCGACCAGCCGAAGGCGCGGCGGTCGGCGCGGCCTGACCTGATGATCCTCTCGATCGACACCTGCCTTGGCGCCAGCTCGGTCGCCATCGTCGATGGCGAGCGCGTGCTGGCCGCGCGCAGCGAGCCCATGACCCGCGGCCATCAGGAGCGGATCGGGATCATCGCACGGGAGGCGGCGGCCGAAGCGGGCGTCGCTTTCACGGACCTCGACCGGATCGGCGTCACGGTTGGTCCGGGCTCGTTCACCGGCCTGCGCGTGGGTCTGGCCTTCGCCAAGGGCCTGGCGACCGCCTTGTCGATCCCCTGCGTCGGCGTCACCACGCTGGAGGCGATGGCTTACGGCGTCGAAGGCTTCGTGGCCGCCGTGCTCGATGCGCGCATGGAGCAGGTCTATATCCAGGTCTTCGGTGGCGGCGTGGCCCTGATGGCGCCGGACGCCCTGGGCGTTGGCGAAGCCGCCGCGCGGCTGGCCGAGCTCTATTCGGGCGGGGCGGCGACGTTGATCGGATCGGGCGCGCCCCTGCTGGCTGACGCGCTGGGCGGCGCCAAGGTCCTCACCCCGCCCGCGCCCGATCCTGTCGCCATCGCCAGGCTGGCGGCGTCGCGACCCGCGCCCAGCCATTCGCCCCGGCCGCTCTATCTGCGCGCGCCCTACGCCACCCTGCCGGCGGCCTGACGCCATGAACCTGCGTCCTGTCGGGGCCGAGGCCTCGTTCGATCTCGCCGACCTGCACGATAAGGCCTTCGACCGGCCCTGGACGGCGCTGGAGTTCGAGGACCTGCTGAAATCGCCGGGCGTCTTCGCCGTGTTGGGCGAGGCGGGGGAACCCGCAGAGGCCAAGGGCTTCATCCTCTGCCGGTCGATCGCCGGCGAGGCCGAGATCCTGACCATCGCGGTGGATCCCGCCGCCCGTCGCCGGGGTTGGGGCGCGGCCCTGGTCGAGGTCGCCGCTGGCGTCGCGACCGAGACCGGCGCCGAGGCTTTATTCCTTGAGGTCGCGGTCGACAACGCGGCCGCCATCGCCCTCTATCAGGCGACGCGTTTCGCCAAGGTCGGGCTGCGGAAAGGCTATTATCCCCACCCGGATGGCGCCAAGGACGCGGTGGTCATGCGCCGGGCGCTTAACACTTAAGGGCTGATTGCCTATCTTGCGCCGACTCAGACGGAGGCTCCGCCTTGGATCGACTCGAAAAGGCCTGCATCGAAAAGGGCATGCGCATGACGGACCAGCGCCGCGTGATCGCGCGCGTGCTGTCGTCGGCCGAGGACCATCCCGATGTGGAGGAGCTGCACCGCCGCGCTCACGCCATCGATCCGCACATCTCGATCGCCACGGTCTATCGCACCGTGCGGCTGTTCGAGGAGAGCGGCATCATCGAGCGTCATGACTTCCGCGACGGCCGCTCGCGCTACGAAGAGACCCCGACCCATCACCACGACCACCTGATCGACATGAAGACCGGCAAGGTCGTCGAGTTCGTGGACGAGGAGATCGAGGCCCTGCAGAACGCCATCGCCCGCAAGCTGGGCTACAAGCTGGTGGACCACCGGCTGGAGCTCTACGGGGTGCCGCTGGAGGAGTAGGGGCGGGGCTGCGACGCCCGCCGCCCTTGCGGAACGGGCCTCTCGACCCCATAACCTCGCCGGATGAGCGAGACCCCGCAAAAGCGCCTCTTTATCAAGACCTACGGCTGTCAGATGAACGTCTATGACAGCGAGCGCATGGCCGACGTCCTGCGCCCGCTCGGCTATGGCGTCGTGGATGACCCCGAGGGCGCGGACCTGGTGGTGCTGAACACCTGCCACATTCGCGAGAAGGCCACCGAGAAGGTCTATTCCGAACTCGGCTACATCAAGCAGATGAAGGACCGGAAGGCCGAGGCCGGCGGTCGCATGACCATCGCCGTGGCCGGCTGCGTCGCCCAGGCCGAGGGCAAGGAGATCATGCATCGCCAAAAGGCGGTCGATCTGGTCGTCGGCCCGCAGGCCTACCACCAGCTGCCCGAGCTGATCGCCCGCGCCCACCGCGCGACCGGCGAGCGCCTGGCCGCCGACTTCGCCGCCGACGAGAAGTTCGACGCCCTGCCGGCCGAGCGCCACGTGACCGGCGTCACCGCTTTCCTGACCGTGCAGGAAGGCTGCGACAAGTTCTGCACCTTCTGCGTCGTGCCCTACACCCGCGGCGGCGAGTGGTCGCGGCCGGTGAACGACATCGTCGAGGAGGCCAAGCGTCTGGCCGGCGCCGGCGTGCGCGAAGTCACCCTGCTGGGCCAGAACGTCAACGCCTATGACGGCGATGGCTCCACCTTGGCGAAGCTGGTCCGCCAGCTGGCCAAGATCGATGGCCTGGACCGCATCCGCTACACGACCAGCCACCCCCGCGACATGGGCGAGGACCTGATCGAAGCGCACGGCGAGCTGCCGGAGCTGATGCCCTATCTGCACCTGCCGGTGCAGGCGGGCAGCGACAAGATCCTCAGGGCCATGAACCGCGACCACACGGCCGAGAGCTATGTGCGCCTGATCGAGCGCATCCGCGCCGCCCGGCCGGACATCGCCATGAGCGGCGACTTCATCGTCGGCTTCCCTGGCGAGCGGGACGCCGATTTCGAGAAGACCCTGGACCTGGTCCGCGAGGTCGGCTTCGCCAGCGCCTTCTCGTTCAAATATTCGCGTCGCCCCGGCACGCCGGCCTCGGCCATGCCCGGCCAGGTCGACGAGGACGTGAAGGCCGAGCGCCTGGAGCGCCTGAACCAGCTGCTGGACGAGCAACAGCGCGCCTTCAACGCCGCCCAGGTCGGCAAGGTGCTGCCCGTGCTGTTCGAAAAGCCCGGGCGCCATCCCGGCCAGGTCGTGGGCCGCAGTCCCTATCTGCAGGCCGTCCATTGCGAGGGCGGCGAACAACTCATTGGGAAGATCGTTCCCGTCCGTATCGAGAGCGCCGCCAAGATGAGCTTGGGCGGGGCTCTCGAGCCTGTCCTGGAGACCGCTTGAGCCGCACGCCTGAGTTCCTGCCGCTGTCGGATGACGCCGTCCACGCCGTCTCCGGTCCTTCCGGCCGCCACGCCGCCCTGATCGAGGACGCCTTCAAGGTGTTGATCGAGACGCCGGGCGGCGGCGTCACCATCACCGGCGACGCACGCGGCCGCACGGGCGCCAAGCGGGTGCTCGAGGCCCTGGCTCATCGCGCCGACGCGGGCGAGGAAGTGGTCGAGGCCGATGTGCGCATCGCGCTGGGCGCGGCGCACCAGGCCGGCGGTCAGGCGTCTCCGCGCCAGGTGCGCAAGGGCAATGTCTCGCCCAAGACCAAGGGCCAGGCGAAGTACCTGGAGGCCATGGCCAGCCATCCGCTGGTCTTTGGTCTGGGTCCCGCCGGCACCGGCAAGACCTTCCTGGCCGTCGCCCATGGCGCGGGCATGCTGCTGCGCGGCGAGGTCGACCGCCTGATCGTCACCCGCCCCGCCGTCGAGGCCGGCGAGAAGCTGGGCTTCCTGCCGGGCGACCTGAACGAGAAGGTCGACCCTTACATGGCCCCCGTCTGGGAGGCGCTGACCGACATCATGGGAGCCGATCAGCTGCGCCGGCGCCGCGAGAAGCTGGAGATCGAGGTCGCCCCGATCGCCTTCATGCGCGGCCGCACGCTGAGCCACGCCTTCGTCATCGTCGACGAGG
>NZ_CALCDX010000100.1 GCF_937900395.1 uncultured Caulobacter sp.
CACCGCGCCCTGACCGGCCGCGGCAAGGCGGTCAGCCTGATGGCCATCGGCGACGACTGGCAGTCGATCTACGGCTGGCGCGGCAGCTCGCCGGAACTATTCCTCGACTTCGACCGCCACTTCCCCAGCCGCGGCAAGGCCAAGAGCCAGGTGCTGATGCTGACCACCAACTTCCGCAGCATCGAGCCGATCCTGCGCGACGCCGAGGCGCTGCTGGCGGGCGTCGCCTGCAAACAGGCCAAGCGCAGCCAGGCAGCCAAAGCCGCGCAGCCGGGCGACCACGGCGTGCGCAAAATCGACAACTTCGACCTCAGGCGTCAACTACCAGAACTGCTGCAGGAAATCGCCATGCAATGCGCGCATGTTGCCCAGCGCGGCAGCCGCGAGCGGCACGGGATAACGGGCGGCCCGCGCCATATCCTGAACGATGCCGAGATCCTTCACGAAGATCTCGACGAAGGGCCGCGGGCTGGGCAGCCCCGGCACCTGGGCCGAGTCGAACTTGAAGCTCAGGAACGCGCGCCGCGGCCCGGGCGCGCCCGAATGGCCGACACCGGTGCGCCAGTGGTTGGTGCGCAGCGTGGCGCCAGCCAGCCCCAGCAGCTGGCGCAGCACCCGGTCCTCGCCGAGCTCGGCAGAAAGCGCGGCCAGCCCGGCCTTGTCGATGTCAGACAGCCCGATGAACCACCCGGCGCTGGCGAAGCGCTTGGCGCAGGCCAGGCCGATGCCGCTGGCCGCGCCGGTGATGAAGATGCTCTTGCGACCGTTGGCGGCCATCTCGTCGTCCCTCCCGATATCCTTGTTATCGCTGATCAGATGACGAGCCGCGCAAAGGGTCAAGCGCGCGTCGCGCGATCTTGCCAGGCTTGACCATGGGCGGGAGAGCTTCCGTCGACGCCAGCCGCCGAGTCTCCGCATGACCCACGAACATCTCGACCAGCTTTCTCTGGACCTGCTGGGCCGTCCCTATGACGCGCTCAACGACGTGCAGAAGCGCGTCATCGACCTGATCCTGGCCGAACAGCCCTCGGACCCGCGGCTGCTGCTGGACGAGGACGGCACCTTCTGGACGCGCCTGGCCGACCGGGTGGCGGCGGTGGGCGGCTCGTGGGGCTTCATCGGCGGCTTCGCCCTGGCCCTGGCTTTGTGGATGGGCTGGAACCTGCTGACCAAGCCGTTGGGCCTGGTCTTCGACCCCTATCCGTTCATCTTCCTCAACCTGCTGCTCTCGACCCTGGCGGCCATCCAGGCGCCGGTGATCATGATGAGCCAGAACCGCCAGGCGGCGAAGGACCGCCTGACCGCCGAGCACGACTACGCCGTCAACCTGCGGGCCGAGCTTGAGATCATGCGGGTGATCGACAAGCTGGACGCCCTGCGCAGCGACGAGCTGATGGTGCTGTGCCGAGAGCACGCCGCGCGGCTGGCCGTGCTGCAGGACGAGGTGGCGCGTCTGCGGGCGGAGCGGGGCTAGAGCGCAATATTCTCGGCGCGATCAACTCCCGCCTTCCTGGGCCTTGTGCCCAGGACCCATCGTTCCGTCGCTGCTGATCTTGACCCGCAACCTGGGCCTCTCAGCTTGCGACGATCCTGAACGTACGAGCCGCCGCCGGCATGGGTCCTGGGCACAAGGCCCAGGAAGGCGAGCTTTTGAGTCCGAAGACCCGGTTGCATGCTCATCCGCGGCTAGAGCTTCAAGCCGAACTTTGGTCCGGCCCAGACCATCGCCGCGTAGAGCGCCATGGTCAGCAGGCAGCCGGCGGTGAGGGCGGCCCAGAACGGCGCGCCGCGCTTCAGCATCGCCGGGATCAGCAGGAACATCGGCAGGGACGGCAGCACGAACCAGAAGGTTCCGGTCGCGTGATCGGCCAGCCGCACCGGATCGCGGGTGTCGCGCCACAGCCAGATCATGCCCAGCACCGACACCAGAGGCAGCGAGGCCATGAGGCCGCCGAGGCCGGGATAGCGCTTGGCGATCTCCGCCACGGCGGCGACGATCACGCCGGACATGGCCGCCTTGATCACGAGATACAGCATGCGCTCAGCCTGGACCGATCCGACGTTCGAGCCAAGGGTGGGAACGGACGCGCGCCTCGGGTCTTAGTTTCACGCGTGTTGCGTGGGAGATTTCCGATGAGCGACCCCAAGGATCAGGAACAGCAGGACGCCCTGGCGAAGGCTTCGACCGACCGCCGGGACCAGGGCGACATCGCCGCCGATGACGCCGGCGCCACCGCGATCGGCCACCGCGTCCAAGAGGCGCTGGAGCAGGACGACGACGAGGTCCACTGCACGGACTGAGCGGACTACCCCGCCTTCGCCGCCCGCCGCAGGGCCTGGGGCGGCTGCCCGAAGGCGCGGACGAAGGCGCGGCGCATCCGTTCTGGATCGCCAAAGCCCGTTTCCAAGGCGACGTCCTCGACCTGCAGCGGCTGGCTGTCCAGCAGGGCGCGGGCGGCCTCGACCCGCAGGCGCTCGATGGCCTTTGCCGGCGTGACGCCGGTCTCCTGGGCGAAAAGGCGAGCGAAGTTGCGGGGGCTCATGGCCGCGCGGTCGGCGAGTTGCTCGACGCTGAGCGACTCCGACAGGTTCTGGCGCGCCCAGGACAGCAGGGCGTCGAAGCGGCCGGGCCTCAGGTCGATCAGGGCCGAGTGCTGCGATTGGCCGCCCGGGCGGTGGTGATAGACGACGAGCTGCTGGGCGGTGCGGCGGGCGATGGCCTCGCCCAGGTCCGCGCCGATCAAGGCCAGGGACAGGTCGATGCCGGCGGTGATGCCGGCCGAGCTCCACATCTTGCCGTCCTGGATCCAGATGCGGTCGGGTTCCAGCCGGATGTTCGGATAGCGGCGCTGGAAGTCCTGGGTTCGGCTCCAGTGCGTCGTCGCGCGCTTGCCGTCCAGCAGGCCCGCCTCGGCCAGGACATAGGTCCCCGAACAGACCGAGGCGACGCGACGCGCCTCGCGGCCGGCCTTGCGGACAAAGGCCAGGGTCTCGGGGCAGGTCGCCGGGACCTTCACCCCGTCGCCGCCAGCGACGATCAGGGTGTCCAGCGGCGGCGCGTCGCTCAGCGCCTTGGTCTGCACGACCAAGCCCGACGAGCTGAGCGTCGGCTCGCCGCGCAGCGACAGGAAATGCAGGCTGTAGGCGCCGGGCGAGAACCGTCCGCTGATCTCGAACGCGGCGATCGGGCCGGTCGCGTCCAGCAGCTGGAAGCCCGGATAGACAAGAAAGCCGATCGCGCGGGGCATGGCGAGACGCCTTGGCTGAATCCGTGGGAAATATGTCATTTCCGCCAGACGCTAATCGAACCATGTTCTCCCCGTCAACCGTGACGGAAACAACCGCATGAGCCAGCCCCTCTCCATAGTAATCGCCCTGTTCCCGGGTGTGACCCATCTGGACTTCACCGGTCCGCACCAGGTGCTGTGCCGCCTGCCGGGCGCCAAGGTCACCGTCGCCAGCCTGGCGGGCGGCGAGATCGAGGCCGACGGCCTGGTCTTCGCGCATCTGCCGAAGCTGTCGGACATAGAGGCCTGCGACGTGCTGATCGTGCCCGGCGGGTTTGGGACCACCGAGGCGATGGGCGACCGGGACTTCATCGCCGAGATCCGCCGGCTGGCGGACGGCGCGCGCTACGTCTGCTCGGTCTGCACCGGCTCGCTGGTGCTCGCGGCGGCGGGCCTGCTGAAGGGCAAGCGGGCGGCCTGCCACTGGGCTTGGCGCGATCAGCTGGCGCTGTTCGGGGCGATCCCCGATCCGTCGCGGGTGGCGCGGGACGGGCGCTACATCACCGGCGGCGGGGTCACGGCCGGCATCGACTTCGCCCTGACCCTGATCGCCGAGCTGGCGGGAGACGAGGTGGCCCAGGGGATCCAGCTGGCGGTCGAGTATGCGCCGGCGCCGCCGTTCGACGCGGGACGCCCGGAGACCGCGCCGCCGCAGGTGCTGCAGCGGATCAGCGCCTTCTATGGCTCGGCGATGGGCGAGCGGGTCGAGGCGGCGAAACAGGCGGCGGCGGCTCTTTAAGTTCCCCCCGCGATGCGGGGGAGGTGGCCCAGAGGGCCGGAGGGGGCAAGCTCGGCCCATGCGATGCTCGCCCCCTCAGTCACTCCGTGACAGCTCCCCCGCATCGCGGGGGAGCAACTTGGCTTCGCGCCTCACCCCAGCTTCACGCCCGTCATCGAGATCGCCGCGAAGACGTCGTCGTTGAAAAAGCTGATGGGCTCGCCTTGGCCCGCCGCGCCCAGCACGTAGAGCAAGGGCAGGTAGTGCTCGGCGCTATTGATCGAGGCCTCGGCGTCGGGTCCCAGGTCGCGCCAATCGATCAGGGCGTCGTGGTTGCCGGCCAGGATCAGGGCCTTGGCCTTCTGGTTGAAGCGGTCGGCCCAGGGCGGCGCCTCGGGGCGACGGAAGTCGGCGGCGCGCAGATTGTGGACGATGTCGCCGCTGCCCAGGATCATCACGCCTTCGTCGCGCAGCGGGGCCAGGCGCCTGCCCGCCTCGTAGTGCCAGCGGTCCGAGCGGCCGCGATCGAGACTGAGCTGCACCACGGGAATGTCGGCGTCGGGATACATCGGCCTCAGCACGCCCCAAGCGCCGTGGTCGAGACCGCGGGTCGGATGCTGCACGACCGGATCGGGCGACAGGAGCTCGGACACCCGCGCCGCCAGGGCCGGATCGCCGGGCGCGCGATATTGGACGTCGAACAGCGCCTGCGGAAAGCCGCCGAAGTCGTGGATCGTCTCGGGCGCGATCGCCGCGCTGACCGCCGAGGCGCCGCGCGTCTCCCAGTGGGCGCTGACCATCAGGATCGCGCGCGGGCGCGGCAGCTCACGGCCCAGGCGCGCCCAGTCGCGGCTCCAGGCGTTGTCCTCGATGGCGTTCATCGGCGAGCCGTGGCCGAGGAACAGGACGGGCATGCGGGACATGACGGCGCTCATTAGAAACAACTTGAGTTACAGATAAGGCGCGTGACGCGCCGCCGCAACTCGGCGCCGTTACGGCGGCCTTTCCCGGCGCGAGCGGCTTTGGTATGCGCGAGCCGTGACCGCGCCGCTTACACCCTCCGCCTCGACCTCGTCGGAAACCGCCTCCGCGCCGTCCGGCAAGGAAGCCGTGCGCGGCGGGGCCCTGGACTTCCTGCGGTTCCTCGCCTCCCTGCTGATCGTGGTCTACCACTACGGCGCCGAGAGCCCGATGCGGATCGAGCGCTTCGCCCAGGTGTTCTCGCGCGGCTTTCTCGCCACGGACTTCTTCCTGATGCTGTCGGGCTATGTGCTGGGCCGGGCCTATGGCGGCTCGGTGCTGAAGGGACACATCAGCACGCCGCGCTTCTGGGTCCGCCGCGCGGCGCGAGTCTGGCCGGGGCATCTGGCGGTTCTGGCGATGCTGGCCGTGCTGGTCTTGATCCTCAACGCGGTCGGCACCGACGCCCACAAGCCCAGCCGCTTCGCCTGGGACCAGCTGCCGACCCAGGCCCTGCTGGTTCACGCGTGGGGCTTTCCCAGCGACGGCTGGAACCTGCCCAGCTGGTCGTTGTCGGCGCTGATCGTCTGCTACGCGCTCTTCCCGCTATTCTGGCGAAACGTCAGCAAGATCCGCCACGCCTGGCTTTTGCCGCTGATCGGCGTGGCGGTCATGGCCGCCTTCGAGGTCCTGGCCGAGGTCGTGTTCGACCACGCCCTGGCCGACCTGCAGTTCCAGTTCGGCGTGGTGCGCGCCCTGCCGCTGTTCATCCTGGGCGTCTGCCTGGCGCGGGCCGTCGACATGCGCTGGCCCTCCGAGGGCGCCGCCAAGGCTCTGCTGTGGGGCGGCGTCGCCCTGCTGGTCGTCACCCAGCCGCTGGACCGCTACGCCCTGCCCGAACAGTGGATGTTCGACGCGCCGTCGCTCTTGGCCATCGCCATGATCGTGCTGGGCGCCGGCCGCCTGCCGGTCAAGCGCCCCCAGGCCTGGATCGAGGAGGGCGCCAAGCTGTCCTTCGCCCTGTTCATCACCCACATCTTCGTCGGGGTGATCTATTGGAGCGCCATCCACAAGCTGATCGACACCGTGCCGATCGGCATCGGCTGGCAGTGGCTGATGTGGCTGGCCGGCTTCCCGCTGGCCTATGGCGCGGCCTGGCTGTTCCACACCTATATCGACCAACCGCTGCAGGACCGACTGCAGCCGCTGCTGAGGAAGTCCTCTTAAGATCCGATCCCGGCGAACGCCGGGGCCCAGATTCATCTGGAGCGGCTTGAGGGCTCGCGCCTTCGGCCTCAGCCAACCCGCGCGCTCGGAGAATTCGATCTAGACCCCGGCATTCGCCGGGGAGGTCGGGGTTTAGGGATTTCGTTCGTCACGAAGGCCCGCTAAATCCCCCGCCATGACCCGTCACATCCCCCTGCAAGGCGTCGAGAACTTCCGCGATTTCGGCGACTATGCCGCCGGAGCGGGGCGGCTGAAGAAGGGCGTGCTGTTCCGCGCCGCCCACCAGGCCGAGGCGACCGACGAGGATCTCGACGCGCTGGCGGCCCTGGGGATCGTCACCCTGGTCGATCTGCGCCGCCCCAACGAGCGCGAGCGTTCGCCCTCGCGCCGCTGGAAAGGCTTTTCCGCCCAGGTGATCGACAACGACCTGGGCGTGACCGGGACCGACCCCTGGCTTGAGTTCATCACCAGCACGGATCTGACCGAGGACGCCGTCCACGACTACATGGACGAGTACTATCGCCGCCTGCCGTTCAAGGAGCGGCACATCGATCTCTTCCGCCGCTTCTTCTTGGCGTTGGCGGAAGGGCGGGGCCCGGCCCTGATCCACTGCGCGGCGGGCAAGGATCGCACCGGCGTGTTGGCGGCCCTGACCCACCACATCGCCGGCGTGGCCGACGATGACGTCATCGACGACTATCTGCTGACCAACGACCCCACCCGCTTCGACCGTCGGGGCCGCATCTTCATGGATCACATCCAGGAGCTGACCGGTCGTCGGCCCGACGAGGCCGCCATGCGCGCGGCCATGGGCGTCGAGGCCCGCTATCTGGCCGCGGCCTTCGCGGTGATCAAGGAAGAGTGCGGCTCGCTGGACGGCTATCTGGAGCGGGTTGTCGGGCTGAACGCGGATGCGCGCGAGCAGGTGCGGGCGCATATTTTGCTGTAGCCGATCTCCCCGGCGAATGCCGGGGTCCAGATCGAAGGCGCTGATCTAGCCGGGAAGCCCTGCCTTTTTGGCGAGTCCACCCCTGCCGCTCCGGATGAATCTGGGCCCCGGCATTCGCCGGGGAGGTCGGAGAAAATGACGCTCCAATCGGTAAGGTGACAAACGCTCGTTTAAGGTCCAGCCTCGTCGCATGGCCCCGTCAGAGGGCCGGTGACATTAGGGTGCTGTATGAGCGAGCTGGCGGGGACGCCTCCGGGCGTGAGCGAAGTCCTGGGCGAAGCGGGCGCCGAGGACGTCCTGGTCCCCAAGCCGCGAAAACGGCTCTCGCGCGGGGCGCTCAGCTGGATCCTGCACCAGGGCAGTCGCGACCCCTATGTCATCCTGGTCACCATTTATGTCTTCGCGCCGTACTTCTCGCGGGTGCTGGTCGGCGATCCGGTCAAGGGCCAGGCGGTCGTGGCCGACATCTCGACCGTCTACGGGATCATCACCGCCCTGACCGCGCCGCTGCTGGGCGCCTCGATCGAGCGCTACGGGCCGCGCAAGCCGTTCATGGCGCTGGTCCTGGCGATCATGCTGCCCATCCTGCTGGCGCTTTGGTTCGCCACCCCGGGGGGGCTTTCGGTCGGTCTGGTCGGCGCGGCCCTGATCACCCTGGGGGTGGCCTATAACCTGGGCGACGTGCTCAACAACTCGCTGCTGTCGCGGGCGGCCGAGCCCGGCCAGGAGCCTGTGCTGTCGGGCCTGGGCTACGCGGTGGCCAATGGGCTGTCGGTGTCCCTGCTGATCTTCGTGATGTGGGCCTTCGTCCTGCCGGGGCAGGTCCCCTGGTCCTTCGTGCCGTCCGCGCCGCTGTTTGGCCTCAGCCAGACAGACAACGAGCCCAGCCGCCTGGCCGGACCGCTGTCGGCGGTGGTCATGCTGCTGGGGGCGATCCCGTTCTTCCTGTGGACGCGCGACGCGGCCCGCACCGGCGTCTCCATGGGGGCGTCGCTGAAGGAGGGCGTGCGGCTGATCATCGACACCTTCGCCAATCTGAAGGGCCACGCCGAGGTCGCCAAGTTTCTTGCGGCTCGGATGTTCTACTGCGACGGCATGACGGCGATGATCATCTTCGGCGGCCTGTTCGCCGCTGGCCTGATGCGATGGGGCGAGCTGGAGATGCTGGCCTACGGCATATCGCTGTCGGTGTTCGGCGTGCTGGGCGGCTTGCTGGCGCCGGTGCTGGATCGCACCCTGGGCCCGCGCCGCGCCGTCCAGGCCGAGATCATCGGCTGCATCCTGATGCTGCTGGGCATGATCGGCACCAACCGGGAGAAGATCCTGTACCTCTGGCCGTGGCCGGCGGGGTCCCATCCGCCGGTCTGGAACGGGCCGCTGTTCCAGACCTTGCCGGAGCTCGTCTATCTGGGCTGCAGCCTGCTGATCGCGGTGTTCGTCACGGCGCAATACGCCTCGAGCCGAACCTTGCTGGTGCGCCTGGCGCCGCCCGATCGCATGGCGGCCTTCTTTGGCCTGTTCTCGCTGTCCGGCACGGCGACGGTCTGGCTGGGCTCGCTGCTGGTGGCCCTGGCGACCAAGCTGGCCCAGGCCCAGGTGGCCGGCTTCATCCCGATCGCGGGGCTGATGCTGGTGGGGCTGGTGGGGCTCTCGACCGTGAAGGGCGGGGGACGGGAGGGCTAATTCCTCCCCCGCGATGCGGGGGAGGTGGCCCAGAGGGCCGGAGGGGGCTAGCGCGGCCGACTTCCAGCTTGCCCCCTCAGTCGCTCCGCGACAGCTCCCCCGCATCGCGGGGGAGCATCTGGCGCGCCGCCTTCCGGCCCTGCTATCACCACCCCATGCGCCGCGTCGCCATCCTCACCGCCCCCTGGCGCGAGCCGGTCTGGGCCATGGCGCCCTTCCGGGACGAGCCTTATGCCTGCGCGCTGATGTCGGGCGGGCAAGGCGGGCGGTGGTCCTATCTGTTGCGCGCGCCGGACGCGACCTTCAGCCTGGCCTCCGACGATGCTTCCGACCCGTTCAAAGCGCTCTCCGACCTGCTGGGACCGCGCCAGCCGAGCGACCCCGACGGCCCGCCGTTCCAAGGGGGCGTGGTGGGCCTGGCCGTCTACGAACTGGGCGATCGGATCGAGGACCTCGGCCTCGCACGCTCCGACTGGCCGGACCTGACCTGCGCCCGCTATCCGGCTCTCTTGGCCTTCGACCATCACGCCCGCCAGGTGCTGGCGATCGGCCGCGGCGCGACCGACGGCGAGGCGGACGCTCGGGCCCGCGACGCCCTGACCTGGCTCGACGCTCCCGTCGCCCCGCACCGAGAGCCCAAGGGCCCCCTGTGCCCAGACCTCGCCGCCGACGATCCCGCGGCTTACGAAGCCGCCGTCGGCGAGGTGGTCGAGCGCATCCGGGCCGGCGAAATCTTCCAGGCCAATATCGCCCGCGCCTGGACGGGTCGCCTCGCGCCCGGAGCCGATCCGTTCGACCTGTTCACGCGCCTGCGCGGCCAGAGCCCCGCGCCGTTCGCGGCCTATCTGCGGCTGCCGGGGCGGGCGATGGTCTCCAACTCGCCCGAGCGGTTCCTGAAGGTCCAGCCCGACGGCGCGATCGAGACCAAGCCGATCAAGGGCACGCGGCCCCGCGACCGCGACCCGGCCCGCGACCTGGCCCTGGCGGCCGAGCTGCTGGCCAGCGACAAGGACCGGGCCGAGAACCTGATGATCGTCGATCTGATGCGCAACGACCTGGCGCGGGTCAGTTCGCCGGGCAGCGTCCGCGCCCCGGACCTCTTCAGGATCGAGAGCTTCGCCAACGTTCACCACCTGGTCTCTACGGTCACCGCGCGGCTCGCGGAGAGGCGCGGTGTCGCCGACCTGTTGCGGGCCAGTTTCCCGCCCGGCTCGATCACCGGCGCGCCCAAGGTGCAGGCCATGAAGGTGATCGCGGGGCTGGAGGCGCCGCGCGGTCCCTACTGCGGCTCCCTATTCTGGGTGGGTCATGATGGCGCACTCGACTCCAGCGTGTTGATCCGCACCGTCGCCTTGGTCGAGGATGCCGGCGGCTGGCGGGTCGAGGCGCGCGCCGGCGCGGGCATCGTCGCCGACAGCGACCCGCGCGCCGAGCGTCTGGAGACCGAGGCCAAGATCGCCGCCATCCGGCGCGCGCTGACGGAGAGCCTCGGATGATCGCTCACGACGCCATTCCCTTCGATGATCGGGGCCTGCTGCTGGGCGAGGGGCTGTTCGAGACCCTGCTGGCGCTGGACGGCGAGATCCGCCACCTCGACGAGCACCTCGATCGCATGGCCGGCGGCTGCGCGGTGCTGGGCCTGCCCTTTGATCGGGCCGAGGCGGAGGGGCTGTGCCGCCGCATGGTCCCGGCGACGGGGCGCGTGGCGCTGCGCCTGACCCTGACTGGCGGTTCGGGCGGACGTGGGCTGGACCGCCCCGCCGACCTGACGCCCCGACTGTTCGCGCGGGTCGCGGCGGTGGCGCCGGTGACGACGCCGGCGCGGGCCATCGTCTCCAGTGTCCGCCGCAACGAAGGCTCTCCGGCCAGTCGCCTGAAGACCCTCTCGTATGTCGACAGCGTCCTGGCCCGGACCGAGGCGGTCGCCGCCGGGGCCGACGAGGCGGTGATGCTGAACAACCGCGGCCATGTAGTCTGCGGCGCGGCGGCCAATCTTTTCTGGGTCGCGGGTGGGCGCTTGTTCACGCCGGCGCTGGATTGCGGCGTGCTGCCCGGCATCACCCGGGCCCGACTTCTGGCGGCGCAGGCCGTCGAGGAAGTCGCCGTGGGGCCAGAGGCGCTGGAGCGCGCCGAAGCCGTATTCCTGACCAACAGCCTGATCGGCGTGCGTCCCGTCTCGCGCCTGGGCGATCGGGCGTTCGAGGCCCATCCGCTGGTCGAGCGCCTGCGCTCGGCGCTTCCAGCCTAGCTCGCCGCCGACCACAACACCGCGTCCACCCGGCGTGGCCGCAGATAGAGCGTGCGGTTGAAGGTCAGCGGCTTGGGCAGGATCAGCTGGATCGGCGAGCTGTAGACATAGGCCGTTCGCGCCAGGATCACGCTCTTGTTGGCGGACAGCACGGCCGCCGGCACGTCGGTCAGCACCGCGCCCTGCGCCGGGCAGTTGGTCATGCCCGCCTCGGATGCGCGCGACCAGGCCACGGTGTTCTTGCCATTGGCGTCGGAGACGATGCTGGCGACGCACATCTTCAGGCCGGTCGTCGGGAAGGGCGACATGATGATCGCGCCGATATTGAAGACATCCGTCGTCCGGCTGGGGCCCGTCTGCGACGCCTGGGCCGTCAGGTCGCCGATCGAGGACGTGATGTTCGACACCCGGCGCTGAGCCATCATCGCCTGGGTCAGTTCGGCCATGCCGCAGTACATGACGATCAGCAACGGCGCGACCAGCGCGAACTCCACGGCGGACGCGCCGCGCCGATCGCGCCAGAACCGTCGCGGGAATGGCCGGCGGCGCCTCATTGCTCGTAAGGCTCGTTCATGAAGGCGGTGGCGGCGTAGATGATCCGCTTGCCATTGGCGCTCTGCAGCCCGGTCTGCATCAGGGGCGTGACGAGCGGCCAGGTATAGTAGCCGCGCACCAGAACGATCGAACCGGCCTTGCCAGGATCCCAGGCGACGGGGTCGGGTACGGTCCCATCGGCGTTCGAAGCGCTGACGCTGGCGAAATCGGCATAGGTGCGGACGTCCAGCGCCAGGGCGCCGGCGCAGCGGTCGCCCAGCCAGCTCATCCTGGCGCAGACGGCCGTCTTGAAATCCGCCGCCGTGATTTTGGCGGTCTGGGCTTCGCCCGTCCGGATGGTGCGGCCGGCGTCGATGATGGCGTTCTCCAGGGTCAGCGAGACCAGGAACACCAGCCCTAGCTCGATCATCGCCATGACCAGGATCAGGAATGGAAGCGAGACGAGGGCGAATTCGACAGCGGTCGCCCCGCGTTCGGCGCGCGCGAACCGCGCCGCGACGCGAACAAGGCGCAGCCTCGCCAGCCGGCGCCCGACGCCTTCAAGGCGTGCGCGATCGAGGAGGGGGCGATGAGCCATGCGGAGCGGCGCCTCGTGAACGAACCGCGAGCCTAGGCGGAACGGCCCTAATCACTGGTTAGAGAAGGCGGGCGTTTTTTGGCGATCAGGGGGGAGAGCCGGCCGCCGGTGGACCCAGGCGCGTGCACTGACGACCGCAGGCGTAGGTGCTGGCCGAGGCGCCGCGATAGACGGTCACGGCGCCGCCGCCGCCTTCCGACACCACGACCTGGCGATCGGTCAGGGGGCGGCCGCCGGGGCCGAAGACCAGCAGGCTGGTGACGCCGGGCCGCTTGCCCAGCACGACCAGGGCGCGGTCGCTGACCACGCTGACGTCGGCGACGTCGGGATCGCCGATCACCACGTCGCGCACCGCGCCATCCATCGACAAGGAGATCGCCTGGCCCGCCGCGACGGGCAGGGCGCGCGACTGCGCCGAAGCCTCGACGCTCCAGGCGGCCAGAAGCGCGGCAAAGATGAACGGGAAGCGACGCATGGAATGCCTTGGACGGGTGCCAACGTCCTCCAGGATCGGACGGATTGGTCAATAAAGGCCTAAGAGCCGTCTTCGAGCATGCCTGCTTGATTTGGAAAAGCTTCGCTAAATCAGGCGTTTGGCGTGGATTTTGGCCTTATGGTTAAGTCTTGATAATGGTAAATTCGAATAAACTTAGCTAAATATGAAATAAACCATTTCCAATTTACTACCAATTAAGTGCGGGGCGAGAAGTTGATCGTGTTCTCGGAGGGGTGGCAAGTCGAGCTGACTTGGAAACCTCAACTCACAAGCCCTGGTTTTGGAGACCAAGTCATGACCAAGTTCGTCACGCGCTTCCTGAAGGATGAATCCGGCGCCACGGCCATTGAATACGGCCTGATCGTCGCCCTGATCGCCGTTGTGATCGTGACCGCCGTCACGAGCCTCGGCGACAAGCTGAACACCAAACTCACCGCGGCGGGCGAAGCGATCGAAAAGACCCCCGCTCAGACCGGCAACTAAGCGCCAGGTTCGGAAGAGCTGTATTGAAAAGGCCGGGCTTGTCCCGGCCTTTTTATTTGGCCTGAATTCCACACGAGTCCAATTTTACTTGGTAACCTGCAATTAACCTCAGTGAATAACGCGAAATTCATGGCGCTGGGCGTAGGTTGGCTTCATCAGATCCCTCTCTGGAAATCGCGCTGTGACCCAACTGATCAAGGCCTTCGCCAAGGATGAAACTGGCGTCGCGGGCATCCAATACGGCCTGTTCGTCGCCCTGATCGCGGCTGTGACCATGGTCTGCGTCACGGGTCTGGGCATTGTGTTCAGCCCCGGCGCGCGCGTCACCGGCCTGGGCCTCGGGCTCGGCGACTAGAGAACAGGGATTTCGCTCGGGAAGCGGGAGGCCGCGACGCTCAGGCGTCGCGGCTTTTTTGTGTTTGGGGAAACCCTTACTTCACGGGTGTCATCGCACGATGTGGCGGTTCCCACTCAGGCGCGCGACGTAATGCAGGCTCTCCACATCTTGCTGCTGATGGTCTTTCCGGCCCTGGCCATCGTGGGGGCGCTGAAGGACCTGACCAGCTATACGATCCCCAACTGGGTGTCCCTGGCCCTGGTCGTCGCCTTTGTTCCGGCGGCTCTCGCCAGCGGCGCCAGCCTTTCGGCGATCGGCCTTTGCCTGGCCGTCGGCTTCGCCGCGCTGGTGCTGGGCATGGGCATGTTCGCGGTCGGCTGGATCGGCGGCGGCGACGGCAAGCTGCTGGCCGCCTGCGCGCTGTGGATGGGCTGGCCGGCGGTGGCCCCGTTCCTGCTGTACACCGCTCTGGCCGGCGGCGCGCTGACCTTCGCTGTCCTGGCCCTGCGCTCGGGCTGGGTCGCGCCGCTCGTGGCGGGAGGGCCTGTCTGGGTGCGTCGGCTGGGTCAGCCGGGCGGTGATTTGCCCTACGGCGTCGCCATCGCCGCGGGCGCCCTGATCGCGTTCCCAAAAGCGCTTTTGGCTCAAGGCGTTCTGGGCTGAGGCCGCGACAGCTGGCCGCAGGCGGACGGGCCGGCGTTAACCGGAATTTCAGTCCTCGTTAACTATAAGCGGACGACCATGCGCTTCGGTCAGAAAGGCCAAGACTGAATCGCGCGTGCTCGCCCGGAGGCGGCCCCGGTTTTCCAGAGTGACCGCACGAGTTCCGCCCGCGCATGAGCCCCGTCCGCCTCCTGATCGTCCTGATCGCCGCCGTGTCGGCAATCTGCATGGCCGTGGTGCTGCAGCGCGCCCTGGGCGGCAAGGCTGAAAAGCCCAGCGCCATCGCCGCGCCCGCGGCGGCGCCGGCCAAGCCGATGACTCAGGTGCTGGTGGCCAAGCACGACCTCGCCGTCGGCGCGCGTCTGGGCGAAGCCGATATCGGCTGGCAGGCCTGGCCCTCCGACTCCGTCAATGCGGCCTTCATCACCAACGGCGCGGCCCCGAGCGGCGGCATGGCCGAGGGCGCTGTCGCGCAGGCCAAGGCCGCCGTGACCGGTCAGATCATTGGCGGCGATCCCGCCAGGGCGCTGGACGGCGCCATTGTCCGCGATCCCATCCTGGCTGGCGAACCGATCACCGCGCGCAAGATCGTGCGGGGCGGGGAGGGCGGCTATCTTTCGGTCGTGCTCACCCCGGGCAAGCGGGCCGTGGCGGTGCCGGTCTCGGCCGACACCACCGCCGGCGGGTTCATCCTGCCCGGCGATCGGGTCGATGTGATCGCGACGCGAGATGCGCCGATGCCGGCGGGCGGCGGGCGGGTCATCGTCGGCGAGACGGTGATGCGCAACGTCCGCGTCCTGGCGCTGGATCAAAAGACCACCGCCGACAAGGACGCCAAGACCATGGTCGCCACGACCGCCACGCTGGAGGTCGGCGGGGCCGAGGCTGAAGCCTTGGCGGCCGCCAAGGCCGGCGGCCCGGTCACCCTGGCCCTGCGCGCCTATACCGACGCCGGCGCGCCGTCCGGCGGCGTGGCCGCGCCGGCCGAGGCCGCCGCCGTGCGGATCAATCGCGGCGGCCAGACCACCATCATGGCGGTGCGACCGTGAGCCGCCCGCTGCTGACCATCCATATCGCCGCCCTGCTGGGCATGAGCACCGCGACGCCCGTCTTCGGCGACGGGCCCGCGCCCGGCACGCATGTCTATCAGACGGCGCCACGCGCGGCGTCGCGTCCGGTCGCGCCCGCGGCCGCTCCCGCGTCCATGAACGGACAGGTCGCGCGCGTCGTGCTGACGGCCGACCAGACCGCCGCGACCCTGGAGCTCGCCAAGGGCAAGTCCGCGATCGTCGAGCTGCCATCCGACGTCCGCGACCTCCTGGTCACCAGCCCCACCGTCGCCGACGCGGTGCTGCGCGACCGCCGGCGCGTCTATATCGTCGGCCTGGCCGAGGGCGTCACCGACGCGGCCTTCTTCGACGACGCCGGCCGCCGGATCCTGTCGCTGTCCATCAAGGTCGCCCAGCCCGTCGACCAGCTGGCCGACACGCTAAACCGGGTATTGCCCGAGGCGAAGATCGAGGTTCGACCGATCCGCGACAGCGTGGTGCTGAGCGGCGTGGTCCGCACGGCCGCCCAGTCCGAGTCCGCCGCCCGCATCGCCGCCCAGTATGTCGGCGGCCCGGACAAGGTGCTCAACATGCTGAGCATCGCGGGCAAGGACCAGGTGATGCTGCAGGTCCGCATCGTCGAGGTTCAACGCAACGTCATCAAGCAGCTGGGCGTCTCGACGGACAACCTGCTCAACGACGGCTTCAAGTCCTACACCCTGGGGCGCGAGAACACGTTCGGCGTCAACGGCGCTCTGCTGGGCGGGGGCGGCGCCTGCTATGGCCGCGACAATCTTCGCAAGAACAGCCTCAGCACCAGCAGCAACAGCTCCAGCCAGACCTCGACCAACGCTTCGACCGGCGTTCCCGGCAACGGGACCTCCAGCGCGGTGACGGACGCCCTGACGAGCGCCGCCTCCAGCGCTTGGTCGACCGCCACCGGCAACACGCTGAACGCCTGCCTGGCCGCCTTCGAGCGCGTGGGCCTGGTCCGCACCCTGGCGGAGCCGAACCTGACGGCGGTTTCGGGCGAGGCCGGCCGGTTCCTGGTCGGCGGCGAGTTCCCGGTGCCGACCGGCAGCGACAACACCGGCAGGATCTCGATCGAGTTCAAGCCGTACGGGGTTGGTCTGGGCTACACGCCCGTCGTGATGTCGGGCGCCCGGATTTCGCTGAAGCTGTCCACCGAAGTCTCGGAGCTCTCCAGCCTGGGCGCCTTCACGCTCAGCAACGGGACGGCGTCGCGCTCGCTGACCGTGCCCGGCCTTTCGGTTCGCCGCGCCGAGACCACCGTCGAGCTGCCGTCCGGCGGCTCGCTGATGATCGCCGGCCTGCTGCAGCAGACAACGCGCCAGGCCATCGACTCCCTGCCGGGCATGACCAGCATGCCGATCCTGGGGTCTCTGTTCCGTTCGCGTGACTTCCTGAACGGCGAGACCGAGCTCGTCATCATCGTCACGCCGTACATCGTCGACCCGACCAAGCCGAAGACCCTGCAGACCCCAGCCGACGGCTTGAGTGTGGCCGGGGACATGGGCGCGGTGCTGCTGGGCCGGCTGAATCAGGTCGTCAAGGCGCCGCCGGGCGCCAACGCGGGGCGCGCGTATCAGGGCCCCGTGGGCTATGTGATCGAGTAGGCCGCCATGACGCGTAGCGCTTCTCTCAAGACCCTCCTGGAGACCGGCCTCTGGCTCGCCGCGGCGGCGAGCCTCTCCGCGTGCGCCGCCGCGCCGGCTCCCAGCCCGCAACCGATGGCCGCGACCGAGACGCAGGTTTGGGCCGAGCGGGTCAAGGTGACGCCGACGCCCGACGAGATCGTGCTGGCGGTCCACGCCACGGGACTATCGGACAACCAGCGCGCGGCCCTGCAGGCGCTGGTCGGACGCTGGCTGCAAGAAGAGGGGCGGGAGCTTGTCGTCACCGCGCCCAGCGACGCCGGGGCCATGGCCGTCCAGGTGCGCGAGCGCCTGATCTTCCTCGGCGCGCCGGCCGCCCAGGTCCGCATCGTCGGCGCCGATCCGGCGGCGGCTCGCGAGGCCGTCCTGCGCGTCGGCTTCGTGCGCTACGAGGCCCAGATTCCCAAGTGCGGCCAGGGCTGGGAGAACCTCGCCGCCACGCGCGACAACAAGGCCCATGAGAATTTCGGCTGCGCGGTCGCCGCCAACATGGCCGCTCAGGTCGCCAACCCCGAGGACCTGGTTCGGCCGCGCGACATGACCGCGCCCGACGCGGGCCGCCGCGACACCGTGCTGGGCAAGTATCGGCGCGGCCAGACCACGAGCGCGGCGCGCGACGACCAGGCCAGCGGCACGTTGTCCAAGGCGATCCCCTGATGGCGCCGGCCGACAACGATCCTTTCAACCTGGGGCTCGAGGACGCCGAGAGCTTCACGACGGGCGCGTCCGATCCCTGGCGCGCCTCGGCGCTGCCGGCGTTGGAGCCGACCCTGGGCGGGTTCGAGGACCCCTTGGCGCCGCGCCCGTCCGCGACGAGCGACGCCGCCCCGTCGCTGATCCCCGACGCCGGAACGGCTGACGCGGTGATCCCGCGCGTGACCGTCCACGCCTTCTGCGCCCGCACCGAGACCGCGGGCGTGCTGGAGCAGGCCGCCAAGGACAGGCGGATGGCGCGCGCGACCACCGTGGTCCGGATGGGCGGTCTGGCCGCCGCCGTCGACCACTACCAGGAACAGCCGACGCCTTCGCTGGTGCTGGTCGAGTGCCTGGACGACGCCCAGCGCCTGCTGCACCGCCTGGACGCTCTGGCCCAGGTCTGCGACGCCGGGACCAAGGTGGTGGTGATCGGCCAGGCCAACGACATCGCCCTCTATCGCGAGCTGATGCGGCGGGGCGTCAGCGAGTACCTGACCCCGCCGCTGTCGGCCCTGTCGGTGATCCGCGCGATCGCCGACCTCTATGCCGATCCCGCCGCGCCGTTCGTCGGCCGCCAAGTGGCGTTCGTCGGGGCCAAGGGCGGTGTCGGCGCCTCGACCCTGGCGCACAACTTCGCCTGGACGATGTCCGAGCGGCTGCAGACGGCGACCGTGCTGGCCGACCTGGATCTCGCCTTCGGCACCGCCGGCCTCGACTTCAACCAGGACCCGGTGCAGGGCGTGTTCGACGCGCTGAGCCAGCCCGACCGCCTGGACCCGGTGCTGATGGACCGGATGATGGTCCGCTGCGGCGATCGCCTGTCGTTGTTCGCCGCGCCCGCCACCCTCGACGACGACTACGAGATCGGGGCCGACGCCTTCGACGAGGTCACTCACCGCATCCGCGCCGCCGCGCCCTATGTGGTTCTGGACCTGCCGCACGTCTGGAGCGCCTGGACCCGCCGGGTGCTGCTGGGCTCCGATGAGCTGGTGGTCGTGGCGACGCCGGACCTAGCCTCCTTGCGTAACGCCAAGAACATCATCGACCTGGTGCGCGCCGCCCGCCCGAACGACGCCCCGCCGCGCCTTGTCCTGAACCAGGTCGGCGTGCCCGGCCGGCCTGAGATCCCGGTGAAGGACTTCGGCGACGCCCTGGGCTTGCAGCCCTCGCTGGTGCTGCCGTTCGATCCCAAGCCCTACGGCCTGGCGGCCAACAACGGCCAGATGCTGGCCGAGATCGCGCCGCGCTCCAAGGCCGCCGAGGGGATCGAGCAGCTGGCAAGGCTGATCAGCCGCCGCGAGCCGCCGACGACCCCGAAGGCCTCGCTGCTGTCGGCGCTGTTCAAGAAGACCTGAGATGTTCGGCAAGCGCGCCCCGTCCGCCGAACAGAAGGCGCCGCCGCCCGCTCCGGCGGAAGGCGCGACGATCGCCACGCGCCCGCGTCGCCTCGAGCCGGAAGCGCCCGCGCCAGTCGCGCCGCCGCCCAAGGTGACCGGGCCGCCGCCGCGCGCCTTGGCCAGCCAGACCGCGCCGCTGGCCGCCCCGGTCGTCCGCGAGCAGAGCGACTACTACCACGTCACCAAGACGACGATCTTCAACGCCCTGCTCAACACCATCGACCTGTCGCAGCTGGCCCAGCTGGACCAGCGCCAGGCCGCCGAGGAGATCCGCGACATCGTCGCCGAGCTGGTGGCGATCAAGAACGTCTCGATGTCGGTGTCCGAGCAGGAGGCCCTGGTCCAGGACATCACCAACGACGTCCTTGGCTATGGTCCGCTGGAACCCTTGCTGGCCCGCGACGACATCGCCGACATCATGGTCAATGGCGCGCACCGAGTGTTCATCGAGGTCGGCGGCAAGGTCCAGCTGACCAATGTCCGCTTCCGCGACAACCAGCAGCTGATGAACATCTGCCAGCGGATCGTCAGCCAGGTCGGCCGCCGCGTCGACGAGAGCAGCCCGATCTGCGACGCCCGCCTGCCCGACGGCAGCCGCGTCAACGTCATCGCCCCGCCGCTGGCCCTCGACGGCCCGACCCTGACCATCCGCAAGTTCCGGCGGGACAAGCTGACCATGAAGGACCTGGTGGAGTACGCCTCCATCAGCCCGGAAGGCGCGCGGGTGCTGGGGGTGATCGGCGCCTGCCGCTGCAACGTGATCATCTCCGGCGGCACCGGCTCGGGCAAAACCACCCTGCTCAACACCATGACCGCCTTTATCGACCCCACCGAGCGGGTCGTGACCTGCGAGGACGCGGCGGAGCTGCAGCTGCAGCAGCCGCACGTGGTGCGCCTGGAGACGCGACCGCCGAACCTGGAGGGGCAGGGTGCGGTGACGATGCGCGACCTGGTCCGCAACTGCCTGCGCATGCGGCCCGAGCGGATCATCGTCGGCGAAGTGCGCGGGCCGGAGGCCTTCGACCTTTTGCAGGCGATGAACACCGGCCACGACGGTTCGATGGGCACGCTGCACGCCAACAGCCCGCGCGAGGCGCTGAGCCGCGTCGAGAGCATGATCACCATGGGCGGCTATGGCCTGCCGTCCAAGACCATCAAGGAGATGATCGTCGGCTCGGTCGACGTGATCATCCAGGCCGCCCGCCTGCGGGACGGCAGCCGCCGCATCACCCACATCACCGAGGTGGTCGGGCTGGAGGGCGACGTGGTCGTGACCCAGGACCTCTTCGTCTATGACATCACCGGCGAGGACGAGCACGGCCGCGTGCTGGGCCGTCACCGCTCGACCGGCATCGCCCGCCCCAAGTTCTGGGACCGCGCCCGCTATTACGGCCTCGAGCGCGAGCTGGCCGAAGCCCTCGACGCGGCGGAGTAGGCGATGCTGTTCATCCTGGCCGGGGTCCTGGGCTTTATCACCATCGCCGGCCTGGGCTTCGCGTTCGTCGGCGGCGACAGCCAGGCGACCAAGGCCTCCAAGCGCGCGCAGATGATCGGCTCGGGGAGCGCCGAGCGCCAAGCCAGGGCCAAGCCCGCCGCCAACCCGACCGACGTGCGCCGCCAGACGATCCTGAAGGCGCTGAAGGAGCAGGAGCGCAAGCAGAAGAAGGCGACGCTCAGCATCGCCGCGCGGATGCAGGCGGCGGGGCTGGGCGCGAACGTGCGCCTGTTCTGGCTGGTCAGCCTGGGTCTGGCCGCCGTCGTCATCCTGATCGTCCTGGTCCTGGGGCAGAGCCTGTGGATCGCGCTCGGCGCTGGCTTCGCGGCGGGCCTGGGCCTGCCGCGCTGGGTGCTGGCGGTCCTGGCCCAGGGGCGCATCCGCAAGTTCACCGAGGCCTTCTCGGACGCCATCGACATCATCGTGCGCGGCATCAAGTCGGGCCTGCCGCTGCACGACTGCCTGCGGATCATCGGCCAGGAGAGCCCCGAGCCGCTGGCCGGCGAGTTTCGCATGCTGACCGAGAACGTCGCCATGGGCGTGCCGCTGGACGCCGCCCTGGAGAAGATGCACGAGCGGATGCCGACCAACGAGCTGCGCTTCTTCGCCATCGTGCTGGCCATCCAGCAGAAGACCGGCGGCAACCTGGCCGAGGCGCTGGGCAACCTCTCGACCGTGCTGCGCGCGCGCAAGATGATGAAGGAGAAGATCAAGGCGCTGTCGGCCGAGGCCATCGCTTCGGCCATGATCATCGGCTGCCTGCCGCCAGGCGTGGTGCTGCTGATCAGCGTAACCTCGCCAGCCTATATGCGGCCGATGTTCACCGACCCGCGCGGCCACCTGATGCTGCTGGCGGCGGCGATCTGGATGAGCATTGGCGTCTTCGTGATGCGCAAGATGATCAACTTCAAGTTCTGAGGGGGGATCGGTGAAGCAACCAATACTCCCGACCTCCCCGGCGAATGCCGGGGCCCAGATTCATCCGGAGCGGCTGGGGTGTTCGCCCCCTCACGCTGTGTTGAACCTTGGGGCTCTCGTGGCTTCGATCTGGGCCCCGGCATTCGCCGGGGAAATCGGACTTGGGGAGGGCGGGACATGACGCTCGTCGAGACCCTGACCGATCCCTCGAACCTCCTGACCGCGTTCATCGCCGTCGTGGTCTTCGCCACGATCCTCACCCTGGCTTCGCCGCTGATGCGCGATAACGGGTTGGAAGGGCGATTGAAGTCGGTGGCCAACCGCCGCGAGGAGCTGCGCCGCCGTTCGCGCGAGGCCCTGGCCCAGCGGCACGGAGCGGGCGGAACCCTGCGCCACCAGGACGAAGGGCTCTACAAGAAGGTCGTCGACCGACTGCAGCTGTCGCGCCTGCTGGAGGACCCAAAGGTCGTCGACAAGCTGGCGCAGGCGGGCTTCAGAGGCCCCCGGCCGGTGACGACCTTCTACTTCTTCCGCTTCGTGGCGCCGTTCGTGTTCGCCGCGGTGGTGGCGGCCTATCTCTATGGCGTCAATGACTTCGGCCTGCTGCCGATCCAGAAGCTGTGCGCCTGCGTCGCCGCCCTGGCCTTCGGCTACTACGCCCCCAACGTCTATATCACCAACATCGCCCAGAAGCGCCGCGAGTCGATCGTGGCGGCCTTTCCAGACGCGCTGGACCTGCTGCTGATCTGCGTCGAGAGCGGCATGTCGGTCGAGGCCGCGATCCAGAAGGTCGGCTCGGAGGTCGGCGCCCAGTCGATGGAGCTGGCCGAGGAGCTCAGCCTGCTGACCGCCGAGCTGTCCTACCTGCCCGAACGCCGTCAGGCCTACGAGAACCTCGCCCGCCGCACCAACCATCCCGGGGTGAAGTCAGTCGCCACGGCCATGATCCAGGCCGAGCGCTACGGCACGCCGCTGGGCGCGGCGCTGCGGGTGATGGCCAAGGAGAACCGCGAGCTGCGACTGTCGGCGGCCGAGAAGAAGGCCACGGCCCTGCCGGCCAAGCTGACCGTGCCGATGATCCTGTTCTTCCTGCCCGTGCTGTTCATCGTCATCCTGGGCCCGGCGATCATCAAGGTGCAGGACGTCTTCGCCAAGCACTGACGATCTAGACCGCGACCTCGCAGTCGGTCCGCAGCAGGGTCGCCTGGCTATAGTGGAAATAGCTGGTGCACCGCTGGCCGCCTCGGATCGTCTCGTGCGGGATGACGTCGGTGGCGGTGATGACTTCGTGCAGCTCGGTGCGGCCGTCGCTGTTCCAGTCCATCACGCCCCAGTCATAGCCCCGATCGACGACCGTGCCGGTGATGAAGGCCAGATAGAGGGCCGGCGCGACCGCGAGCGGCGCGGCGACCAGGGCGAGCAGCTTTCGCATGACGGTCCTTGAGGCGAGCGGCGCGCTTGATACACGCGATCTCCGCTGCCGGGAGTCCGGCCATTTGCCGCAGGCCAAGCTTGGATGGAGCTAGCCGCCGCCCGCCTTCAGCGACTCCCATGTGCGGCCGCCGCCCTGCCCCAGGGCCGCGCGTAGATAGGCCAGGTTGTTGGCGACCTGTTCGGGCGGCAGGTCGGCGCGGGCCAGTTTTTCGGCTTCCGGCAAGCGCCCTTGCAGCCCGACCACCAGGGCCAGGTTCTGGCGGGCCTGGATGCCGCCCGAGGGCAGGGCGACGGCGCGGCGAAGCTGGGCCTCCGCGCCGGCCAGGTCGCCCTTGGCGGCCAGGTGCATGGCGTAGTTGGTCAGCGGCGTCGCCTCGTTCGGGGCCAGCGCTAAAGCTTGGCGGTGAGCGGCCTCGGCCTCATCGTCGCGCTGCGCCTGCTCGTAGGCCACGGCCAGCAGGGTCAGCGGGCGCCAGTCCCTGGGCGACAGGCTGGCGGCCTTGCGCGCCGGTTCGATGGCGTAGAAGCCCTGGCCGCGCGCGATGTGGGCGCGGGCCAGTTCCAGCAGAAGGGGAGCGTCGTCGGGATGGGCGACAAGCGCCTTGGTCGCGACCTCGGCGGCCTCGTCGTTACGGCCCAAACCCCGCAGCGCCTGGGCGAGGCCGGCGGCCGCTTCGGCGTCGCCAGCGTTGGCCTGGAACTCCGAGCCCCAGAAGGCCGCGCGGGCCAGCGGGTCCAGCCTGCGGACCTCCGCGCGCTGCTGGGCGTCGGCCGCCAGGGCCGCGCCGTTCGCGCAAAGGCTCGCCAGCGCCACGACGGCGGGGGCGAGAACGGTTGCGAGGCGCGCGCGCTTGCGACACATGGAGGAGACGTCTCCGGAAAAGAGCCCGGCCATGATCGGTCTGGGGGCTTAAAGGAAGCGTTAAGCATAATTTTTCGAGAGGCCGCCGATGTCCGACGCGACGCATCCGATCCTCAGCCAGGCCGAGACCGGCGCTATTCCGGTGCATCCGCTGGCGGAGGGCGAGGTCGAGGCCTTCCTGGCCCGGAAACGCGCGCCGGTCAGGACTTTCGCGGCGGCCAACAAGTTCACCGGCAAGTTGGGGCAGGTGCTGGCCGTCCCCGGCGCCAGCGGCGCGGTCGAGCAGGTCCTGCTGGGAACGGGGGCCGGCCGCGTCGATCCGTCGCTGCTGCGCACCCTGGCCGGCAAGCTGCCCGCCGGCGACTACGCGCTCTCGAAGCTGCCGAAGGGTCTCGATCCCGAACAGGCGGCCCTGGCCTTCGCGCTCGGGACCTATCGCTTCGACCGCTACAAGAAGCACGGCGAGCCGATCGCCCGCCTGGTCGCGCCCAAGGGCGTCGACGCCGCCGCCGTCACCGCCATGGCCCACGCCTGCGCCCTGGCCCGCGACATGGTCAACACCCCGGCCAACGACATGGGGCCGCTGCAGATCGAGACGATCGCCGGTGAGATCGCCCAGAAGTACGGCGCGACCCTGTCGGTCGTGCGCGGCGACGACCTGCTGAAGGAGAACTACCCGGCCGTCCACGCGGTCGGCCGCGCCGCTGCGGCCTCGCGCGCGCCGCGGATGATCGAGGTGACCTGGGGGGATCCCTCGCACCCGGTGCTCGCCCTGGTCGGCAAAGGCGTGGTGTTCGACACCGGCGGCCTCGACATCAAGCCCTCGGCCGGCATGCGGCTGATGAAGAAGGACATGGGCGGCGCCGCCCACGCCCTGGCGCTCGGTCGGATGGTCATGGAGGCTAATCTCCCGGTGCGCCTCGTCATCCTGACGCCGGTGGTCGAGAACGCCATCAGCGGCGACGCCATGCGGCCGGGCGACGTGCTTCAGACCCGCGCGGGCCTGACCGTCGAGGTCGGCAACACCGACGCGGAAGGCCGCCTGATCCTGGCCGACGCCCTGACCCGCGCGGCCGAGCTGAAGCCCGCCCTGACCCTCGATTTCGCCACCCTGACAGGGGCGGCGCGCATCGCCATGGGGCCGTTCGTGATCCCCTTCTGGACCCCCGACGACAAGCTGGCCGGCCAGATCGAGGCGGCGTCCAAGGCCGTGGCCGATCCGCTGTGGCGGCTGCCTTTGACCGAGGCCTATCGCGACGCCCTCGACAGCGACATCGCCGACCTGAAGAACGACCCGGACGGCTGGGCCCAGGCGGGGGCCACCACGGCGGCCCTGTTCCTGCAGCGCTTCGCCCCATCTGGTGACGACATCGGCCCCTGGGCGCACTTCGACGTCTTCGCCTGGAACCCCAAGAGCCGGCCCGGCTATCCGGTGGGGGCCGAGGTTCAGGCGATCCGCGCCGCCTTCGCCATGCTGCGCGCGCGGTTCGCCCGATGAGCTCCGGT
This sequence comes from uncultured Caulobacter sp., assembly GCF_937900395.1. GTDB lineage: Bacteria > Pseudomonadota > Alphaproteobacteria > Caulobacterales > Caulobacteraceae > Caulobacter. Next base: position 25,217 of record NZ_CALCDX010000100.1, read on the forward strand.
GATCGCCGCCTGACATTGCTGCGCGACGGCCTCGCGGACCGCCGGCTGGAGGGCCTGGTCGCCGCGGACCGCTTCGCCGGCGTGACCCCCATGCAGGTCAGCGCCCCGGCCGCCAGCTTGCGCAAGGCCGCCGCGCTGGACGCCGAGCAGGAAGACCAGGTGCTGTTCGGCGAGACGTTCGACGTCTTGTTCGAGACCGACGCGTTCGCCTTCGGCCAGGCGCGCCGCGACCGCTATGTCGGCTATGTGCCGATCGAGGCCCTGTCGGCGCCGGTCCTGACGCCCGAGCATCGGGTCAGCGCCCTGCGGACCTACGCCTTCGCCGAGCCGGACATCAAGTCGGCCATCGTCGGCCTCTACAGTCTGAACGCCCTGGTCACGGTCCAGGCGCGGGAAGGGCGCTTCGCGAAGGGCGCGCGAACGGGCTGGTTCGTCGAGCATCACCTGGCCCCGATCGGCCGCTTCGAACCCGACTATGTCGCGATCGCCGAGCGGTTCCTGGGCGCGCCCTATCAGTGGGGCGGTCGCGAGAGCCTGGGTCTCGACTGCTCGGGCCTGATCCAGCAGGCGCTCTACGCCTGCGGCCGGGCCTGCCCGCGCGACACCGATATGCAGCGCGGCTTCTTCCCGGAGATCGCCGAGGCCGATCGCCGGCGCGGCGACCTCGTCTTCTGGAAGGGCCACGTGGCGATCCTGCTCGACCGCGACACCATCCTCCACGCCAACGCCCACCACATGGCCGTGGCGATCGAGCCGCTGAGCGAGGCGATCATTCGCATCGAGGCGGCCGGCGTCGGCGCGCCGCTGGGCTATCGGCGAGTTTAGGAGCTCTCTTCCTCCCCCGTGAAACGGGGGAGGGGGACCGCGAAGCGGTGGAGGGGGCCGCCCCCTCCGTCACGTCGCTTCGCGCCGCGACACCTCCCCCGTTTCACGGGGGAAGAGGAAGACCTACTTCGTCGGCCACTGCGCCAGCCAGTCGACGATCGACTGCGGGGTCATGTGGCGGGCGTCGGTCAGGGCGAAAATCCCTGGCTCGGCCATAGGAAAAGGGCCGCGAAGAAAACTTCGCGGCCCTTCCTGATTCAGTGATCGCGCGGCGGGATGGCCGCGAAGCGATCAGGCCTTCGGCGCGGCGGCCGGGGCGGCGGCGGCCGGAGCGGCCGGAGCAGCGCCAGCGGCCGGGGCGGCGCCTTCAGCCGGAGCGGCGGCGGCGTCGGCCGGAGCGCCAGCGGCCGGAGCGGCGGCGGCGGCCGGACGCGGCGGCGGAACCGGCAGCGTCGAGCCCAGGCTGTGCAGGTAGGCGATCAGCGCGATGCGATCTTCCGGCTTCTTCAGACCCACGAAGGTCATGTTGGTGCCGGGGACGTCCTTACCGGGCGCCTTCAGGAAGGTGTACAGGGCGTCGTAGTCCCAGATAGCCTGCTTGCCCGCGAAGTCCTTCATCGCGCCCGAATAGTTGAAGCCCGGGTGCGCGGCCGGCTTGCGACCCACCACGTCCCACAGGCCGGGGCCGGTGGAGTTGGCGTTCGACGCGTCCAGCTTGTGGCAGGCGGCGCACTTGGCCGACACGGCCTGGCCCGCGGCCACATTGGCCGGCGTCAGCACGGCGTTCCAATCCGGCGGGGTGTCCTCGGCCGCGGCGGCGCCGCCCGGACCCTCTTCCTGGACCGCGATCTCGTAGCCGGCCTTTTCGACTTCAGTCTTCTTGAAGACGATGTCCGACGCTTCCCGCAGACCGAAAATAACGAGGCCGGTCAGCAGCACGCCGCCAGCGATCTTGTTGAACGTCAGGTCGCTCATCTCAGCCTTGTCAGCCTCTTGCCAGCCCGCCCGATGGCGGGCTCGAATTCCCCGACGCGCGAGAGGCCGCAAGCGAGTCCCCGACGCGCGTCATGTTGCGCTCGCGTCTCTTACACGCTACCGCCCCTCGCGCAACCGGGCAGCAAAGATTTGAGGCCATGAACCCTATCGTCCTGATCCCCGCGCGGATGGCGGCGACCCGCCTTCCGGGCAAGCCGCTGGCCGATATCGGCGGGCTTCCGATGATCGTCCGGGTGCTGAACCAGGCGCGCGATGCGGCGATTGGTCCCGTGGCCGTGGCGGCGGGCGATCCCGAAATCGTCGAGGCGGTTCAAAAGGCTGGCGGGACGGCGATTCTGACCGATCCCGACCTGCCGTCCGGCTCCGACCGGATCCTGGCGGCCCTGGCCGAACTCGATCCGGGGTTCGCGCACGACGTGGTGATCAATCTACAAGGCGACATGCCCTTCGTCGATCCGGCGGTGCTGTCGGATTGCGCGCGAATACTTAAGGAATTTGGCGACGCCGACATCGCCACCGTCGTGGCCCCCGAAGCCTCGCCCGCCGATCGCAGCAACCCCGACGTGGTCAAGGCCGTCCTGGCCATGGAAGAGGACGGCCAGAGCGGCCGGGCGCTCTATTTCACCCGCTCGACGCTCTATGGCGACGGCCCCGTCTGGCGCCACATCGGCATCTACGGCTATCGCCGCGAGGCGCTGGAAGCCTTCAACGCCGCCGCCCCGTCGCCCCTCGAAAAGCGCGAGAAACTGGAGCAGCTGCGCGCCATGGAGCTGGGCCTGACCATCCGCGCGGCGGTCGCCAAGACCGCCCCGATCTCAGTCGACAATCCCTCCGACCTCGAGGCGGCCCGCGCGGCCGCCGGAAAGTAAGTCCATGAGCATCCTCAAGAAGATCGCCTTCCAGGGCGAACCCGGCGCCAACAGCCACGAGGCGTGCCGGACCTACTTCCCAGACTACGAGGCCTATCCCTGCAAGACCTTCGAGGAGGCCTTCGAGGCGATCAAGACCGGCGTCGCGGCGCTGGGCATGATCCCGATCGAGAACTCGATCGCCGGCCGGGTCGCCGACGTGCACCACCTGCTGCCGGCCTCGGGCCTGAAGATCATCGGCGAGCGCTTCAAGCCGATCCGCTTCCAGCTGATGGCCAACAAGGGCGTCAAGCTGGCCGACATCAAGACCGTGGCCTCGATGCCGATCGCGCTCAGCCAGTGCCGCAATAGCCTGAAGAAGTTGGGCGTCGCCACCGAGGCGGCCGGCGACACGGCCGGCGCGGCCAAGGACCTGGCGGCCAAGCCCGACCCGACGCGCGGCGCGGTCGCCCCGGCCCTGGCGGCCGAGATCTATGGCCTCGACATCCTGGCCCGCGACATCGAGGACGAGCGCCACAACACCACCCGCTTCCTGGTGATGACGGCCGACAAGAACCCCGAGCCGCCGCCGTTCACCCACCGCTGCGTGACCAGCTTCGTGTTCCGCGTCCGCAACCTGCCGGCCGCGCTCTACAAGGCGCTGGGCGGCTTCGCGACCAACGGCGTCAACATGACCAAGCTGGAAAGCTACATGGAGGGCGGCAACTTCACGGCCACCTTCTTCTACGCCGAGGTCGACGGGCGGCCGGAGGATCGCAGCCTGGCGCTGGCCCTGGATGAGCTGAAGTTCTTCTCGGAGAAGTTCGAGATCCTGGGCGTCTATCCGGCGGACCCGTTCCGGGATCGCGGGGCGTAGAGCCTCCCCAAACGTCACCATTCCCCATAACGACGTTCTCTGGTCTCCTTCCCCGGCAAAACAACATCCCGGGGAGGGAGCCATGCAGAGTTCGATGATCGCGCCAGTGATGGCGCTGGTGGCCTGGTCGCTGGTGATCTGGTTATGGATGTACGTCCAGCGGATCCCGGCCATGCAGAAGGCGGGGATCAAGCCGCAGGACGCCCGGTTTCCGGGCTCGCTCGACAAGCTGCCCGACGCCGCGCGCCAGGCGGCCGACAATTACAACCACCTGATGGAGCAGCCGACGATCTTCTACGCGGCGGCGCTGGCTATCCAGGTCGCCGGTCACGCCGACGACATGGCCGTCCGCCTGGCCTGGGCCTATGTCGGCCTGCGCGTCCTGCACAGCCTGGTGCAGGTCAGCATCAACCTGGTGGCCATCCGCTTCCTGGTCTTCGCCGTGTCGACCGGCGTGCTGGCGGGGATGGTCGTGCGGGAGATGATGCGGCTGATCTAGCGAGCCGCCAAACCCCTCTCTCTTAGAGAGAGGGAGGGCCCGTCGCGAAGCGATGGGAGGGTGAGAGGTTTCGACGCTGGCCGGCGAGCCGGCACGCCGTTGAACCTCGTAACCTCTCACCCCAACCCTCTCTCAGAGAGAGAGGGAGCCCGTTTTGCCGCTACTCGGCGTCCAGCCCGATATCCAGCACCGGCGCGGAGTGGGTCAGGGCTCCGACGCTGATCACGTCCACGCCCGTCTCGGCGATGGCCCGGACGGTCGTCAGGTTCACGCCGCCCGAGGCCTCCAGCACCGCGCGGCCCTTGGCGAGGCGCACGGCGGTCTTCAGGTCGTCGAGGCTGAAATTGTCCAGCATGACGACGTCGGGGCCGTGCTTCAGGGCCTCTTCCAGCTGGTCCAGGCCGTCGACCTCGACCTCGACCTTCACGAGGTGGCCGGCGTGGGCGCGGGCGCGGCGGACGGCTTCGCCGACGCCGCCGCAGGCGGCGACGTGGTTGTCCTTGATCAGGATGGCGTCATCCAGGCCAAAGCGGTGGTTGACCCCGCCGCCGCAGCGGACGGCGTATTTCTCCAGCGCCCGCAAGCCTGGCGTGGTCTTGCGGGTGTCGACGATGGTCGCGCTCGTACCCTCGACCAGGCGGACGTAAGACCGCGTCAGGGTGGCGATGCCCGACAGGCGGCCCAAGAGGTTCAGGCCCGTGCGCTCGGCGGCCAGCACGGCGCGGGCGTTTCCCTCGGCGCGGGCCAGAATCGCGCCCGGCGCGGCGTCGGCGCCGTCGGGCGTGACGACCTCGAAGCTTGCGGTCGTGTCCAGGGCGGCCAGAGCCAAGCGCGCGCAGGAAAGACCGGAAACCCGCCCATCCTGCCGGCTGGCCCAGACCACGGACAGGCGGGCGTCCGGATCGATGCAGGCCTGGCCGGTGATGTCGCCGGCGCGGCCCAGATCCTCGGCCAGGGCGTGGTCGACGATCGGGCGGACGAGAATGTCGTCGGGAGGAACGATGCTCATTCGGCGGCGTAGCGGACGGCGGCGTCCGCGCTCTCCAGGGTCACGAAGGTGCGGACGGGCTCGGCCGTCGCCGGGAAGTCCGCGCGGTAATGGCCGCCCCGGCTTTCCTGGCGGGTCAGGGCGGCCTCGACGATCAGGCGCGCGGCGACGACCGTGGGGCAGGGGCCGTAAGCCGGCTCAAGGGCCTCGATCTGTTCGAGCAGGCGGGTCAGGCCGACGGCGTCGCGGACCACGCCCGCGTCGCGGCTCATGGCCTTGCGCAGGACCTGCAAGGCGGCGTCGGGCAGGTCGGGCAGGGGCGCCAGGCTCACCGGCTCGCCGCCGTGGGTCGCTTCGGTCGCCGCCGCGCGGCCGGCGCGCGCCCCGAACACGGCCGCTTCCAACAGGCTGTTGGAGGCCAGGCGATTGGCGCCCTGCACGCCGGTCGAGGCGCACTCGCCGGCGGCGTAGAGCCCTGGCAGGCTGGCGCGGCCATCGAGGTCCGTGGCGACGCCGCCCATGTGATAGTGCACGGCGGGAACGACGGGGATCATCTCGCGACGCGGGTCGATCCCTGCGCTTTGGCAGGCCTCGAACACCGCCGGGAACTCGTGCGGGAAGTGGTCGCCGACGGCCTGCGTGGCGTCGAGGAACGCGCCCCGGCCCGCGGCGCGCTCGGCGTGGAGGGCGCGGGCGACGACGTCGCGCGGCGCCAGCTCCTTGGCCGGGTGGTAGTCGGCCATGAAGGCGCGGCCATCAGCATTGCGCAGGATCGCCCCTTCGCCGCGCAGGGCCTCGGTGGCCAGGGGCGCGGGGTCGCGGCCGATGTCGATGGCCGTGGGGTGGAACTGCACGAACTCCGGATCGGCGATCGTCGCGCCGGCCAGGGCGGCCAGGCCCAGGCCCTCGCCGCGCACTTCGGCGGGCGTGGTGGTGACGGCGTAGAGGCCGCCGACGCCGCCGGTGGCGAGGATCACCGCCGTCGACCGGATCTCGACCAGGGCGCCGTCGATCTCGGCCACCACGCCGACCACGCGGCCCGTCGCGTCCTGAAGCAGACGACGCGCGCGGGCGTTCTCGCGGATCTCGATCGTCGGCGTGGCGCGCACCGTGGCGATGACCGCGGCCATGATCGCCGCGCCGGCCCCGTCGCCGCCGACGCGGGCGACGCGGGCCTTGGAGTGGGCCGCTTCCAGGCTGAGCACGAAGGCGTTGTCGGGCTTGCGATCAAACGGCGCGCCCAGGCCGGCCAGGTCGCGGACGGCTTGCGGGCCTTCGCGGGTCAAGAGGTCGACGGCTTGCGGGTCGCAGAGCCCAGCGCCGGCGGCGATGGTGTCCGCGGCGTGGAGTTCAGGAGAGTCCTCGCCCGACAGCGCCGCGGCCATGCCGCCCTGCGCCCAGGCGCTGGAGCAGCCGGTCGCCAGCGGCGTCGGCGACAGGACAAGCGCGGTCTTCGCCGCGAGGGCGGCCGAGAGACCGGCCAGCCCGGCGCCGAGGATGACGGGGCCGTTGAAATCCAAACGCGTGGTCATTCTGCGCTCCACTCCCTTCCCCTTGATGGGGAAGGGCCGGGGATGGGGTGAACGCGGCGGCTCAGCCTCATCGAGAAAGTCCGGAGAGGGCGGTGAAGCGGATCGGCCGCGTCACCCCCATCCCCAACCCTTCCCCCATCGAGAGGGAAGGGGGCTAGATCAGCTCGACATCCACGTGATGGCGGGCCTTGACCAGGTCGTACCGCGCCGGAACGACCGGCGGCGGCAAGTCGATCATCCGCTGCACGGCCAGGCGCGCGCGGTCGAGGATGTCGGCGTCGACCGTCACCTCGAACTGCTCGTGGACCAGCGAGTCATAGATGTTTTGCAGGGTGATCCGCTTCATGTGCGGGCACATGTTGCACGGGCCGATGAACTGGGTGGCCGGGCTCTCGGCCTGGACGTTGCTGGCCATCGAGCACTCGGTGATCAGCACCACCTGGGCCGGCTTCTTGGCGGCGACATAGTCGTTCATCGCCGCCGTGGAGCCGGCGAAGTCGGCCGCTTCCAGGATCTCGGCCGGGCACTCGGGGTGGGCCAGCACTTCCGCGCCCGGCCAGGCCGCGCGCATGTCGGCGATGTCCTGGGCGGTGAAGCGCTTGTGCACCTCGCAATGACCGGCCCAGGCGATGATCTTGACGTCCGTCTGGCGGGCGACGTTGCGGGCCAGGAACTCGTCGGGGATCAGGATGACCTTGTCGGTCCCCCATTCCTTGGCCGCCCATTCGACCACCTGCACGGCGTTGGCGCTGGTGCAGCAGATGTCGGTCTCGGCCTTCACGTCGGCGGTGGTGTTGACGTAGGTCACCACCGGCACGCCTGGATAGCGCTGCTTGATCAGCCGCACGTCGGCGCCGGTGATCGAGGAGGCGAGGCTGCAGCCGGCCTTCAGGTCGGGGATCAGGATCTTCTTCTGAGGCGATAGGACCTTGCTGGTCTCGGCCATGAAGTGCACGCCCGCCTGGACGATGATCTGGGCGTCGCTCTTGGCCGCCTCTTTAGCCAGCGCCAGGCTGTCGCCCACGAAGTCGCCGACGCCGTGGAAGATGTCCGGCGTCATGTAGTTGTGGGCCAGGATCGCGGCGTTCTTCTCGCGCTTCAGGCGGTTGATCTCGACGATCAGCGGGGCCTGCGAGCGCCACTCCAGCGGCGTGACGTGGTGCTTGACCTTCTCCCAGATGGGCGCGGTCTGCGCTTCGATCTGCGCGGTGAACTCCCCCTTGAACGCTTGGGGGGCGGCGAACCCGTCGGCCATCTGATCCTCCGTTATGCTCAAAGTGAGCATTTCCAGGGCCTCAAAAAACGCCGGGCGTCGTTTTCCGCCGCTCCGACGTCGGGGTTATGCTGAAAGTGAGCATAACTGACAGGTCACATATAGCGCTTAACGCGCCAAATGCAAACGGCGTCGATAAGCGGCTTCAGGCGCCTCCGGCGGGTCTTGCCGGCATACCATATATTGCGAGCCGAAGCTTGCCCTTGGCGCCAGTCCGCTTGAGATATGATCCCCGCGTGTCGGCGTCGCGCGGGAAAATTTCCGCCACTAGACTAGATATGCGGAAGCTTAATTTGTGAGCATGTGTGTTTAGTTTTAAATGTACATTCCGTATTTCGCTTGCGCCTTATCGATTGACGGAAAGTGGGTGGGGCTTAGTGAGGCGGTTAATCTTGCAGGCCATCTAAAAATATTGGAATAATTCATAGAAGTAACAGCGTTACAGCAATGTAATGATGTGGCTTTAATGCGACAGTCGTGTTGGAGTCTATTTTGTGACAGCAATGTTCGTTGACCTGACACGGAATGGCTTCGTAGCTCCCTGACTTCGAACTCGAGAGGGGTTCGGGATGCGCTTCTTTTCGGCGCACACCGTTATATTTAGGGGAGTCCTAAAATGAAAATGAGCTCCGTGAGAGGGCGCTTGCTGGCGTCCTCCATGATCTGCACCGCCGCCGTTTCGGCGTTCGCCGGTCAAGCCGCCGCGCAAACCGCCCCGGCTTCCGACCAGACGCAGGTCGAGGAAATCGTCGTCACCGGTTCGCTGTTCCGCCGCACCGACACCGAGACCCCGTCGCCGGTCACCGTGCTGACCAACGAAACCCTGCAGCGCGCGGGCATCACCACGGCCTCGGACGCCATCCGTTCGATCTCGGCCGACGGCGCCGGCTCGATCGGCACCGGCTTCCAGAGCGGCTTCTCGGCCGGCGGTTCGGCCGTGTCGCTGCGCGGCCTGGGCGTGTCCTCGACCCTGGTGCTGGTCGACGGCCTGCGCTCGACCAACTTCCCGATCAACGACGACGGCCACAACGCCTATGTCGACCTGAACACCATCCCGTTCAGCCTGATCGACCGGATCGAAGTCCTGAAGGACGGCGCCTCGTCGTCGTACGGCGCTGACGCCATCGGCGGCGTCGTGAACCTGAAGCTGAAGAAGACCTTCGTCGGCGTCGCCGGCAGCCTGGAAGCCGGCGAAAGCGACCGCGGCGACGCCGAACACCGCCGCGCCGACATCACCCTGGGCTACGGCGACTACCAGGAGACCGGCTGGAACTTCTACATCAACGCCGAATACCAGAAGGACGACCGCGTCACGACGCACAGCCGCGGCTTCCCGTTCAACAACCGCGACCTGACCTCGATCGGCGGCTTGGACAACAACTCGGCCGACAACAACATGGCCGTCTCGACGCCGAACGCGATCGTCTATCGCACCAGCGTCCGCGACCTGAACGATCCGCGCACGGGCACGGGCACGGTCCTGGATCCGGCCAAGGTCTACACCTCGCTGAACCTGAACTGCGCCAACGGCACCTTCACGCAGGTCAGCGCCAACGTGAACGGCACGGGCTGTAAGTGGAACCTGGTCGACGCCTACAACCAGATCCAGCCGCTGCAAAAGCGCTACGCCTTCAATGGCCGCCTGAGCATGCGCCTGAGCGACAACATCGAGTCGTACGTCACGGGCAGCTACTCGAGCAACGAAGTCGACATCAAGAACGCCCCGCGCGGCGTCCAGAACACCCAGCCGTTCGGCGCTGCTCCGGCCCTCTCGGCCCTGCAGATCACCCTGCCGGTCTGGGTCTGCCCGACGGGCGTCAACTGCGCCAACCCCGCCACGGCTGGCCGCACGCTGAACCCGAACAACCCGTACGCCGCCGCCTACGCCAACGATCCGTCGAACGGCGCGGCGCGTCTGTACTACCTGTTCGGCGACATCCCGGCCGGCAGCAACCGCGTCAACGAAGTCATCCGCGGCACCGCCGGTCTGAAGGGTGAGTTCGGCGATGGCTGGAACTGGCAGATCGACGCCGTCGGCGCCCGTGACAACCTGCGCATCCGCCAGCGCGGCTACCTGAACATCGCCGGCCTGATGAACGCCATCAACACCGGCTCGTACAACTTCGTCGATCCGTCGAAGAACACCGCCGCCGTTCGCAACGCGATCGCGCCGGACGTCGTGACGAACTCGCACTCGTCGATGATGTCGTTGGACGGCTCGGTCACCCACAAGCTGTGGACCCTACCGGCCGGTGACATGATGCTGGCCGTCGGCGGTCAGATCCGTAAGGAGGTTCTGGAAAACAACAACCAGAACGCCCGTCTGGACACCTACAGCCTGACGACCTCGTCGGCCTTCGGCAAGCACACGGTCAAGGCCGCGTTCTTCGAAGTCCAGGCGCCGATCACCAGCGACCTGGAAGTCAACGTCTCGGGTCGTTACGACGACTACTCGGAAGGCTTCAGCCACTTCTCGCCGAAGATCGGCGCCAAGTACACGCCGATGAAGCAACTGGCTTTCCGCGGTACGTACTCGGAAGGTTTCCGCGCCCCGACCTTCGCGGAATCGGGTCCGCGTTCGCAGTACGCCGGTTTCGCGACCTACGTGCCGCCGACCTCGTTCGTCACCGCCCACGGCGGTTCGACCAACCCCTACGCCCTGTCGTACTCGCTGGGCTCGGGTCTGGTCGGTAACCCGAACCTGAAGCCGGAAACCTCGCGCAGCTTCACGCTGGGCACGATCGTGCAGCCGACCCGTTGGCTGTCGATGACGGTCGACTACTACAACGTCAAGAAGAACAACCTGATCGTCAGCGGCTCGAAGGTCGCCGAGGCCAAGGCCGCCTACTTCAAGGGCGCGACCCAAGCCGAAGGCTGCGCCCTGGTGGCCGCCGTGGGTCCGGGCTACTCCTGTAACGTCGTCGACGTGCCGGATCCGCTGTTCCCGAACGCTCTGCCGCGCGTCCTGATCATCAACGCGCCGTTCGAAAACGCCAACTACTCGACGACCTCGGGCGTCGACTTCTCGGCTCAGGCCAACATCAACGTCTGGGACGACGTGAAGTGGACCAGCCGCGTCGAAGTCACCCACGTCCTGAAGTACGACCTGCACACCGCCGATGGTAAGGTGCAGAAGTACGCCGGGACCCTGGGTCCGTACGAGCTGTCTTCGGGCAACGGTACGCCGGACTGGCGCGGCAACTGGCAGAACACCTTGGCGTTCGGCCGTTACACGGTCTCGGCGACGACCTACTTCGTCAACAAGATCAAGCAAGTCGCGGCTGACGACTACGGCACGACCGACTGCGTTGCTGGCAACACCTACGCCAACAACAACCAGGCGATCGCTCCGAAGTTCTGCCACATCAAGAAGTTCATCTACACCGACCTGAACGCCACGGCCCAGATCAACGATCAGGTCCAGATCTACGGCAACGTCGGCAACGTGTTCGACCAGAAGTCGCCGCTGGCGGCCGGTTCGTACTCGTCGAACCCGAACTTCCTGACCACGTTCCACTACGCCGGCGCCATCGGCCGGACGTTCAAGATGGGCGTGCGCTTCACCTACTAAGACTGGCTGACCTTCGGGTCTTCCAGCAGGGGCCGGCTCCGAAAGGGGCCGGCCCTTTTTATTTGGCGAACGGCTTCAGCCGCGCCAGGGCGTCACCACGATGGGCGCCTGGATGACCATGTCCTGCGTATCGAGGTTCGGCGGCTTGCCGTTGTCGAGGACCATCGGAACCAGGGAGATCACCAGCAGCAGGGCCATGGTCACGTTGAAGGTCCGCAGGATCGCCGGCCGATCCAGAAAGGGTCTCAGCCCCCGCCCGAAGCCCGCCCAGGCGGCGCTGCACGGCGCGCCGACCAGCATGAAGGTCCCAGCCAACAATGGCACGATCGTCCAAGATCCCCCCTCGGGCGCGTAGGTCGTCACCGCGCCCAGGGCCATGGCCCAGGCCTTGGGGTTGACCCACTGGAACGCGGCGGCCTGCAGGAAGGTCATCGGACGGCTGGCGGCCTGGCGGTCGCTGACCTTGTCCGAGGTCCCGATCTTCCAGGCCAGCCACAGCATGTAGCCAGCCCCCACCCAGCGCAGGATCTCGTGCAGCACGGGGAAGGCCTTGAACACGCCGCCCAAGCCAAAGCCCATGCACAGCACCATGAAGCCCAGGCCGCAGCTGATGCCCAGGATATGCAGCACGGTGCGGCGGAAGCCGAAGTTCGCGCCCGAGGCCAGCAGCATCATGTTGTTCGGACCCGGCGTCCCCGCCGTGGCGAAGCAGAACAGGACATAGGCGAGCAGCAGTTCGGGGGTCATCACGGCCTCTTTGTCTCGGTTGGCGAGATCGGAATGTCACCGTGATGATTTCGATTGTATCGTGAGTCAAACTGCATATTGTCACCGTGACAAAGCTGGAGATCGTTGTGGCTTCGCCCTGGACGCCGAACATTCCCGATGGCGACGGCCCTCTCTATGAGCGGCTGGTCGCGGCGCTGCGCGCCGATGTCGCCGCGGGCGCACTGGCGGCGGGGGCGCGTCTGCCGCCGCAACGCGATCTCGCCTATCGCCTCGGGATCGGGCTGGGCACCGTCACCCGCGCCTATGTCGAGGCCGAGAAGGCGGGTCTGGTCAGCGCCCATGTCGGCCGCGGCAGCTTCGTCAACGCCCCCGCCGATCACCGCGCGCCGGTCCGCGAAGGGCCGATCAACCTGGCTCAGAACATCGCGCCGGCCGCGCCCGCCGCCAGCCGGATCGCCGAGGCCTTGGCGCGCCTGCGCCGACGGGCGGACTTGCTGGAGCACCTGGCCTATGCGCCGGCGGCCGGGCACGAGGCCCAGCGGCGCGCGGGGGCGCTATGGCTGGCGAGGTTCGGCGGCTACGACGGCGCGGACTGGTCGCGCCTCGTCTGCTGCAACGGCGCCCAGCAGGGCCTGGCCCTGGCCATGGGCGCGGTCGCTCGGCCCGGCGACACCGTGCTGTGCGAGGCCTCGACCTATAACGGCGTCAAGGCGCTGGCGGCTCACATGGGCCTGCGACTGAAGGGCGTGGCCCTGGACGAGGAGGGGCTGCGTCCCGACGCTCTGGAGGCGGCCGCGAAGGCGACCGGCGCGCGCGTGCTCTCCGTCATCCCGACCCTGCAGAACCCGACGGGCCGGATCATGAGCGTCTCGCGGCGCGAGGCGATCGCGTCGCTGGCCCGCCGCCTGGACCTGACGATCATCGAGGACGACATCTACGGCGCCTATGCGCCCGACGCGCCGCCGCCTCTGGCCTTGCTGGCGCCGGAGCGGACCTTCCATGTCTCGGGCGTGTCGAAGACGCTGGGCCCCGGCCTGCGGGCGGGCTTCCTCGTCGCGCCGACCCCGGCCGCCTTCGAGCACGTGCTGGATGCGGTGCGGGCCCTGACCTACGCGCCGTCCGGCTTTGGCGGGCTGGTGGCGACCCAGTGGATCGAGGACGGCGCGGCCGACCAGATCGTCGCCGAGGTTCGCGAGGAGGCCGCCGCGCGGCTGGCCCTGGCCCGCGAGATCCTGGGCGGCGCGATCGAGCCGCCGCGATCGGACTGCGCCCCGCACGTGTGGCTGCCGATGAGCGAGCTGGAGGCCGAGCGCCTGGCGGGCCGCGCGCTGCGCGGCGGCGCGGAGGTCACGCCGCCTGACGCGCCGATCGTCGAGCCCGGTCTCGTCACCGGCGTCCGGGTCTGCCTGGGCGCCGCGCCCGACCGTCAGGTCCTTCGCCAGGGCCTCGAGATCGTGGCCGGGGCGCTGTCCAGCGAAGTCGGCGAGCGCTCGCGCGCGGTGATCTGAGCCGCGGCCGACAGCGACCGCGGCGTCATCTCAGGCGCTGGCGCGGAGGGGTTCTTCTTCCTCGGCGCCAAGCGATCCGGAGCCGACGTCGAACTGGCCGACCAGCCGCGCCAACTGGTTGGTCTCGTTCTTCAGCGAGTGGACGGCGGCGGTCGCCTCCTCGACCATCGCCGCGTTCTGTTGCGTGTTCTGGTCGATCTGCGACATGGCGATATTGATCTGCCCCAGGCCCTCCGACTGGTCCGCCGCGAGGCTGGCGATGCCGCCCATCAGCCCGTCGATCTCGTCCACCTTTCCGACGATGTCCTGCATGGCGTCGCCCATCTCGCGCACCAGCGTGACCCCTTCGTCGATCTGCCGCGACGACGCGCTGATCAGGACCTTGATCTCCTTGGCCGCCTCGGCCGAACGCTGGGCCAAGGCCCGCACTTCCTGGGCGACCACGGCGAAGCCCTTGCCGCTCTCGCCGGCGCGGGCGGCCTCGACCCCGGCGTTCAGCGCCAGGAGGTTGGTCTGGAAGGCGATCTCGTCGA
>NZ_CALCDX010000101.1 GCF_937900395.1 uncultured Caulobacter sp.
CGAAGACAGGCCGGCGATAGCGGCGGCGGCGATCAGGATGCTGCGGAACGAACGGATCATGGGGGCGTCTCCTTGTAAGTATTTTGCGATATTCCTTATCGCGATAATATTTATGTAGCGGCAACATTCGGCCGCGTCCAGTGAAAAATTATCGCGATATATATTTCCGCTGCGAGCGGGAGATCGCTATCCGAGACGCCTTCTTGAAGGCCACACCCTGGAAGCCCAGCCTGGATAGCGACCTCAGACGACTAGATCGTGGGGATCGTGCCGCCGTCGATAACGTACTCCGCGCCATGAATGGCCGAGGCGCGGTCCGACGCCAGGAAGGCGATCAGCTCCGCCACCTCCTGGGGCTTGGCCGGCTGGCCGAGCGGGATGCCGCCGAGGGCGTCTAGGATACTCTGCTTGGCCGCTTCGAGGCTGCCGCCCGAACTGTCGGCGATCCGCCGCATGAGATCGTCCGCTGCTTCAGTGTGAATCCATCCGGGAGACACGACGTTGACGCGCACGCCCTTGGGCCCGACCTCCTTGGACAGCGCCTTGCTGTAGGTTGTGAGGGCGGCCTTGGCGGCGGCGTAGGCGGTGGTCGACTCCGGCAGAGGAAGTGTCCTCTGGATCGATGAGACATGGACCACCGCGCCACGGCCACGCGCGAGCATTTGCGGCAGCAGCGCTCGGTCGAGACGAACCGCGGTCATCAGATTGAGGTCGAGTTCCGCGGTCCAGTGCGCGTCCTCGAGCGCGGCGAAGCCGCCGCCCGGGGAGGACGAACCGCCCAGGACGTGAATGAGGACATCGACGCCGCCGAGACGTCCGATCGCCGCCTTGGCCAACTGTTCCGCGCCTTCCGGCCGCGTCAGGTCGACTTCCACGACAGACGCGCCGGCGGGGGCGTTGGCGGCGCTACGGGCGGCGGTGACGACGCTCGCGCCGCCTTGCAGCAGGCGTTCGACCGTCGCGCGTCCAGCACCCCTGGTGCCGGCGGTGACCACGGCGCGAACGCCTTCGAATTCGACCAGGCTCACGGCGTGATCTCCAGGTCGGCGATCTTGTCGTCCTCCAGGACGAAGAAGTAGCGCAGGTCCGTGGGGCTGCCGGGGAAGTCGCCGACCAGATGAGCGGTCACAACGATGCGGCCCTTGTCGACGGCCATCCCGAACGGTTCGACGCTGTAGGCGTACTTCTTGGACGACTGCTCCTTCCAGCGACGGATGGAGTCGCGCCCCACGTAGGTGTTGCGCTCGTCGCGGACGACCGCTCCGCCCGTGAAGCACTGGGCGGTGGCGTCGGCGTCCTTGCCTTTGTCGGCGTCGAAATAGCGGGAGATGGGGTGAGGCAACTTGAGGGTCATGGCGGCTCCTTTCTTGGGGAAGGGGAGGGCGGCCCAAGCGTCGCTTTCCGTTGCGATGGGTCTTGGACGCGTCCGATGAGCTCAATTTAGAGCTGGACCAGCATCCAGATAATCGGGACAAATCGGCATGTGGTGTTGCTCTGGAGGGGATAATGGAGCGCCTCAAGCTGATCGAGCTGGAAGCCGTGCTGGCGATCGCTCGCAGAGGATCCTTCCGGGCGGGCGCGCTGGATCTGGGCTTGTCGACGACCGCGTTGAGCAACACGGTCGCCAGGCTCGAACAACGGCTTGGGGTGCGGGTGTTTCATCGCACGACCCGCAGTGTGTCTCTGACGGACGCGGGGCGGGCGTTCGTCGCGCAGCTAAGTCCAGCGGTGCAGAGCATCCATGACGCGGTGGAGGCGGCGCGGTCGCAGCAGGACACCCCGTCCGGCATGCTGCGCATCAATGCTTTTCCGAGCGCCGCGCGGGAGATCTTCGAGCCGCTGATCCTGGATTTCGCGCGCGACTATCCACAGGTGCACGTGGACTTGGTTACGGAGGGCAAGCTGGTCGATATCGTGGCCGACGGCTTCGATTTCGGCATTCGGCGCGCCGATCTGGTTCCGAGCGACATGATCGCTGTGCCTCTGGGCCCCCCTCGCGGTCACGCAGTCGTCGCCTCGCCCGACTATCTGGCCGAGCCGCCTCACGTTCCGGCGGATCTGCTGCGCCATCCGTGCATTCGGGTTCGACTGCCCAACGGGGCGCTGCTTCGCTGGGGATTTGAAAAGGCGGGGGAAGTTATCCAGCTCGATCCCGAGGGCCCCCTGACCCTAGATGAAACAAGTCTCGTACGCGCCGCTGTCCTGGGCGGCATGGGCATAGGCTACCTGATGGAAGCGGATGTCGCCGACGACATCGCCGCCGGTCTAATGGTCCGGTTCCTGACGGACTGGACCCCGCCGATTGCGCCGCTTTGCCTCTACTATTCAGGCCGCCGAAATGCTTCGGCCGCGTTCAGGGCGTTGGTTCAAACTGCGCGTCGGTACGCCTTGCGCCAAACGGCGGCATAGCAAAGGCTCATTTTCACCGCAGCAGGGGCGACCATGGGCCAGGGAGCGCCACACCCATTCCAACGGGGCGTACGAGAAAATGCGCAACCACAGCGCGCCGGCCGCAAGGTTCAATATCCAGATGATCGACCCGCGAAAACTTCGAAGGTCGGACTCATCGCTTTGGTTCGGAATGTCTGCTTCCTGCGGGCTGGATCGGGCAAGACAGCACGTCTGTCGCCGCTGCGCGGTGGCTTAGCGCGCAGGCGCCTCAAAATCGCTCTGACGCGGAAAAGCGAAGAGTAACGACCAGCCCGGGTCTTGGGGAGCGAGGCCGCAAGGCGCGCGCGGAAGTCCCAACTCTTGCGCGGCGCGCTGCCCCCGACGGTATGGCTTCGGCGAAGACCGGACAGGCGCATTTCTGCCGGGACGGTCACGATAGTGCGAATAGCGCGGAATGTGTCTCACCCATGAGACAGCAATCGTGGGCGCGGCGTCTTCATTAAAGGGTGGGTAAGGGTTCGCTGACACTGATTTCATCAGTAAAATAAAAATATAATCCCATTCGTCAAGGCGATCGTTGAGTGATAATCCTGGTGTTGGATTGTATCTACTCAACATTTGTCATTGGGGGGGATGGGAAGCGCCGAGATTTCACTGGGGGCGATGTGAAATTCGCATAGGCCTCCACAGAGGAAATACGAAAGGAAACGCCCGTGTCCGACATTCAAACAAAGATTGTGACTTGGAACACACATGACCGCGAGCTCGGAGAGGTGGTGTACGAGCGCGCTGGGAAGCACCTCGAAAGCGCGCTTCTCGCCGCCTACCGCGTCATCGACCCCGCCCTGCCGGCGCTGCCCGCTGACGTCTGGGAAAATGAGAAGAGAAAGTTTGCGTTTATCGCGAGAGGGAATTTCCCTGCCGAATACTTCGAGCAGCAGGCAGTCATTACACAGAACATCTCCAGCAGTCTCGATTTCGCGACGTACCTCAGCAAAACCTATGCGGCCTACGCCGCCGGGCTGGCTTCGGGGCTCGTGAAGGAGAAGCGTTGGAACGAGAAGAATTCAGACGATCTGATGCTCAGCCTGATGCGATCGGTGTTTTCCGACGCCAGCGTCGTCATGTTTTACTATTTCCAGGTGCTGAACGCGAAGGCGGACGAGGAGCGCGCGATCGTCGAGGCTGAGCGCAAGGCGCTCGCCGACGAACAGGCCGCTGTGGTCGACACGCTGGCCGACAGCCTCAAGCGTGTGGCTCGGGGCGATCTCACGGCGCAGATCGTCGCGCCGTTCAGCGGGCGCTACCAGCAGATCAAGGACGACTTCAACGCCGCGATCGACAGCCTTCGCGTGGCGATGGGCGGGATCTCGGTCGCCACGGCGGGGCTGCGGGCCGGATCTGACGAGATCGCCGACGCCTCAGATGACCTGTCTCGCCGGACCGAGCAGCAGGCCGCTAGCCTCGAGGAAACCGCCGCCGCGCTCGACGAGATCACCGCGACCGTCAAGCGTAGCGCCGAGGGCGCAAAGCAGGCCTCCGCGGCGGCTTCCGGGGCCAGGATAGAAGCTTCCAAGTCCGGCGAGGTCATGGAAGAGGCCGTCAGCGCCATGGGCGAGATCGAGCAGAGCTCGAAGAAGATCACCAACATCATCGGAGTGATTGACGAGATTGCCTTCCAAACCAACTTGCTCGCCCTGAACGCCGGCGTAGAGGCCGCGCGCGCCGGCGAGGCCGGACGCGGGTTCGCGGTCGTCGCTCAGGAGGTCCGGGCCCTCGCGCAACGCTCCGCCGAGGCGGCCAAGGAGATCAAGGATTTGATCGCCGCCAGCACGGCCGAGGTCGAGCGGGGGGTCCGGCTGGTCGGGGATACGGGCAAGGCCCTGACCGGCATCGTGACCAAGATCGCCGATATTGACGCCCTGGTCTCTGAAATCGCTCAGTCGTCCCAGGAGCAGGCCACTGGGCTCAACCAGGTGAACACCGCGGTAAACCAGATGGACCAGGTCACCCAGCAGAACGCGGCCATGGTCGAAGAAGCCACGGCGGCGGCCGCCAACTTGAAGTCGGAAGCCGTCGAGCTGGAGAGGCTTGTGGCGCGCTTCGAGACTGGAAAAGCCGCGGCCGCGCCACGCCCGGAACTGGCTGAGGCCGGTCGCCACGCGCCCGGCCGCAACCCCGTCGCCGCCTCTCAGGCGCGACTGGCGGCCATCGTTCAGCCCGGCGCAGCCGCGCATCAGATCTGGGAAGAGCTCTGATCGCCGCGATATCGATCGCCCCGCAACGCCCCGAGCCCACCACGAGGGACCTGCACAGCAGGATTTTCCATGCCCGCTCAGAACGACAATGACCGTGTGCCCACACTGACCTCTCAGGACATCGTAAAGCTTTTCGCCGTCACGTTTCTGCCGCTGTGCGATGCGCTCGCGCGGGAAGGCAGTGTCGATAAGTCCGTCCTATCGGCGCAGATCTCCACGCTGTCAGAATCCGAACAGCCGGAGAGCTGGGCGCAGGTCGCCATGGCCCTAGCCACCGTCCTGCAGCGACCAACCGCCTCAGCGATGCAGTAGGGAAACGGCGCGGGATTTGGCGGCGCCCTGGTCGCGAACACGGGCGCCGTCGCCCCGCCGGCGGACCTAGGCGCGGTGGGCCAGCCCCAATCGGTCGAGCTTCCTATAGAGGGTTGCTCGACTGACGCCCAAAGCCTTGGCGGCGGCCGACACGTTGCCTGACGTCCGCGCCAAGGCGTGCTGCACGCCTGAACGCTCAAGATGGATGAGGCTCTCGTCGAGGCGGGACTCGGGAAACAAGAGCTCGTCCACGTGCAGCCTGGCCAGGATGCGCTGATCATCCAGATGGTGAGCCAGGCGCGCGCTGCGAGTGGCGCCGATCACCAGATCGTCGCGATCGACCGCGAGTAAACCTCCGCCGTGCTTGTGACAGTCTACGAAGATCAGGCGGGACTGCGGGAACATCCGCTGAAAATGCTCTGCTTCGATCCGACGGGCCGCATCGGCGACCGAGGCGAGGATGAGGTCGACAAAGCCTTCGGTGCAATCGACGCGACAGGACGACACATCAATGGCGGCGGCCAAGCGGCCTTGATGATCATAGATCGGCGCCACGGAACAGCTCATGGCGATATTGCGAGCGCGAAAATGCTGATCGCGGTGAATCGTCAGGGCGCGTTCTTCGGCCAGGCACGTCCCAATCCCGTTGGTGCCTTCGACGGCCTCGCTCCAGATGGCGCCGGTCCATAACCCCCAACGCCGAAACGTCTCATCATCGGCTTCGGCGCCGCGCCGATCGACCGGCACGCCTTGCTGATCGGTGAGCAAGACGCAACAGCCGTTCGCGCCGATCGTCCTGAAGAGACGGTCCAGACTCGACTGCGCGGCCGAGATGAGAGGCTCGATACGTTGCTGAGCCTCTCGGAGTTCGCTCGAGGTCAGCGTGCATGGCGCGCTAGCGTCTTCTGGAGACAGGCCATGGCAGGAGGACGATCTGATCCAAGATGCGGCGAGCGCGGACCGGGCGGCGGCCGAGCCATCCGCCAGGACGCCCCGAATACGCTCAGAATGCCGTCTCTTGGCAATTTCCAGCATCGCCCTCTCCCGTCTGCCCTCAAAGACCGGCCCGTTTAAGTTTTGTCAGACGAGAATTGTAATCGGTATTCGGCGCCGCTTCAGCCGTGGCACTTGGTCACAGCCAAGCAATGAGGCGTCAAATTTCAGGAGGCGGGCCGCCGTTCCGTCTATGGAGGCGAGTTGTTGCTCTTGGACTGCAAGACCTCGCGCCCCCGGGCGGCTCGACATCGTCGATATCGACCCCGCCTTCTCATAGGCTAGACCAAGACTGACGGCTCATCTGCCGGCGGCTGACACTGCGCGCCCAGGCGGCTTGGCTAGGCCCGACGTGATGATCTCCTTGGCGGCTCCATGATCGCGAGCGCGCCCGCGGCGCGGCGCTTCGAGTCAAGCCGCGACTTTAGGTCGAGGTGCGGTAAGGTTATCGGAATTACTGAAGTTTTGCTTCGTCAATATTGTATTGTTTTGGGTGCGTCACAAGGGCGCGGTTGCTTTTATGTATTCGTTATTCATTTTTCGCCGATTTTCTTCATCGCGCTAGACGATATTTTTGACCCATCGCTGCTCGCTCTCAACGGCCGGCGACGAACAATGACAAGGAGGACGCATGAGCGGCGAATTGCCTCTCCCCGCCAGGAACGACGCCTGTTGGCGCGACGTGGCCACGGGTCGGATTAATCGGCCTTGGAACATGCTGGCGATGAAGATCATGATGACGCGCATTGTCAGGGAAACCGGCGTCGATCCTTCGGCGTCCAATGTTGGTCGATGCGCCGACGAAATCTACGAGTTCTTCGAAAAAAACCTCAAGATCGCCCAAGCCGATCTTGCCCTGATCTGTAGCTAGTGGGCGAGGAGTGATCATGTCCAATACAAAACTGGTGACCCCTACCGAAGCCGCTCGCCTGATCGAGGCGGGGCGAACCCTGCTGCTGGCCGGCGACGAGACGATACTTTCGTCATTGCCCAACGGCTCATGGATTGGCGGCACCGCGGCCAACTTCATCACCGCTGACGGCGGTGTCACCGATCAGGCTCACGTCCTGGTGACCGACATCACCGACTATGCCGCTTCGGTCGATGTCCGGGTCTACGACGAAGCCTCTCTTCCCACCCTAGGCGACGACTATTCCGACCGTGGCTTCTCCGTGATCATCTTGCCGGGCATGAGCGCCATCCACTCGGCCTTCGCGCGCAATGTCCAGGGCTACGCAGGCGTCTTCAATTCTCCGCTGATCGGCTGGATCGCCGGCGTTCACCTTTCGGAAGTCGGCGTCCGCGCGCCCAAGAGCTTTGCTGGAGACGGCCTTACGCGCGGCGGCGAGGCTGTGGTCATGCATGTTACGCTGCCGCAAGGGTTGTCGGCCCACCTCGACATCATCAATCTCTTCAAGCAGGGCGTCGGCCCGGCCATCGAGTTCGACGGCGAAGGGTTCGAGGTCGAGGGAAACTGCCGGATCGACGGCAAGGCCGCCAACCTGGCTCGCTTCATCACTGACCAAGGCGTCGACACCCAACTTCCCCTCGTCGCCGACTTCAATGGCGCGATGATCAACGTCTCGATCCAGTCGGTTGATGTCGAGGCGGGCCGCGTGACGCTCTACGCTCCGGTTTTCAAGGGCGTGACCTACCGGTTCGCGGAACCCATCTCAGACTACGTCGCGGAGTTCGCGCGCCAGGTGGGGGAGAAGGCCGAACAAAGCACGGTCTTTTCCTGCAACTGCATCTTGAACTACGCCTATGCGAATCTCGAAGGAAAGCGGACTGGCGACTTCGTGGGGCCCGTGACCTTCGGCGAAATCGCCTACATGCTGCTCAATCAGACGCTCGCCTACCTCACGGTCGACAAGGTCCACTAGTCTCACCTGGCCGAGGGCGTCGCAAAGGCGCGGCGCCCTCTGGCAACGACACCGCCTATGACCGGTACACGAGGCGGGCGCGCCGGCATGAAAGCTGGATCAGGCCCGGGCCTGGTTGTAGTGCGCGGCATCGCGAGGACCCTATGGGGCTTGTAAGCTACGAGATGGCGATGACCGCTGGAAGATGAAAATCCGCTTATTGTACGGCGCCTCCCTGGCTCGCCGGCCGGAGCTTCGTTAGCGCCTGATGAGGTATCCCCGGGGCAGGGTGGTTAACGCCAGGGTCAACGCCGCCGCGAGCAGCGCGGCGTCTATCGCCCAGCCGATCGGATCGGCCATAACGCTGACGTATGACGCGCTGTGCGCGATGGCCGTCAGGGCGAGGAGGCCAGCGCTGATCCGACGCAGCATGATGGACAGTCCGCGTGGAGTCCCGAAGACGGCCGAGCCGCATGCGAACAGGGTCGCCAAACCCCAGACCGCCACCGGGGCTGGGGTGGGTGATAGCAGGCTGACCAAGGCCGAAAGAGCGTAGGCGAACGGCTGGCTCCAGGCGAAGGCTGTCCAGAGCCGCTCCCAGCCCGGCGCGGGCCGGCCCTTGTCGCGGTGCCGCGCCAGCCAGATCGCCACGCCGCTGGCGGTGACGGCGGTGAGGCCGAGGCCCAGAAGGAAATAGGCGATCTTCACTGGCCACCCGCCGAACCAGCCGAAATGCAGCGGGGTCATGGCCGACAGCACGCGGAAGCCCAGCGAGCCGCTCTCGTATCCGACCTCGCCCAGAATCCGGCTTTCTCCATCGACGACGACCGTCTCGCCACGCGACAGACGTCCCTCGGTGGCGAGATTGATGATGGCGTGTTGACCGCGTTCGCCGGGGTGCTCGACATAGATGTAGGTTGGCTGGGCGTCGGGATAGCGAGCCGCGATGTCGGCAAGCGCCGAGCCAACGTCGATGACCTTGGCGGCCGGTCGTGGATCATCAACGACGGTCGGGCCTCGGAAAAGCGCGTAGGCCTTGCTGGCGTCGCCCTTGAAGGTGGCCAGCGCGAGGACGCCGACGATGATCGTGGTCAAGCCAAGGAAGGCCCCGGTCAGCGACACGGCGAGATGGAAGGGCAGGCCCCACACCGAGATGCGATTGTGCAGATCGGCCTCCTGCAGGCGCTTGGAACCGCCCCAGCGGAAGGCGAAGGCGTCCCTGAACACCCGCGGATGCGACAGTACGCCCGAGACCAGCGACGACAGCAGCGCCACGCCCGTCAGCCCGACCACGAACCCGCCCCAGGCGCGCGGCAGGTGCAACACCGTGTGGAGCTCGGTCTGGAATTCGGTCCACGGCGTTTGCGCCTCGCCGACCAGCCGGCCGGCCTGGTCGGCGACATAGGTGCGTTCGCCGCCGGCCGCGTCGTCGCCATGAACGCTCAGGCGCGGATGGTCGGGCGTCGGGAGGCGCACGAGCAGGTCATGGGCCTTGGGGTTCTTTGCCAGTGTCGCCTGGACAGCCGCGTCCACCGCACTTGGCGAGACGGCGTGCAGAACCGGACCTTCCGGCCGCTCCCAGCGGGTGAATTCCTGGGTGAACACCGCCACCGATCCGGAGAAGCAGACAAGATAGATCAGGGCCGCGAAGGCCAGGCCCAGGGCCGAGTGACCGGCCAGCATGGCGCGCACGAACTCAGCGGGAATCTTCGGCCAGATCGGTTTGCCTGCCGGTTTGGTCTTCGCGGCCGCGATCTTGTCGGGAGAAGCGTCCATCACAGCGCCCCCTTCAGAAAGGCTGCGCCCAGGGTCAGGGTCGCGACGCTCGCCAGCACAGCGAAGGCCCGGAGAATCTTGTCGTCGGACAGTGTCCAGGCCATGCCGCCCGCCCACAGGAACGGCACGATCAGCCCGCCGATGACCATCCGGGTCTGGATCTGGCCGGGTGCGCAGATCGCCACTGCCAAGCCGCAGCCCAGGGCGGCCACGCCCGCCAGCGGGCCGGCCAGGAAGCCGCGCAGCCAGCCGCGCCAGGCGACGCGGCGGCGGTCCGAGGGTTCGGGCGCCAGCTCTCGCGCGGCCTTCTTGCGGGCGGTCCGGCGCTCGACGCCGGTCGCCACGAAGGCGAGGATCGCCGTGGATCCCACCGCCAGCATGGCGGAGGGCCCTCGCGCGGGTCCCATCAAGGGGGCCGAGACGCCGATCGCCAGAGCCATGAGGCTCCAGCCGCCGAGAATGAGCCAAGGCCGCCGCGGGCTGGGTCCGTCCCAGGCGCGTTTCAGCAGAGCCGCGCCAGCCAGTGGCAGTGGGCTCAGGGCCAGAACCCAGAGCGCGCTCACCAGCGCGTCTCCAGAGTCAGGCCCAGCACGCGGGGCTCGCTCAGCAGCGCGACACCGAGATCGGCGCGCGTGTACTGGGCGTAGGTCGCGTTCAGCAGGTTCCGGCCGTAGACATAGGCGCCCCAGTGGGCGCTCTGGTAGCCGAAGCGACCGTTGAAGATCACGCGCTTTTTGACGACGTCATCTTGCGCCTGCTGCAAGCCGGCCGAGGAATAGCTGCTGGACCGGTAGTTCCCGTCCAGGTGCGCGATCAGGCCGTTGGACCAGCGATGGTCGGCGCCCATCGCCACCGTCCAGTGCGGCGCGTAGGGGAACTCCGATCCCGCCAGGTTGCGCGTGTCGACGCCCGAAGTGATCGCGAAGTCGTCGAACTTGGTCTTGGTGCGCCCCAGCGAGGCGTACCACGACAGGGCGTCGGTGACGCGCTGGGCGACTTCCAGCTCGAACCCATAGAGGTGTGACTTGCCCGCGTTGCGGACCTCGTAGTCGTAGCTGTTCAGGCCCAGGTTCACCGTGACCTGCTGGTCCTTCCAGTCGACATAGAAGGCGTTGGCGTTGACTGTCAGGGTCCCGTCCAGCCAGGCCGTGCGCAGCGAGGCTTCGTAGTTCCAGGTGTACTCGGGATCGTAGGCGACGACGGTCGAGCGGGCGATGTTCACCGTCGAGCCGCCGGAGCGATAGCCGCGCTGAGCGACGAAGCTGGTGTTGATGTCCGGCGTCCAGTCGTACTTGACGCCGACCTTGGGCAGGAAGGCGTTGAAGGTCCGGGCGGTCTTGGGCGCCGATGAGCCCGCCTGGGCCACCATGTTGGTGACAAAGGCGTTCACCAGGGTCACGTAAGGCGCGTAGGCGCCGAAGGCGGAGGGGGAGGGATAGGCTCCCGTGAAGCGGGCGACCTGGGTGCTGGCGCTGGTGTTCTTCTCGTGGTCGTACCGGAAGCCGCCCAGCAAGCTCAGCTTGTCGGTCAGGGCGTAGCTGGCGTCGGCGAAGATGGCGCTGGTTTCGATCACCGAAGGCTGGTCGCCCGCGTAGTCCACGGGGATCACGGGCAAGGCCGCGATGTAGAGATTGGCGAAGGCGTTGGCCTGGGCGGAGGCGGCGGCCTGCTGGGCGGCCGTGGGGCTGGGGACGCCAGCCAACAGGGTCGAGGTCAGGGTGTTGACCAGGGTCGCCCGCGGGAAAGCGACGTTGACCTGGCTGGTGGTCTTGTCCTGGGCGTCGCGCTTGGCGTGATAGAGACCGATCAGGCCCTTCAGGCGCTCGCCGTCATGGTTCAGGCGCAGTTCCTGGGACGCGGTGTCGGTGTGTTGGCCGCGCGCGCCGTAAGAAATTCGAGCCGCCGCGAAGTCGAGGTCGTAGGTGGCGTCGGTCTTCACCGTGTTCAACGAGGCGATCGCGTTTAAGGTCAGGGTGTCGCCGAGCTTGTAGGCGACGTCGGCCGTCAGGATGTCGGTCTTGGTCTTGGTGCGCGTCGGATCGCCCGACAGGTCCACCCGGTGTTTGTAGAATTCCGGCGTATCGATCCGGGCGTAGGTGAACTGGTAGCCCGCGTCGCGGTTGCTGTGGGCGTAGGTCAGGGTCGCCTTGAGATCCGGGAGCGCCGTCGGTGTGAACAGCAGCTTGCCCCGAACGGTCAGGCTGTCCAGCGCGTCGATGTCGCGCTTCAGCGTCGGATTGTAGATGAAGCCGTCGCTGTCCTTCTTCTCGACCGCGGCGCGGAAGGCCAGCTGATCGGCGACGATCGGGCCGCCGGCCGCGAAGGCGAAGGTGCGCTCGTCGCCGCTGGCCAGGTTCACGCGGGCTCGGAACTGCGGCGTGTAGGTCGGGTTGGCTGAAGTGATGATCACCGCGCCGGCCAGGGAGTTGCGGCCCTGCAGGGTGGATTGCGGACCCCGCAGCACCTCGACTTGGCCGATGTCCCACATCTCCAGCGGGCCGCCATAGACCGCTTCGATCGGCAGGGCGGCGCCGTCGACATAGACCGTCGCCAAGCCGCCGGTCCCGCCGCCCGAGACGTTCATATTGCTGACGCCCCGGATCGTGAAGCCGGTCTTGCCGTAGGTCTCGCTCATGTTCGCCGTGCGGGCGACCACGTCGTAGAAGGTCTGGATGTTCTCGCGCTCGATGCGGGCGGCGGTGGTGACCGCGACGCTCGTGACGGTCTGTTGCAGCGAACGTGAGGTCTTTTCGCCAGTGACCACGACGGCTTCGACGGCGGTGGACTGGTCATCGCTCGTCGGCGTGGCGCCGACCTCGTCGGCCCAGGCGGCCTGAGCCAGGCTCAAGATCGTGAAAGAGCAAGCGGTCAGCAGACAACGACGCATGGAAACCCCCGGACGAAACATGACCGAGGGCGCTACTTTAGATAATATTGCAAGTCAATCGCATTTGCATCTGAGCGCGCGAGCTGGGCGGGTCACGGCTCAGCGCCGACGCGCGACCAGCGCCCAGGCAAGCACAACGATCGAGCCCGCCAGCGCGCCGGCGCCGACCGCATCCCAGACGCCGTCGCCGAGCAGGGCGGCGAGCAGGCCAAAAACGCTCAGTGACCCGACCCCGATCGGGACCCGGAACACCTGCCACAAGGTCAGATGATGCCCGCCGGACTTCATCGCGCGCGCTTCCGCTTGGCCAGCCAGAGATAGAGACCCGACCCCAGAATCACGATCGTGGCGAGGTCCAGCAGCGCCCAGACCACCTTGAGGCCAAGACCTCCGTAGTCGCCAAAGTGCAGGGGCTGCGAGAGGGACAGCGCCTTCACGTACCAAGGCGTCGGCGCCACCGCCGCGAGCTGGCCCGTCCGCGCGTCGATCAAGGCGGGGGTCGTCAGGTGCGCGGTCAGCGGCGTGTCGCCATGGAAGAAGACCGCGTAGTGATGATCGGTCGAATAGCTCGAGCCGGGAAAGGCCACGAACTGCAGCGTCATGCCGGGCAGGGCGGCCTTCGCGCGGTCCACGGCCGCTTGCAGGGAGCTGCGCCGGCCCAGTGGCGCGGGAGCGGCATAGGCGTGCGTCAGCTCCTTCAGCGCGGTGTTCTTCCAATAGTCGATGATGGGCGTCGCCAGGGTGTTGACGACGCCGGTCGCGCCGACGACCAGCACCCAGGCCACGGTCACCGCGCCCAGCAGGTTGTGATAGTCCAGCCAGCGCGTCCGCGCCTGCTTGCCAGATCGCACCACGCCGAACGGCAGGCGGCGCATGAATGGCGCGTAGAGCACGACGCCCGAGACCACGGCCGCGATCAGCAGCAGGCCCATGAGTCCGAGAAACAACATTCCCGGCAGGCCCAGGAACATGTCGGTGTGCAGCTGGAGCAGAAACTCCATGACGGGGTGGCCGGCGACCAGCGGTGCGGCGTCGCCGCTGGTCTGGTCGATCGGCTGGAAGCTGTAGACGCCCGCCTTGCCGCCCGGCTCGACGCTGGTGACGTTCACCACCGGCCGGTCCTCGTCGAAGCTCATGAAGGCCGGGACCTCGCCTGGTTTGCGCGCCAAGGCCGTCTCCAGCACCTGGTCGAGGTTCAGCCTGGGCCCGTCCGGACGCGCCGGCCGCCAGGGCTCGCTGAGCAGGACGTGCTCGATCTCGTGCGTGAACACGAGGGGCAAACCGGTGAGGCACAGCATCAGCAGGAAAGCGGTCGAGACCAGGCTCGACCACTTGTGAACCCACGACCAGGCGCGGAGCGTCCGGGCCCTCATCCGGTCTAGAAGTCCGTGCTGACCGACAGGCGCAGGGTGCGCGGCGCGCCCAGCGTCAGGTAGTTCGCGCCGGGATACCCGCCGACCGCGACCCACTGGTCCTTGCCGGCCAGGTTCTCGACGCGGGCGCGCAGGGTGACCGGGCGGCCGCCGGCCTCGAAGGCGTAGCGGGCGCCGGCGTCGAGGCGGGTCCAGGCGTCCAGGCTGACCGTGTTGGCGGCGTCGGCCGGTTGTGAGCCGGTGTGGGTCACGCGCCCCTCGACGGTCAGGCCTGGCGCGGCCTTCACGTCCCATTCGACGTTTAGATTGGCCTGGAAGTCCGGAACGCCAATCGGCGGCTTGCCCGTCAGACCCGCCGTCAGGGCGCGATTGACCTTGGCGTCCAGCCAGGTCGCGCCGCCCAGCAGGCGCAGGCCATCGAGCGGCTGGCCATAGACCGTCAGCTCGACGCCCTTGTTCTCCTGCTCGCCGCCGTCGGTGTAGCGACGGCTGGCGGTCTCGAAGAACTCGCTGGGCTGGGTCGTGCGGAAGAGGCTGACCGCGCCGCCGAACGCGCCGGCGTCGTACTTGGCGCCCACCTCGGTCTGCTTGCCGCGGAACGGCGACAGGATCTCGCCGGCGTTGGCCACGGCCACGCCGTTGATCTGGGCGGGCGCGGTCTTTCCGGGAACCAGCGCTTCGGCATAGTTGGCGTAGAGCGAGACCTTGTCGCTGGGCTTGAACACCGCCGCCAGCGCGGGCGTCGTGGCGTGGCCGTCATAGGCGGCGTTCCGCGCGCCGGTGTTGTAGTCGTACGAGCGCGTCTGGACGTCCTGGTAACGCAGGCCGGCGGTCAGCAGCAGCTTGCCGTCCAGCACCGACACGGTGTCGGCGATGGCGAGGCTCTGGTTCTTGGCGCGTTCGGTGACGTTCGGGTCCGACTTGGAGCCGCCCACGAAGAAGTCGGGGTTCGGGGAGGCCGCCGCGACGGGGCGGTAGAGGTTGCTGGCGAAGCCGGCGAAGTTCGAGAAGGCGTAGGCGTTCCTGGATTTCAGGTTCACCGAGGCGACCGAGGCGACGATGGCGTGACCGATCGGCCCCGTCTCGAACTTGGCGCGCAGGCCGGCGTCGGCTGAGACGATGGTGTCCTTGCGCACGTTGTCGAAGCGATAGGCGGAGAGCGTCCCGTCCGGCTGGGCCGTCGGGTTGGCCAGCACATTGTCTTCCTTGCCCTTGCGGCCGCCGACGGCGGCCCAGGCGCTGACCGTGTCGGTCAGGTCGAACTCGCCGCGCGCCGCCCCGAACAGCTGGCGCTCGTCGGTATAGGTCCAGGGCTGGGCGAAGTTTTCGCTGGCGTCCGGCGCCTTCGGGATCGCGCCGGCCGGAGTCACGGTCGGGCGAGGCGCGTCGATGTGATGGTCCTGCCAGCCGAGATCGGCCGAGAAGCGCGCGCGGTCGCCGCGACGGTCCAGGCCCAGGCCGACGACCTTCAGGTTCCGCTTCTCGTTGTCGACCGCCGTTTCGCCGTCGCGCAGGGACAGGTTCACGCGCGCGCCGTAGGCGTCGTTCTCGCCGAAGCGGCGGGCCACGTCGGCCGAGCCATAAAATTGGCTTCCGCCGTCCCAGCCGGCGGTGAAGCGGGTCAGCGGGGCGCCGGGCGCGCGCTTGGGCGCCAGGTTGAAGGCGCCGCCGACGCCGCTGCCGCCGGGCGCGGCGCCGTTCAGGAAGGCGTTGGCGCCGCGGAACACGTCAACCCGTTCCACCAGTTCGGCCGCCACGAACTGTCGGGGCAGAACCCCATAGAGGCCGTTATAGGTCATGTCGTCCGAGAACACGGGGAAGCCGCGGACGATGTACAGCTCCTGAAAGTTGCCGAAGCCCTTGGAGACGCGGACGGTCGGGTCGTTCTGAAGGACGTCGGCGATGCTGCGCGCCTGCTGGTTACGAACCAGGGCCTCGGTGTAGCTGGTGATCGCGAACGGCGTGTCCATCGTGTCGAGCGCGCCCAGCAGGCCGACTCGCGCGCCCTTGGCGATCTGACCGCCGGCGTAGGCGGGGGGCAGGCGCACCTGCGAGCCGGTGATGACGACCGCGTCCACCCACGAGTCGTCGGCTTGGCGGGCGAGCGCGGGACCGGCGAGAGCGGCGCAAGCCAGCGATGACGACAGCAGCCAGGCGAAACGAGGAGGCATTGCGAGATCCAGATATTGCGAGTGCGTCGCAGTATCTGCATTGGCGCCGGCTTTCAAGGTTTCTCTGATCGATGCCGCCGCCTCTGCGTCGCTCACCGTCCAAACCGAATTCATCTTTTCATTAATTCCCGACTAAATTGGTCAGCTATGCGTCATGGCTCCTCGTCCACATCGCCCATGAGAAGGTGTCGACGGAAAGGGGCGTAGGGAGACCTGGCCTCGGTGGGCGGCTTGAAGCGCTTTCACGGACGAATTTGACGGCGCCTGTGATTTGGGCAGTTTTGACTTTGCGAAAGGCAGCGGCGTGGCCGCGCTCCACAAATGCCTCCGCGAACGCCTAGGTCAGGCTCATGCGCGTTCTCGTCATAGATCCCGATCAGGTCCGGGCCGAGCTGGTGGTTGAAGGGCTTGAGGGTATCGAGCCCCTCGAGGTGCGCCATTCGGCCCTCTATGACGAAGCCGAAGTCCTGTCGTTCGCACCAGATGTGGTGGTCATCGCCGCCGAGAGCCCCGACCGCGACACGCTCGACAGCCTCAAGGAGTCGAGCCACGGCCATCCGGTGGTGATGTTTGTCGACCGATCCGAACCGGGTCTCGCCGAGCAGGCGGTGCGCGCCGGGGTGGCCGCCTATGTGGTCGATGGCCTGGCGCCGAACCGCGTACGCTCCATCCTGGACGTGGCCATGAGCCGGTTCGCCCTGACGCGCCAGCTTCGTAGCGATCTGGCTAGGGCGAAGGCGGACTTGGAGTCGCGCAAGGTCGTGGACCGGGCCAAAGGCCTCCTTATGAAGGAGCGGGGCCTGGACGAGGACGGGGCCTATCGCCTGTTGCGCAAGCTGGCCATGGATCGCGGCAAGCCGATCGGCGTGATCGCCGCGGACCTCCTGGCCTTCGCGGGCGTGCTGAAGGGGGATGCTTCGTGAGCGGCCTGTCTGAGCTCCGCCTCGGCTTCATTCCGCTGACCGATTGCGCGCCGCTGATCGCCGCCCAGACCCAAGGCTTCTTCGAGGACGAGGGGCTGGCCGTCGAGCTGGTCCGCGAGGCCTCCTGGGCGACCGTCCGCGACAAGGTCGCCGTCGGCGCGCTGGACGGCTCCCATATGCTGGCGCCGATGGCCCTAGCGACGGCTGCCGAGGAATCCGGTAGCGCCGTGCTGGCGCCGTTGGCTTTGAACCGGAACGGCAGCGCCATCACGGTTTCGATGGCGCTGTTCGAGGCGCTGGGCGGGGTGTCGACGGACATCGCAGGGCAGCCGCCCTCCGCCGCGCGCCTCCAAGCGCTGATCGCCGAGCGGCGCGCGCGGGGCGATGGGCCGTTGACCTTCGCCGTCGTCTTTCCCTACTCGATGCACAACTATCTGCTGCGCTACTGGCTGGCGCAGGGGGGGATCGACCCGGACCGCGACGTACGCCTCGTCGTGATCCCGCCGCCGCGCATGGTGGAGCGGATGCGGGCGGGGGAGATTGACGGCTTCTGCGTCGGGGCGCCTTGGAACGCCGTCGCCGAGCTGGAGGGGATAGGGCGCATCCTGGCGACTTCGTCTCAGCTTTGGCCGGGCGGACCGGACAAGGTCCTCGGGGTAAGCGGTTCGCTGGCCGCCCAGAAACCCGACGAGTTACGCGCGCTTTTGCGGGCGATCATTCGCGGAGCGGCCTGGGCGGACGCCCCCGAAAATCGCGACGCGCTCATCGCGCATCTCGCCGGCCCCGATCGTATCGAGGCGACGCCGACGGCGATCGCCAGGGCCCTGGAGCACGAGTTGATCTTCCACCGGGACGCCGCCGGGCTGCCGCGCCGCGAGCATGGCCTCTGGTTCCTGTCCCAGATGATCCGCTGGGGACAGATCGACGCGAGCCAGGACCCGAACGCCATCGTCGACCAAGTCTATCGGCCCGATCTCTATCGGGAGGCGGCCTTGTCGCTAGGTCCCGTCTTGGAGCCGGCGCTCGTGTTCGCCGACGCCGTCGCCCCCGTCGACGCGCGGCTTTTTGACGGACGCCCGTTCGACCCGAACGCCGCGCGAGCCTATGCCGAGAGCTTCGACATCGGCCGCGTTCAGGGCTGATCTGCCTTCTTCGTGGGCGCCGTCCCTGCCTCAATGATGAGCAAGTGAGCGCCGGGCGTTGATGGCGGTCTCCACGTCTCGGGCCCGCGTGACAGATCGCCCGGCATCGTTTCCCCTCTAGTTCAGGCCAACGAACAACGGCGTTCGCGGCTGCCAGAGGACCGCTCGGATGCGGTCAGCCACCCGGAGCGACGACGCTCCGCTCTCGCAGACACGCAAACATCCGAGGCCGTCATGATCTCCCGCGACTTCCTGAAGGCCGGCCATGCGCCGACCCTGTTCGCCGCCTTCCTCTATTTCGATCTCAGCTTCATGGTCTGGGTGATCCTGGGCCCGCTGGGCGTCGCCATCGCCAAGGACTTCCATCTCGATCCCGCCCAGAAGGGCCTGATGGTGGCCGTTCCCGTCCTGGCCGGCGCCGTGCTGCGCCTGGTCAACGGCGTGCTGGTCGACCGGATCGGCCCGAAGAAGACGGGCATGATCGGCCAGCTGATCGTGCTGGCGGGCCTGGTGCTGGCCTGGGCGGTCGGGATCCACAACTATCATCAGGTGCTGGCCCTGGGCGTGATCCTGGGCGTGGCCGGCGCCTCGTTCGCGGTCGCTCTGCCGCTGGCCTCGCGCTGGTATCCGCAGGAGCATCAGGGCTTGGCCCTGGGCATCGCCGGCGCCGGCAACTCGGGCACCGCCTTGGCGGCGCTGTTCGCGCCGGCCCTGGCCAAGGCCTTCGGCTGGCAGGCCGTGATCGGCCTCGCCGCCATCCCGCTGGCGATCGCCTTCGTCGTCTACATGCTGCTGGCCAAGGACGCGCCCGAACAGCCCGCGCCCAAGAAGCTGAGCGAGTACCTGGACGTCCTGAAGATCCCGGACGCCTGGTGGTTGATGCTGCTCTACGCGGTCACCTTCGGCGGCTTCGTCGGCCTGGCCTCGTCGCTGACCATGTACTTCAATTCCGAATACGCCCTGGACCCGGTGATCGCCGGCTTCTTCACGGCGGCCTGCGTATTCGCCGGCTCATTCATCCGACCGGTGGGCGGGGCCCTGGCCGACCGCTTCGGCGGGGTGCGGACGCTGAGCTTCGTCTACGCTCTCGCGGCGATCGGTCTGACGGTCGCCAGTTTCCAGCTGCCTTCGGCCTACATGGCCCTGGCGGTGCTGATGTTCTCGATGCTGGCGCTAGGCGCCGGCAACGGCGCGGTCTTCCAGCTGGCCCCGCAGCGCTTCCGGAGGGAGATCGGCGTCATGACCGGCCTGATCGGCATGACGGGCGGCATCGGCGGCTTCTACCTGGCCTCCACCCTGGGCTTGGCCAAGAAGATGACCGGCTCCTACCAGTCCGGCTTCATCGGCTTCGCCCTGCTGGCGGTGTTCGCCCTGGTCGCCCTCCACAGCCTCAAGGCCCGCTGGCGCGCCGTTTGGCCGAGGCTGCACGGCGACACCGTCTCGATCCGCGTCTGACCCCTCCGACAAGCGAGATAACCCATGACGAGAGAACGTCTTGTCGTCATCGGCAACGGCATGGCCGGCTGCCGGGCGGTGGAGGAAGTGCTCAAGCGCGATCCCTCCCGCTACGACGTCACCATCTTCGGCGCCGAGCCGCGGGTGAACTACAACCGGATCATGCTGTCGCCGGTGCTGGCGGGTGAAAAGACCTTCGATGACATCGTCATCAACGACGAGGCCTGGTACCGCGACAACGCCATCACCCTGCACGCCGGCCGCGCCGTCACGGCGGTCGACCTGGAAAGCCGCAAGGTGGTCGCCGAGGGCGGTCTGGAGGTCGGCTACGACAAGCTGATCCTCGCGACCGGCTCGGACCCGTTCCGACTGCCGCTGCCGGGGAGCGACCTCAAGGGCGTCGTCACCTTCCGCGACCTCGACGACGTCGAGGCGATGGTCGAGGCTTCCGGCAAGCCGGACGCTCGCGCCGTGGTTATCGGCGGGGGCCTGTTGGGTCTTGAGGCCGCCTATGGCCTGGCCCGCCGCGGCATGCGCGCCACGGTCGTCCACCTGATGGACGTGCTGATGGAGCGCCAGCTGGACGAAAGCGCCGGCTACCTGCTGCGCGAGGCGTTGGCCGAACGGGGCGTGGAGACCGTGCTGGGCGCGCACTCCGAAGAGATCGTTGGCGACGATGGCAAGGTCGCTGGGCTCAGGCTGAAGGACGGTCGCGTCCTGCCGTGCGACCTGCTGGTCATGGCCGTCGGCATTCGCCCGAACGCCGCCCTCGCCAAGGCGGCCGGTCTGCAGGTCAATCGCGGGGTCATCGTCGATGACGCCATGCGCGCCTCCGATCCGGCCGTGTTCGCCGTCGGCGAATGCGTCGAGCATCGCGGGAATTGCTACGGTCTGGTCGCTCCCATCTGGGACATGTGCCGGGCGCTGGCCGAGGCGCTGACGGAGGGGCGGGGAGCTTACCAAGGCTCGGTTCTCTCGACCCGCCTGAAGGTCTCGGGCGTCGACGTCTTCTCGGCCGGCAAGTTCGCCGGCGGCGAGGGGTGCGAGGACATCGTGTTCCGCGACGCGGCGCGCGGCGTCTACAAGCGGGTGGTCATCGAGGACGGCAAGGTCGCCGGCGCGGTGCTGTTCGGCGATGCGGCCGACGGCGGCTGGTACTTCGACCTGATGAAGGCGGGGACCGATGTCGCCGAGATCCGCGAGACCCTGATCTTCGGGCAGGCCATTACGGAGGGGCTCTCGGGCCTGGACCCTAGCGCGGCCGTTGCGGCCATGCCCGACACGCAGGAAATCTGCGGCTGCAACGGCGTCTGCAAAGGGGCGATCACCTCGGCCATCACGAGCCAGGGCCTGACCACGCTGGACGATGTCCGGGCCGTCACCAAGGCCTCGGCCTCGTGCGGATCCTGCACGCCGCTGGTGGAGCAGGTCCTTCGCCTGTCGCTGGGCGACGACTTCAAGGCCCAGACCGGGCCCAAGCCGATGTGCAAGTGCACGCATCATCCGCATGGCGAGGTGCGCAAGGCGATCGTCGAGCTCGACCTGAAGTCCATGCCCGCCGTCTTCCAGGCGATGGAGTGGACCACGCCCGACGGCTGCGCCTCGTGCCGCCCGGCCCTGAACTACTACCTGCTGTGCGCCTGGCCGGGCGAGTACGTGGATGACAGCCAATCGCGCTTCATCAACGAACGCGTCCACGCCAACATCCAGAAGGACGGGACCTATTCGGTCGTGCCGCGGATGTGGGGCGGCATGACCAGCCCCGCCGAGCTGCGGGCCATCGCTGACGTCGCCGACAAGTACGCCATTCCGGCCGTGAAGGTGACGGGCGGCCAGCGTATCGATCTTCTGGGCGTCAGGAAGGACGACCTCCCGGCCGTGTGGGCCGACCTCAACGCCGCCGGCATGGTCAGCGGGCACGCCTACGCCAAGGGGCTGCGTACGGTGAAGACCTGCGTGGGCAGCGACTGGTGCCGGTTCGGCACCCAGGACTCCACGGGCCTCGGGATCAAGCTCGAGAAGTTCATGTGGGGCTCGTGGGCGCCGGCCAAGGTCAAGCTGGCCGTGTCGGGCTGCCCTCGCAACTGCGCGGAGTCGACCTGCAAGGACATCGGCGTGATCTGCGTCGACAGCGGCTACGAGATCCACGTCGGCGGCGCCGCGGGCCTGCATATCCAGGGAACGCAGCTGCTGACCAAGGTCGCGACCGAGGACGAGGCGATCGCGGTGATCGCCGCGGTCATGCAGATGTACCGCGAAGGCGGCTGGTACCTGGAGCGCATCTACAAGTGGATGGCGCGGATCGGTCTCGACGCGATCCGCGCGGCGACGGTGGACGACCTCGACAGCCGCGCTGCGCTCTTCACCCGCTTCGTGAAGTCGCAGGAGACCGCCCAGATCGATCCCTGGGCCGAGCGTGCGACCGGCGGCGTGGCGGCCGGCGAGTTCGCGCCGATGGCGACCCTTCCGATGGAGATGGCGGCCGAATGACCCTTCAGGCGCACATTGACCCCGACTGGCGCGATGTCGGCGCCGTGGCCGATATCCCCGAGCGCGGCGCGCGTAGGGTGGCCACGGCCCAGGGCGACGTCGCCGTCTTCCGCACCGGCGACGGACAGGTCTTCGCCCTGGTCGACCGCTGTCCGCACAAGCACGGCCCCCTGAGCCAAGGCATCGTCCACGGCCACGGCGTGACCTGTCCGCTGCACAGCTGGGTCATCGACCTAGCCACCGGCCAGCCCACCGGCGCCGACGCCGGCAAGGGCTGCACGCCCATCGTGCCGGTGCGCGTCAAGGACGGCCGCGTCCTGCTCGCTCAGCCCGTGGCGGCGGACTGACGATGGCCGACGGCTCCGCCGCCCTGCGAAGCGTCAAGACGACCTGCGCCTATTGCGGCGTGGGATGCGGCGTCGCGGGCGCGGTGGGGGAGGGGCGCTCGGTCCTGATCACCGGCGACGGGGCGCATCCGGCGAACGCGGGCCGGCTGTGCTCCAAGGGCTCGGCCCTCGGCGCCACCGTGGGCCTGGAAGGCCGGCTGCTGGAACCGACGATCCACGGCAAGAGCGCGAGCTGGAGCGAAGCCACGGCGCTGGTGGCGCGGCGTTTCCGGGAGACGATCGCCCGACACGGCCCAGACAGCGTGGCGTTCTACGTTTCCGGCCAGCTGCTGACCGAGGACTATTACGTCGCCAACAAGCTGATGAAGGGCTTCATCGGCTCGGGCAACATCGACACCAACAGCCGCCTGTGCATGGCGTCGGCTGTCGCCGCCCACAAGCAGGCCTTCGGCGCAGACCTCGTGCCGGGCTGCTACGAGGACCTGGACGTGGCGGATCTGGTCGTCTTCAGCGGCCACAACGCCGCCTGGACCCATCCGGTGCTGTTCCGGCGCATGGAGCAGGCCAGGGCGCGGGGCCAGAAGCACGTGGTGATCGATCCGCGCCGCACCGACACGGCCGAAGGCGCGGACCTACATCTGGCCATCGCCCCGCAGAGCGACGTGCGTCTCTGGAGTGGCTTGCTCGCGGACCTGATCCGGCGGGGAGCGATCGACCGCGACTACATCGCCAGTCACGTGAACGGCTTTGAGCAAGTCGTCGCCGCGCTCGCCGAAAACGACCAATCGCTTGGCGCCGTCGCCGCCGATTGCGGCGTCGCGAGCGGGGACCTGCGGACGTTCTATGACCTGTTCGCCGCGACCGAGCGAACCGTCAGCCTCTTTTCCATGGGCGCCAATCAGTCCTCTCAGGGCGTGGCCAAGGGGCTCGCGATCATCAACGCCCACCTCGCGACCGGCCGCATAGGCAAGCCGGGCGCGTGCCCGTTCTCGATCACCGGCCAGCCCAACGCCATGGGCGGACGCGAGACGGGCGGCATGGCCAACACCCTGGCCGGGCACATGGACTTCGCGCCCGAGGATCGCGACCGCGTCGCCCGCTTCTGGGGCGCGCCTGACACCGCCCGCGCGCCGGGGCTCAAGGCCGTCGAAATGTTCGAGGCCGTCAGGGACGGACGGATCAAGGCGATCTGGGTGATGGCCACCAATCCCGCGGTCAGCCTGCCAGCCAGCGGCGCGGTCCGCGAAGCCCTCGCGGCGTGCCCGTTTGTCGTGGTCTCTGACTGCGTGGAGACCGACACGACGGCCTTCGCCCACGTCAAGCTGCCGGCCCTGGCCTGGGGCGAGAAGGACGGCACGGTCACCAACTCCGAGCGCCGCATCTCGCGCCAGCGGGCCCTGTTCCCCGCGCCGGGCCAAGCTCGCGCGGACTGGAAGATCATGGCCGACGTCGCCAGCGCCATGGGCTTCGACGGCTTCGGTTGGGCCAGCAACGCGGCGGTGTTTCGCGAGTGGGCGCGTCTCACGGCCTATGAAAATCGCGATCGCTTCCTGAACTTGACGGGCCTGTCGGCTCTGACCCCGCAGGCCTACGACAACCTCTCGCCGATCCAATGGCCCGTGCTGTCGGGCGGCGAGGGGACGCCTCGCCTGTTCGCCGATGGTCGTTTCCAGACGCCGGACGGCCGCGCCCGCATGGTTGCGGTCGCGCCGAAGGGGCCCGCCGAGGCGACCAGCGCGGCCTTCCCGATGTCGCTCAACACCGGGCGCATCCGCGACCAGTGGCACACCATGACCCGAACGGGGCTGGCCCCGGATCTCTGTCGCCACGCCCCCGAGCCCTATGTCGAAATCCATCCGGACGACGCGGAAGCCTTGGGCCTAAAGGACGGCGCCTTGGCCAGGGTGACGACCGCGCGAGCCGAGGCGGTGGTCGTCGCCAAGGTCAGCGATCGCCAGCGTCGTGGCTCGCTGTTCGTGCCCATGCACTGGACCGACGCCTTCGCGCCGTCTGGGCGCGCCAACAGTCTGGTGTCGCCGAACATCGACCCGACCTCGGGTCAGCCGGAGTTCAAGCACACCCCCGCTCGCGTGCGACCTTATCGCGAGACCTGGAAGGGCTTCTTCTTGAGTCGATCCGCCCTCAAGTCCCCGCTCGGGGCGGATCTTGTCTGGCGGCGTATCCCCCAAGACGCCTGCCAGCAGCACGAGTTCGCCGGCCGGGGCGACGCTGTCGAGCGCGACGCCCTCCGCAAGGTCCTGACCAAGAGGCTGGCCGGCGAACTCGTCACCTACGAAGACGCCGCCACCGGCGCCCGTCGGGAAGCCTGGGTGGAGGGCGACCGCCTGGTCGCCGTTCTTTACATGACAACGACCGGCCGCCTGCCGCCTCGGGACTGGCTGGTTGATCTGTTCCAGGCGGATCTGACGGCCGAAGCGCGCTCGGCCCTGCTGTTCGGGCGTCCGCTAGGCGCGCCGGCCGACAAGGGGCCGATGGTCTGCGCCTGCCTGAAGGTTGGGGCCAAGGCTGTCTCCGCCGCGATCGCCGCGGGCGCGGACACAGCCGACGCCGTTGGCGGGGCGACGGGGGCGGGGACCAACTGCGGATCCTGCCGTCCCGAAATCACGCGCCTGATCAACGCCTTCCTCATAACGCCCAAGGAGCCCGTCCATGCTGGTTGAGAACAAGCTCGGCAAGGTGCTGCTGGTTGGCGCCGGACCCGGCCCGGCAGATCTCATGACGGTTCGCGCCGTGCGCGCGGTCGAGAGCGCGGGGGCCTTGCTCTACGACGCCCTGTGCTCCGAAGAGGCCGTCGCGCTGGCGCCGCCGGGCTGCGTCCGGATCCAGACCGGCAAGCGCGCCGGCAAGCCCAGCATGAAGCAGGACGAGATCAATCGCCTGATGCTGCGCCTGGCGCGCCGAGGTCTGCAAGTCGTGCGCCTGAAGGGCGGAGACCCCTCGATCTTCGGGCGCGTGGGGGAGGAGATGGCGTTCCTGAACCGCTTTGGCGTCGAGACCGAGGTGGTGCCCGGGGTCACCGCCGCCTGCGCCGCCGCCGCGCAGTTCGGCTTCCCGCTGACCCATCGCGGCGAAGCGCGACGCGTCGTCTTCACCACGGCGCGCGTCGAGGACGGCGCCATGGCGGGCGACTGGCGGATCGGCGGTGATCCCGAGGCGACGGTGGCCGTTTATATGGGCGCCGAGGCCGCGCCGGCCTTGGCCCGGGCGCTGATGGCCGAAGGCCGCACCGCCAGCACGCCCGTGGCGGCCGTCGAGAACGCCGGCGCGCCGCATGCGCGGCTGACGGAGATGACCCTGGCCGATTTGGGCGCCGCTCCCCTTCGAAGGGGAGGCGGGCCGCTGCTGATTGTCGTGGGCGAGGTCGCCGCGTTGGCGGTCGATCGATCCAGTCAACACGCCGACCAGAGGGCTTTCGCATGAACGCCTCTTCGCCACGCAAGCCCTTATCGATGGGTCAATCGTGCGTCCAACGCCGCCCGCAGGTGCTCTAGGCTCGGCGGAACGGATGGCGAGCACCAGGCGATCTCCCGAACAGAAAATCCCTCGCGTCGCATATGCGCGACCAGGCGAACGCGCTCCAGGGCTTCGTCCGTGGGAAGGCGGCGACCGGCCCTACGCTCGAACGCGACGACCCCGGCGTCCTCCCAACGCCGCAGCGTCGAGGTGGAGAGGCCGAGCTTGGCGAGCAAGCGAGCGACGGGCGAGGCGGGGGAGGGAGCTGCGGCCTCCCCGCGCGCGCGGCGCGCTTGGCGTTCGGCTCTGGCGAACATCGCCTCCGCCGACTTGGTGATCGGTCCGGCATAGTCTTGGCGGGAGATCATAGCGGGCTGGCCGGGGGGGCGCTGCTCTCCTGCCCGCCAGCTCCGTGATCGGCGAACGGCGGCTCGGCCGGATCACTGCCGATGGTATCGAGCATCGTCTGCAGGCGGGCGACGTCGCGCTTGCGGTCCTCCAGGATCATCGCCAAAGCCAGGCCAAGCTCGCGCTTCTGCGCGGCCGGATTGGAGCGCAGCGCCATCAGGCGGCGGATCGCGGCGATCGGTAGGCCCACCTCGCGCAGGGCGACCACAGTCCTCAAGGTTTCGAAGGCATGGGGATCGTAGGCGCGAACGCCGCCAGCCAGACGATGCGCTCGGACCAGGCCTTTGTCTTCGTAGTGGCGCAAGGTCCGGGACGTGACGCCAAGCTGGCGCGCGGCTTGGTGGATGGGAGCCACGCGCCAAGGTGCGGCTAGCGGCGTCGACGGGGGGAGGGCCGTTTCCATCAGGCGAACTCCACCAGCACCTCGTCGGCGGCGACGGGGTCGCCGCCCTTGGCGTTGACGGCCTTGACCACGCCGTCGCGCTCGGCGCGGATGATGTTCTGCATCTTCATGGCCTCGAGCACGCAGACCACCTCGCCCTCGCGGACCTGCTGGCCGGCGGTGACGTCCATCGAGACCACCAGGCCCGGCATGGGCGAGAGCACGAGCTTGGAGGTGTCGGCGGCCTGCTTCTCGGGCAGCTTGTCGTGGAGATCGGCCGAGCGCGGGGTCAGGACCAGCACCCGGGCCTTGGCGGCGCGGTGGCGGATCGTGAAGCCCTCGGCGGCGGGCGTGACCTGCGCCGTGAAGGCCTTGCCGTCCAGCGCCGCCTTGAACACCGGCCTGCCCGGACGCCAGTCGATGTCGGTCAGGGCCAGGACGCGACCCTCGTCGAGCAGCTCAACGGTGATGTCGCCCTCTCCGGCCACCTTCACCCGACGCTTCTCATGGCCGACGGAGACGACCCACTCATCGCGGGGCGCCGACACCAGACCCGAGGCGTAGGACCGCGCGCGGGCGGCGTAGACGCGCTGCATGGCCGCGCCGACGGCGGTCAGGATGTCCAGCTGGGCGGGCGTCGGGTCGACCCCGGCGAAGCCCTCGGGGAACTCGTCCTTGATGTAGTTGGTCGAAATCTTGCCCGAGCCGAACCGCGCCTGGTCCATCACCGCGGCCAGGAACGGGATGTTCTGGCCCAGGCCCTCGATGTGGAAGTCCTCCAGCGCCCGGCCCATGCCGTCGATCGCCGCGCTCCGGGTCGGTCCCCAGGTGCAGAGCTTGGAGATCATCGGGTCGTAGTACATCGAGATCTCGTCGCCCTCGCGGACGCCGGCGTCGTTGCGGACCTTGTACGCGCCCTTGTCGCCTTCCGCCGGCGGGTCGTAGCGCACGAGGCGGCCGATGCTGGGCAGGAACTTGCGGTACGGATCCTCGGCGTAGATGCGGCTCTCGATGGCCCAGCCGTTGATCTTGAGATCCTCTTGCTTGAACGCGAGCGTCTCGCCCCAGGCCGAGCGGATCATCTGCTCGACCAGATCGAGGCCGGTGATCAGCTCGGTGACCGGATGCTCGACCTGCAGGCGGGTGTTCATCTCCAGGAAGAAGAAGCTCTTGTCCTGGCCGGCGACGAACTCGACCGTGCCGGCTGAGTCATAGTTCACCGCCTTGGCCAGGGCGACGGCCTGGGCGCCCATGGCCGCGCGGGTCGCCTCGTCCAGCAGCGGCGACGGGGCCTCCTCGATGACCTTCTGGTTGCGGCGCTGGATCGAGCACTCGCGCTCGAACAGGTGGACGACGTTGCCGTGCTTGT
Organism: uncultured Caulobacter sp.; assembly: GCF_937900395.1. Taxonomy (GTDB): domain Bacteria; phylum Pseudomonadota; class Alphaproteobacteria; order Caulobacterales; family Caulobacteraceae; genus Caulobacter. The sequence goes on from NZ_CALCDX010000101.1 coordinate 28,014, forward strand.
CGCCCAGCACCTGGATCTCGATGTGGCGCGGGCTTTCGATGAACTTCTCGATGAAGATCCGGTCGTCGCCGAAGCTGGCCTTGGCCTCGGCGCGCACGGCCGGGAAGCCTTCCTCGACGTCCTGGCGGGTCCAGGCGACGCGGATACCCTTGCCGCCGCCGCCGGCCGAGGCCTTGATCATCACCGGATAGCCGATCTGCTCGGAGATCTTCACCGCCTCGGCCGTGTCGGCGATCTCGCCGATGTGGCCCGGCACGCAGGAGACGCCAGCCTGGGCCGCGAACTTCTTGCTCTCGATCTTGTCGCCCATCGCCTGGATGGCGCCCGGGTTGGGACCGATGAACACGATGCCCTCGTCCGCGCAGCGCTGGGCGAAGCCGGCGTTCTCGGACAGGAAGCCAAAGCCCGGGTGGATGGCCTGGGCGCCCGTCTCTTTGCAGGCGGCGATGATCTTGTCGGCGACGAGATAGGACTGGGCGGCGGGCGACGGGCCGATGTGCACGGTCTCGTCGGCCATCTCGACGGCGAGGCTGCCGGCGTCGGCGTCGGAATAGACCACCACCGTGGCGATCCCCAGCCGGCGGCAGGTCTTGATGACCCGAACGGCGATCTCGCCGCGGTTGGCGATCAGGATTTTCGTGAACATCGGCAACTTCCGCCCGCCATTTTTGTGCTTTGCAGCATGGCCTATCAGGCCTTGTCGGGTTTGCAAGCCTGCCCTTACGGCGTTACACCCAGGGGGCGGAATGACACCGGTTTCCAAAATCGGGATAGCCGCTAGTCGGAGGAGACTGTTGCATGAAGGCGATTTTCCTGGGCTCGGCCTGCGCGCTGATCCTGGCCAACGCGGCGAGCGCCGCCCAGACCCCTGCCGAGCCAGGCTTGCTGTTCAAGCTGTCGGGCGACAAGGGCCTCGTCGCCGACGTCGCAGCAGGCGATCCCGTCCCCAACTTCGCCGACAAGGTCACGCCGATCGACGGCAAGGCCGACAAGGGCTTTCGCGCCGCCGACGACGGCGTCGTCTCGTGGAACGCGCCCAGCAACATCCTGGCCCAACGCGGCACGCTCTCCTTCTTCTGGCGCTCGGGCTATCCGGTCGGCGTTGCGCCGTTCGTGATCTTCCGCGTCGGTTACGCCGATCACTCCAGCTGGGACATGGCGTTCCTGCGGATCGACTGGAACGGTCACGGCTTCGACGCCTTCGTCACCGACAACGGCCTCGCCCGCACGCGGGTCTCGTTCAAGGTCGACAAGACCCCCGCTCCGGACGCCTGGACGCACCTGGCCTTCACCTGGGACGAAACCACGGGCGTCCAGCTCTATGTCGACGGCAAGCTGGCCGCCAAGAAGGAGGCCAAGGCCGTCTATGACGCCGGCCTCGACCAGTTTGGCGTCGCCGGCCGGGTGATCGCGCCGCATCAGGTGCAGAGCCGCTACAACTTCACGCGCGGCGGCGATCTGGACGAACTGCGCGTCTACGACCGGGCGCTGGACGGCTCGGCCATCGCCGCTCTCGCCCGCAACGAAGCGCCGACCCTGGCCGCGCCCGTCGCCACGCTCGACGATCCGGCCGTCCACGCCGCCTGGAAGCAGCGCTACGGCTGGAACAAGGACCTGCCGCCGATCCTCGCCGACGCCCAGACGACGATCCGCAAGGTCGAGATCGCCGACGCCAAGGACATCAAGCAGTGGATGTGGCGCGCCAATGACGGGATTCCGGAGACGACCTGGCCAGGCGTCTACAATCGCTCGCGCCTGCCCGGCCGCGACGACTATTTCCAGCTGCCGGACTGGAACGTCTATGTCGACGGCGGCAAGGCCCTGACGCTGACCCTGCCCGACGAGCCCATCAATCGCCTGGAGATCCAGGGCCCGGCCTACGGCGCCCTCTCCTGGTCGGCCAAGGCGGGCGACAAGCCGACCGGCGTCGGCGCCCGCGCCAAGGACCAGCAGCGCACCGTCACCGCCCTGGCCCAGCCGCTGAAGGGCGGGGTCCTGACCTTCACCAACGTGGCGCAAGAGACGCCGATTCAGGAGTTATGGGCCTATAACGTCTCCGCCGGCGGCGAGCCGAAAGACGCCTTCAAGATGAGCTACACGGTCCGCGCCGACGTGGCGTCGGACTATCTGAACCTCGCCGACCTCAACGCCTACATCACCGGCCGTCACCCGGCGGGCGAACGCGCCACCGTCGTGGCCATTCCGGAGGGCGCGCCCAACCGCCCCCGCCCCGCCACCGATCTGGCTGCCAAGGGCCTGCCGATTGTCCACGTCCTGATCCCGTCGGGCTTCGGCGACGCCCCGGCCGCCAAACCGCTGGCCCGCAACTGGGCCTATGGCTGGGAGAACGCCCGCGACGGCCTTGATGGGATCGCGATCGACATTCCCGCCCTGCCCGGCGCGGCCGGAACGATCATTCCGCTGAACATCCAGGTGAAGGACCCGATCTGGCCAGGCCGCAACATGATCGACGTCAGCGTCTCGGTGAAGGCCGGCGAGGCCCGCACCGTCTGGCTCGACCTGCGCGACCGCATCCTGACCGCCGATAGTCTCTATCTCACCCTCGCCGCCGACAGCAGCGACTTCGGGCCCAAGGCCCTCGACGGCGCCAAGATCCGCCTGGTGCTGAAGGACCGCGACAGGGCCAAGGTCGAACACATCGCCGACCGTCTGAACCAAGTGAAGGACAACTGGGCCTTCTTGGTCGAGGAGCACACGACCTCCAAGCGCCAGGGCCTCTATCGTCGCCTTTACGCCGACATCTCCGACCTGCTGCGCGTCGACCCCGACAACCAGATCGGCCGCGAGTACTGGGGCGACATCACCTATGGCAGCCAGGGCTGGCCGGCGTTCGAACAGCCCAAGCCCAAGGACGACACGCCGCTATGGGCCTTCCGTCAGCTGGAAGACCTCAAGCTGGTCTCCCATTACGTCAACTGGTGGATCGACGAGCGCCAGGCCGACTTCGGCGACTTCGGCGGCGGCCTGTCGGACGACACCGACCTTCTGCAGCAATGGCCAGGCCTGGCCTTGATGGGCGTCCAGCCGGACAAGATCACCCACTCGCTGAACCGCCTGACCGACGCCGTCTACAAGAACGGCATGTTCACCGATGGCCTCTCGACCATCGTGACCGACGAGCTGCACGCCTACGAAGAGGGCATCAACTCCAATTCGGAAGCGATGTACGTCAACTATGGCGACCCGCTGGCCGTGGAGCGCCTGTTCACGACGGTGAAGGCCCTGCCCCGCGTCGTCGACAAGAACCCGGCCGGCCACGTCCACTTCAACAGCAACTGGTACAGCGGCAAGATTTCGTACCGCGAAGGTCCGTGGGAGTGGCAAAAGCCCTATTCGTTCGGCGTCACCCACCCGTCGATCCTGATCAGCGACTTCAACGGCGACCCGACCGCGCGCGAGACGATCATCGGCCTTGCCGACGGCTATCTGGCGCACGTCCGGCCGGACGGCTCGTACCCCAACGAGATCAACTGGCGCACCGACGCCGAGCGTGGCGGCACAGTGCTGCAGGGCTCAGGCGCGGATGGCCCGTTCCAGGTGTTCTGGGCCGCTTACCGCCTGACCGGCGATCCCAAGTACCTGGTCCCGATCCAATGGCGGATCGGCAAGAGCGGCCTGAAGTCGCTAGGGTCGATCAACGAGAACGCCCTGACGGAAATGAAGCTGGGCGAGCCTAACAGGGACGCCCTGGTCAAGGCCGCGGCCAAGGGCGGCGCGTTCGAGCGTTACGCGGCCTGGTCGCTGACCGGCGACAAGGCGTACCTCGAGGACCTCTACGCGGACGAAATCCAGTGGAACGCCCAGCACATGTACATGCACACGGAAGGCCACTGGTGGTCGGACCGCGTGGAGTTGCCGTCCGACTACCTGCAGCGCACCCGCCTGGGCGGCATCGCCAACAAGCGCACCCAGATGACGCCGGGCCACGTCGTCTCCTGGCGCTTCGACAACGCTGACGGCGCGGACGTAGCGCTGCTGGTCAAGGACGCGACCAAGACCAGCTTCAAGGTCGTGGCGTACAACACCACCGACAAGCCGGTGACGGCGACCATGACCGGCTGGAACGTCGCGCCGGGTCAGTGGAGCCTGACTCAGGGCCTCGACGCCAATGGCGACGACGCCATCGACGGCGCGGCCCAGAGCCGCTCGGTCGCCTTCGAGCGCAGCCTAGGGACCCAGGTCGTGCTGGCGCCGCGCCAGACGATCGTCATCGACATGAAGCTGGAGAAGGCGGGCGATGATCCCGCCAAGCGCGCCGATCTCGGTGTCGGACGCGGCGACGTGACAGTGAAGGGCTCGGCCGTGACCGCGATCGTCCACAGCCTGGGCGCCCAGGACGCCGCGCCGGCCAGGCTGGAGCTGGTCGACGTGACGGGCAAGGTCCTGGCCAGCGCGCCGACCCCCGCGCTGAAGGCGCCGCGGGACTTGCTGCCCAAGGCCGCCTCGGTGAAGCTGAAAATCCCCGCCGGCGTGAAGGCTCAAGGTCTGCGTGTGCGGATCACAACCACCCAGCCCCAGAACACCCGCCTGAACGACGAGGTCGTGCTGCCATGAGAAAGTCCCTGACGCTGATCGCCGCCGGCCTCTGCCTGGCTGGCGGGCCCGCCCTGGCCCAAGCGGTCGCCCCGCCCGCGGCCCATCCCGCCTATGCCGCTCGGGTCATCACCCTGGCCGAGGCCAAGTCGGTGGTCGCCGCCGCCGAGACCGAGGCGCGCAAGAACGGCTGGTCCATGGTCATCACCGTGGTCGAGTCCAACGGCGCGGTCGTGCTCTCCGAGAAAATGGACGGGGCGCAGTACGGCTCGGGCGAGGTGGCGCTGAAGAAGGCCCAGACCGCCACCAACTTCCGCCGCCCGACCTCCGAGTTCCAGAACGCGGTGAAGGCCGGCACGCTGAACGCCATCTTCACCGGCGCCACGGCGATCGAGGGCGGTGAGCTCTTGCTGGCCGACGGCAAGATCGTCGGCGCGATCGGCGTCTCGGGCGGTTCGGCGCCGGAGGACGGGATCGTGGCCCGCGCGGCCGCGGCGACGCTCAAATAAGCGACTTCAGATAGGCTCGGAACGCGGCCATCGTCATCAGGCGGGCGGGGTCGGCCAAGGCTCCGCCCGGGTCGTTCTTGCGGGTCGGCGCCACCTCGTCGTGGCCCAGGACGCGATCTAGGCTGAAGGTCGCGGGGAAGGTCTTGGCCAGATACAGGCACAGGTTGGTCAGCGCCTCGAACTGGTCGAAGCTGTAGGGCAGATAGGTCCCGGCCTTGATGTTGCCGTCTGTCGCGACCGTGCGGACCTCCGAGGCGGCGAACCATTCGTCGTGGATCGACTTCCGCTGGCAGCGCCCCCGCGCGTCGAGCACGACATTGCCGGCGGCGTCGCGGACCGCGTTGAACCAAGGACAGAAGACGCCGTCCTCCTGGGCTTCATACAGGCGGCCAGGATTGTTCATTTCGAAGCCGACATAGTAGCGCGAGACCCCGGTCCGCTGGGTCACCGGACACTGGCTGACGCCGGCGTGCGAGCCCCACTCGCTCCACTCGAAGTTCTCAGGCAGGAAGATCGTCCCGGTGCGGCTGATTTCGCCGTAGTGAAAGCCGTTGGCCTGACCCGACCGCATCATGTCCGAGGTGCGGGCGTCGGAGTCCTCGACGCCGTTGCCGGCCTTCTTGATGCGATAGGCGTCGAAATGGACGATCAAGCCTTCCAGGCCGTTCGGCCGTCGGCCTTGGACGCGATGGCGGACCCCGTCGGCGATCTGGAAGCGCGGCGGGACGTAGTCGTGGAGCTGGCTGCGATCGGGACGTTCGGCGTCCTCCTCGGTCAGCGGCTGGAAATTGCGGCAGCCGCCCGCCCAGACGTACTCGCCGCCGCCCAGATCGAACCACTGGCTGACGCCAGAGACGAGGTCGCCCGTCACCGCGTTCCTGACGGGAAAACGCGTCCCCGCCTCGATGACGCGCGCCTTGTGAGAGGTCGTGCGAGGCTTGTCCCGGCGGACGTTCAGCCGTCCGGCCGCTTCGACCGACCCCCGCTCCGATGGAAACGGATCCGCCATGCCATCGCCCCCTATCGCACTTCACAGGCATAGCGGGCGCAGCGGTAAATTACAATCTTTGAGAGATTTCCCGCTAGGAGAACTCTCGCGCGAACATAGCCTCGAAGCCGGCGATCATCTCCTCGGCTTCCGGCGCCACAAGGCGCGCCACCGCGGCGGCGAACGTCACCGGCGCCAGGCCCGAGGCGCTGACCACCTTGCCGCTGCTGACGGCCTTGGGCGTGTCCAGGTAATGCTCCGAGCCCGCATAGCCGGGGACGACGCCCTCCAGCCAGTCCTTGCCGTTCGAGGTGTGCTGGCGGCCCTCGAACAAGCCCGCGCGCGCCAGGGCCGTCGTGCCCGCGCATATGCCCGCCACCGGCTTGCCGTCGGCGAAGGCCTGACGCACCAGCACCGTGATCGCCGGGTTTTCGCCCTTCGACCATTCATCGCTGCCGATCAGGATGAAGAGGTCGGCGTCGCTGAGCACCGGATCATCGAAGCGGTAGTCCGCGGCCGCCAGGATTCCGCCGATCGAGGTCTCCGGATCACCGGTCGGGGTGGCGATCTCGATCTGGACCTTCAGGTGCTCGCGCAGCAGGGCCAGCACGGGACCGGCCTCCCAATCGGCCCAACCCGGCTGCAGAAAGGCGACGGCGACGGTCATGATCACTCCTGGAACTACCCGTTCGGCGCGTGAGCGCCTACATTGGCTGTCATGACAGACGCAGCCATCCTTTCAACCGCCGGCTTCGATCTCACCCCGCCGACGGAGCCCGAACGCGAACGCCTGGAGGCCGACCTGACGGCCGAGGAGGCCCGCGTCCTCCTCCATCACGGCACCGAGGCGCCGTTCTGCGGCGGCCTGCTGGGCGAGAAGAACCCCGGCGTCTATTGCTGCCGCCTCTGCGGCCTGCCGCTGTTCAAGCACGAGACCAAGTTCGAGAGCGGCACCGGCTGGCCCAGCTTCTACGCGCCGTTCGCCGAGGACCATGTGATCGGGGTGCGCGACACCTCCTACGGCATGGTCCGCATCGAGACCCGCTGCGCCCGTTGCGACAGCCACCAGGGCCACGTCTTCCCCGACGGCCCGGAGCCGACTCGACTGCGCTACTGCATCAACTCGGTATCGCTGCAGTTCGTGAAGTCCGGCGATCCCCTGCCCGATCCGCTACATCGCGGCGACCGGATCGGGTGACGCGTTTGGGTGAGACGACGGTCTCGCCCCAGCTTTTCTTAATTCCTATCGAATTCATATGAATTGAGCGAACGCCGCGAAAGGCGCCATCTGCGCTCGACGGCCACCCGTGACCCGAGCGCATCATGATCCCCGCCCCGCACGCCTTCGAAACGCCGCGTCACCACCGTCGCGACGACGCCGACGGCCCGCCGATTCTGATTGTCCCGGGCCTCTACAACTCCGGCCCCGATCACTGGCAGACCCATTGGGAGCGCGAGCTCCCCAACGCCGAGCGCATCGAGCAGCAGGATTGGGAGCGCCCCCTGCTCGGCGACTGGACGATCAGCCTGGCCGAGGCGGTGCGCCAGCGACCGGGCGCGATCCTGGTGGCGCACAGCCTGGGCTGCGCCCTCGTCGCCCACTTCGCCCAGGTCACGGGCGGACGCGGCGTCGGCGGAGCGATGCTGGTCGCACCGGCCGACGTCAATCGCGAGGGGCCGGCAGGTCGTCTTCTGGTCGGCTTCTCGCCGATCCCGCGCCAGCGTCTGCCCTTCCCCAGCCTGGTCGTCGCCAGCCGCAACGACCCTTATGTCGAGATCGAGCGCGCCGAAGCCTTCGCGCGCGGCTGGGGCTCCGAGTTCGTCGACCTGGGCCGCGCCGGCCACATCAACGTCGACTCCGGCCATGGTCCCTGGGTGAAGGGACGGAGCCTGCTCAAGGGCTTGACCGACCGGGTCGAGGCGGCCCGGCGTCTCTAGAACGTTGTGTCCAACGCCACCGGGGTCCAAGCTTCGAGATCGGCCAGCAGCTTCTGGGCATGGTTGCGAACCATGTCCACCGCGTCGGCGCCCAGTTGCAGGCGCAGCGGCGTGACCTCGGCGGCCAAGGCCTTGGCGATCGCCTGGGCGGCCTTGGCCGGGTCACCGGGCTGGGTGTCATGCATGGCGTGGGCGAATTCGCGGGTCGGCCCCACCGTCTCCGCATAGGCGGGATTGGCCGGCATGTGGCGCATGGCGCCAGACGCCAGGTTGGTGCGGAAGGCGCCAGGCTCGACGATCAGCACCTTGATCCCGAACGGCGCCAGCTCGCCCGCCAGCGCCTCCGACAGCCCCTCCAGCGCGAATTTGCTGGCGCTATAGGCGCCGAAGCCTGGCATCGAAAGCTGGCCGCCCAGGCTGGAGATATTGACGATTGCGCCCGACTTCTGGACCCGCAGCGTCGGCAAAGCAGCTTGCGTCACCGCCACCGCGCCAAAGAAGTTGGTCTCCATCTGGGCGCGCAATTCGGCCATCGGCGTCTCCTCGACCGCCCCGACGACGCCATAGCCCGCGTTGTTGATCAGCACGTCGATGCGGCCAAAGCGATCGAGCGCGGCCTTGATGGCGATCTCCGCGTCGCCGGCCTTGGTGACGTCCAGCGGTTGGGCCAGCACCTGGCCGGGCGCCTCGGCGGCGAGCGCCGCCAGCTTGTCGACGCTGCGGGCGGCGGCGACCACCTTGTGTCCCTGAGCAATCGCATAGCGGGCGAAGGCCTCGCCGAAGCCGCTCGACGCCCCCGTGATGAACCAGACCTGCTCGGACATGCACGTTCTCCCGCTTTCACGCGCTGCGCACGCTGAACGAGTCGTTCTGGTTGCGCTACCGCGCGCGCCTAGATCGTGCGCAGCAAGGCTTCGGGCGCCAAAGCGCGCGGCGTGAAACGCGCCTCGCGCACCGCGCCCTTGAAGTAGTCGATCTTGTTCATCCGCGCGCCGACCGACGAGCGCCCCTGCCCTTGCGGCGTGAACGCGATCTCCGCCTCGCCCTGCAGCTGGCCGTTGACGAAGGCGCGATACATCTTGCCGTCATAGCTCTGGGCGACCCAGTACCACCGCCCGACGGGGAAAGTCTTGTCCTGGAACAGCAGGGTCTGCTTGTAGCCCGGGCCGGTGGCGAAGGCGTCGAGACTCCAGGCCTCCCCGGTGACGCGGATCTCGAACAGCATGCGCGTGACCGAAGGCGGCGCGCCGGGCGTCATGTCCTCCTCGTTGAGGTGGAACCAGCGCTGGGCGAAGACGCCGCCGTCGGGCCGGAACAGCGCTTCGAAGGTGAACTGGGACATGCCCGCCAGCGGATGGCGGTCGATCACCAGACGGTCGTCGACGCCGTCGAACTGCACCGCCTTTCCATAAGGCGTGTCGACCAAGCGCGGATCGCCCTCGGTGGTCGTGGCGACGCCGCCGATGTTGGTCAGACGATCGAAGGTCCAGCGCGTCTGATCGGGGGTGTCACGCGGTGGCCGCCGCCCCATCGCCGCGGCGTCGAGCCCCGCCGGCAGCGCGGCGAGACCGCCGAGCACGACTCGCCGCCCGATCGGTCGCGAAAGCTCGCCGAAGCCCTTGAACGCGGTCATGACGTCTCCTCCCCGATGCTTTTAATGACACCGGTATCAGCGTCGATGCTGCGGTCACGAAAGGTCTTTTTCAAGCCGAAACCGGCGCTTCGTTCAGAGGAAGAAAGAGATGGTGCGGGCGGTCGGGGTCGAACCGACACTCCTTTCGGAACCGGATTTTGAGTCCGGCGCGTCTACCAGTTTCACCACGCCCGCAGGCTTCGCAACGCGAAGGGTGGTCTTCCTAGCAGGCGTCGACAGCGAATTCCAGTCTCGCGACGACCAGTCTAGCATCGAAATCCACGGAGATTCCCGATGCCTCGTCCCGGCCCGCGCAACCTGATCACCGACGTCCCCGGCCTGACCGTGGGTTGCGTCGAAGACGAGGCCGTCCGCACGGGCGTGACGGTGCTGCTGTGCCCCGACGCCTGGACGGCGGCGGTCGACGTGCGCGGCGGCGGACCGGCCGTGCGCGAGACCGACACGCTGCGCCCAGAGAACAGCTTCTCCCGCGCCCACGCCATCTGCCTGTCGGGCGGTTCGGTGTTCGGGCTAGGCGCGGCGGACGGTGCGGCGATCGCCCTCTCCGCCCGGGACGTCGGGGTCAAGCTGGCGGCCGGTTCGCCCGCTATCCCGATCGTCCCGGCCGCCTCGCTGCATGACCTGGGCAACGGCGGCGACAAGGCCTGGGGTCTCTCGCCGCCTTACCGCGAGCTCGGCATGAAGGCCGTCGAGGTCGCGGCCGCCGACTTCCCACTGGGCGCGGTCGGCGCAGGTCGGGGGGCGATGGCGGGCGTGGTCAAGGGCGGCCTCGGCTCGGCCAGCGCGGAAACATCGAGCGGCCACAGGATCGCGGCCATCGTCGCCGTCAATGCCATGGGTTCGGCCACTATCGGCACCGGCCGGCATTTCTGGTCGGCCCCGTTCGAACAGAACGGTGAGTTCGGCGGCAAGGGCATGCCGCAGAACTTCGCGGCATCCGACATCGCGCTGAGGGCCAAGGGCGTCAATCTCACGGCCACCACCATCGGCGCCGTCGTCACCGATGCGGTGCTCACCAAGGCGCAGAACCGCTTCAAGCCGTTGATCGCGCAGAAGTGGGTGGACGTACAGGGCGACACCGCCGCGCTGAAGGCTTTCGTGAACACGTACCTTGGCGAGGTCTGGCGCGAAGAAGGCGATGGCGCCGACGCCGCCAGCGTCCTCGCACGCGTCGAAACGTACACCCTCGACACGCTGCTCGCCGCCCGCAAAGTGCGCCGCCGCACCGGCGGCGTCGACGTGCAAAAGGACCGCCTCGAATGCTCGCTTGTCGCCTGGGGCGATGGCGAGGAGGGTTGGCTTCTCGATCATCAGATTTTCCCCGGAGATACCGCCACGCCTGGCCCCTGGGAAGACCTTGACGAGTACCTGCGCGACACGCGCGTGGCCATGGTTTGCGTCGACGCGGGCTACAACACCTCGATGGCCATGGCGTTCTGCGATGGCAAACGGTGGGCTCTGCCTACCAAGGGCGTCACCGGCATGGGCCGCCCGTTGAT
>NZ_CALCDX010000102.1 GCF_937900395.1 uncultured Caulobacter sp.
TGACCTTGCTGAAGGACTTCCCGCTGCCGATCGTGACGGCGGTGAACGGTCCGGCCGCTGGCGTCGGCTGCTCGATCGCCCTGATGGGCGACATCATCGTGGCGGCCGAGAGCGCCTATTTCCTGCAGGCCTTCCGCCGCATCGGCCTGGTGCCCGATGGCGGCTCGACCTACCTGCTGCCGCGCCTGGTCGGCAAGGCGCGGGCCATGGAGATGATGCTGCTGGGCGACAAGATCTCGGCGGCGACCGCGCTCCAGTGGGGCCTCGTCAATCGCTGCGTGCCGGACGACGAGCTGATCGGCGCGGCCACGGCCATCGCCCAGGAACTGGCGCGCGGCCCGGCGGCGCTGGGCGCGATCCGCAAGCTCGTTTGGGACAGCCTCGACGCCGACTGGACCGGCCAGCTGCACGCCGAGCGCAAGGCTCAGAAGTTCGCCGGCAAGACCGAGGACTTCATCGAGGGCGTCACCGCCTTCCTCCAGAAGCGCGCGGCGGCGTTCAAGGGGCGCTAACCGGCCAAGTAAGGCTTGTAGCTCTTTTCCTCGACGATCTCGGAGCCGGCGGCCTCGTTGATCGCCCGCTTGATCGCGGCGCGGCGGTCGTTGTCGATATAGACGCGGCGCGCCAGGGCCACGAAGTCCGGACCGAAGTCCTGGCGGCGCTCGCAGTCGCGCTTGCCGTCCTCGATGTCCCAGAGGGCGGCGTTCACGGCGGTCAGTTCCTCGGTCAGCCGCGCGATCTCGGCGGTGTCGGGGAGGTGCTCGCGCGCGGTGGCTTCCAGCAGGGCCAGCTCCTTGCGGACATTGGCTTCCTTGGCGGGATCGCCGATCCGCTCGGCCTTGACCCGCAGGATGGTGATCTTGTCGACCAGTTCGCCCGCCGAGATCGGCGCGAGGATGGACATTCAGGACGCTCCGGACACAAGCTTTTCGAGGGCCGCCCAGGCCGCGTCGACCGGCAGGGCGCCCATGCCGCTTCCGTAGTCCTCCGCGACCAGCATCTCAAGCCGGGCCGCGGCGGGGCGGAACTTCACGGCCTTGCGGCGGTCCTGCTGCAGCGACAGCAGCGGCGCGCCGCCGGCGGCCAGCATGTGGCCGGGTCCCGCGTCGTTGGCCACGCCCGCCGCGAGACGCCCGGCCAGGGCGATGACCAGCAACGGTCCCTTCACGGGCAGGCCGTCGGCGCGGTTGCGTTCAGGCTGCAGCGCCTGCGGTATCTCGCGCGCGGCGATGGCGGCGTCCTCGGCCTCGTCGGGCCCGAAGAAGAACACCGGGGTCCAGCCCTTGGCGACGATCCGGCGGGCGACGTCGAGATAGTTCTCCAGCGGCCAACGCTTGTCCTGGCCGCCCGCGCCGGGCGCGAGGCCGACATAGGTTGGGCCGGCGGGCAGCAGGATCTCGGCGGCCTTGAGCGCGTCGGGGTTGGTCAAGGCCAGGGGCCTCGGCGCGCCCTGCCCGTCCGTCGTCAGCGCCAGCAGCCTCGCCAGGCGGTCCGTCACCGCCACCGGCCAGTCCTTGCTCCGTGCCTGCCGCGCCGCCGAGACGAAGCGCCCCGCCGCCCCGCGCCGGGCGACGCCGCTGCGCCGCAGGTTCTCCTGGGTGTCGATGACGAGGTCGAACGTCCGACCGCCGAACGGCCTGGACCATGGCAGGCTGTCGAGCGCCGCCGCCCCGTTCGCGCCGTCCAGGATCACCTCGTCGATATAGCCGGCGACGACGGTCTTCAGCGGCCCGGTGTAGACCGTCTCGCCCTTGGCGGCGCACCAGCTGATCCGCGCGTCCGGAAACGCCGCCCGCAGGCCGGCGATGAAGGGCAGCTTGATCAGCCCGTCGCCGATCACCTCGCCCATCGAATAGATCAGAACCGTCTGGACCATGGCCGGGCTTAGATCGCAGGGCGCCCGGCGGTCAATGGAAGAGAGGCTGCCAACTCACGGCGGATCGGTTAGCATGTGTCTTCGACATGACGGCCCGAACATGATCGCTAAGAAGCAAGCCGCTATCATCGCCCTGCCCTATGGGTTCGCGGGATTCATGGTCGCCATGGGCTTCTTCGCCGGCGGCTTCAATAGCGTTGCTATCCTGTACGCTTTCATGGCCGCGGCCACGCTGGGGTTCCTAGGATGGGCTTCGGCTATGATCCTAGCGATCCGGCGCGCCGGCATATGGACAGCGCTCAGCCTACCCAGCGCGCTGCTAGTCATCAGCGTTCCCGCAATGCTGCCGACCATCGCGGGGGCCTGTCTGTTGCAGAGGGCCTGTATCTAGACCTCGACCGGGCACTCCACCGGGATCGCGACGAAGGTTCCTTCCGCCCGGCGCTTCTCGAAGTGCTTCTGGGCGCAGCCGCCCGAGCACAGCAGGCCGGTGTCCGACCAGTAGAGCGGCGCATCGTCCTCGTGCTTGAAGCGCGGAGAGCCCCAGGGCAGGCCGCATTCGACGCAGGACGGGGTCTTGGCCAGCATTAGTCTTGAACCTCTGCGGCGGGCTGGATCGTGACGCTCTCGCCGCAGCCGCAGGCGTCGGTTTCGTTCGGATTGTGGAACACGAACTTCGACGACAGCTTGCTGACCTCGTAGTCGATCTCGGTGCCGATCAAGAAGAGCACCGCCTTGGGCTCGATCAGGATGGTGACGCCCTTGTCCTCGACCACCTCGTCGATCGGGCCCTTCGTCTCGGCATATTCGAAGACGTATTCCTGGCCGGCGCAGCCACCGTTCTTCACGCCGACGCGCAGGCCGACATAGGGCTTGTCGGCCTTGTCCATGA
>NZ_CALCDX010000103.1 GCF_937900395.1 uncultured Caulobacter sp.
GCGGGCGATCATCTCGTCCTTGTGGAAGGGCTTGGTCATGTAGTCATCGGCGCCGCCGGCGAAGGTCTTCACCTTCGTGTCGATCTCGGCCGTGCCCGACAGGATCATGATCGGCGTGTTGATCTTGGCGACCCGCAGCGTGCGCAGCACGTCGATGCCGCTCATGTCGGGAAGGTTCAGGTCCAGCAGGATCAGGTCGTAGTCGTAGATCTTGCCCAGATCCACGCCTTCCTCGCCCAGATCGGTCGTATAGACGTTGAAGCCTTCAGACTTCAGCATCAATTCGATCGTCTGCGCGGTCGCGCTGTCATCCTCGATCAACAGTACGCGCATGAGCCCCTCCACGCCATTCAGGCGTAATTCGACGTCTTGGCGGAATGACCGCCGGTTAAACCCTTCGACCATCCTGCCGGAGAGTTAATTTAAGACTGGTTAATGGTGAATGTTCGTGTTGGTCGAATGGTTAATCTGATTTGCGAATCGGGTGCAAGCCGTCCGCTGACGCTTTGGCACATTGGTCGCAGGCGTCGCACCCAGCGTTTCCGGGCCTTCCGAAACTGACCCGCCAAGGCTGGAAACCGGTAATCTCAAAGCCTCGCCGGACGTCCGCATCCGTTAATCAGAGGTCGTATCACACGGCCGCCAATCTGATATTGCGGCGTTCTGTCGCGAGAATTCCGACCATTGTTCTCGCGGCGCGAGCGCCGTTGGGGCCGCGATCGGTCCGGGGCCTGCGACGCCGCGACGCGGCGCTCAGGCCGGATTTTCTTCGGCCAGCCAGCCGGCGGCCCGCAGCTTGGCCACCGACGCGCGGCTGACCGGGGCGGTCTGACCGTCGACGAGGCGCAGGCGCAGGTTCCGACCGTCCCGCTCGACCCCGACGATCGCCCGCCGCGCCACCCACCACGAGCGATGGGTCTGCAGGCCCTCGACGCCGGCGAGCCCGGTGGTGACCCGCGCCAGCGGCCCCATTTCGAGTCTGGAGCCATGTTCGGTGCGCACCCGGACATAGTGGTCCTCCATCCTCAGATAGAGGACGGCGCCAGGGTCGATGGTTGGAGCCGCCGCCGTAACCGGAACCACGCCTTCGCTGGCGCGGGCCCGCGCGAGCGGGCGGACGCGGACGAAATAGTAGACCAGGACGATCGGCGTCGTGATCGCCACGCATTGGGCGTACCACGCTAGCGGACTCACCAGCCGGTCGATCTGCGGCCAGAGCGCGACGGCCACCAGACGCAACGGCGCGCCCTGAGCCACGCTTCCGACCAGAGCCACCGGGAGCAGGACCGTCCAGAGGGGCCAGCCACGACGCCAGGCCAGAACGAACCCCAGGCGCGCCAGGCCGCCGATCACCGCCATGCCGGTCACCGTGCTGCCGACCCAGTAGGCGATCCGCACGCCCATCCCGTCGTTGTAGAAACTGCCAAACGGCCCCATCAGCCCCAGCAGCACGCCGATGCCGACGGCGACGGCCAGGTCGATCGCCCATTCGCGGGCGGTCCCCAGCAGCGGCGGCATGGTGCGAGCGGCGGTCATGCCCTTCGTATAGAGCCAGCGCCGGCGGAGTCGCCAGCCCGCGCCCGCTCGCCCGCCCGCGAACCCATTCGCCCATTCGCGCAGAAGCGCTGGCGAAGACCCGTCTCGCCGCCGAAAGGGGCGACATCGTCATCCCCTCGAAGGACCGTCATGTCGCTCCGCGCCCTCCTCGCCGCCGCCCTGCTCGCGGCGACCGCCACCCCCGCCCTGGCCGCCAACGCCGGCTTCATGGTGCTGCAACAGCCGCGCCCCAACGCGTCGGCCGTGGAGGTCGGCGTCTGGTACCCCACCGACGCGACGCCTTTCTCCATAACGCTGGGCCTGAACGCCCAGACCGTCGCCGCCGGCGCGCCCCTCGTCGGCGAGCGCTTGCCGCTGATCGTCATGTCGCACGGCAACGGCGGTTTCTTCGGCGGCCATGCCGACACCGCCCAGGCGCTGGCCGAGGCCGGCTTCGTCGTCGCGGCGCTCACGCACCCCGGCGACAACTATCGCGACCAGAGCCGCGCCACGGCGATGGCCGACCGGCCCGCCGCCCTCTCGGCCCTGATCGGTTGGATGCTGGACGCCTCGCCGCTGAAGGCCAAGCTGGACCCCGAGCGCGTCGGCGCGTTCGGCTTCTCGTCCGGCGGCTTCACGGTGCTGGCGGCGGCGGGCGGCGAGCCCGACCTGTCGCGGATGACCGACCATTGCGTGAAGTCTCCCGCCAACTTCGACTGCAAGCTGACCGCCAGCCGCCCGGCGCCGGCGGGCGCCCTGACCGCCCCCTGGGTCCATGATCCGCGCATCAAGGCCGTCGTCGCCGCCGCCCCGGCGCTGGGCTTCACTTTCGGCGAGGATGGCCTGAGGGGGATCACCGCGCCGGTCCAGTTATGGAAGGCGGCGGACGACCAGGTCCTGCCCGGCGACGACTACGCCGAGGCCGTGCATCGGAACCTCAAGCGTCCGCACGACTACCACGTGGTCCCGAGCGCGGGACACTTCGATTTCCTCTCGCCCTGCGCCACGACGCCGCCCGCCGATCTGGCCTATCTGTGCGCCAGCGCCCCGGGCTTCGACCGCGTCGCTTTCCACCACGACTTCAACGCCGCCGTCGTCCGTTTCTTCACCGACCAATTGGTCGCACCCAAAGACGTCGCACCCGGGCGCTGATTTCATACCTGGTTAACCACGTTGCCCGACTGTGGCGACACGGGGGCGAATAGCCAAGTTTGGCGCTCCCCGTGGGGTTTCGGGGTCCAGCTTGCGCAGTCTCATCGCCGCCGTCGAACGCATCGACCCGCTGACCGTCTATGGTCGCGTGGCCGCCGTGAACGGCCTCCTGATCGAGGCGCGCGGCGGCTTGACCCGCCTGGCCGTCGGCGCCCGGGTCGAGATCGAGCGCCTGGGCCAGACCGCCCTGCCCGCCGAGGTCGTCGGCTTCCGCGAGACCCGCGCCCTGCTGATGCCCTTCGGCCCCGTCGAGGGCGTCGCGCCCGGCGCCGAAATCCGCATCGTGCCGGAGGGCGCCGTGGTCCGCCCAACCAAGGCGTGGTTGGGCCGGATCATCAACGCCTTTGGCGAGCCGATCGACGGCCTGGGCCCGCTGCCCCAGGGCGAGGTCCCCTATCCGCTGAAGACACCGCCGCCGCCGGCCCACGCCCGCGGCCGGGTCGGCGAGCGCCTGGACCTGGGCGTGCGGTCGATGAACGTCTTCACCACCACCTGCCGCGGCCAGCGCCTGGGCATCTTCGCCGGCTCGGGCGTCGGCAAGTCGGTGCTGCTGTCGATGCTGGCCAAGGAAGCGACCTGCGACGCCGTCGTCGTCGGCCTGATCGGCGAGCGGGGTCGCGAGGTCCGCGAGTTCGTCGAGGAGACGCTGGGCGAGGAAGGCCTGCGCCGCGCCGTCGTCGTGGTCGCCACCTCGGACGAGCCGGCCCTGACCCGCCGCCAGGCCGCCTACATGACCCTGGCGGTCAGTGAGTATATGCGAGACCAAGACCAGGAAGTCCTGTGCCTGATGGACTCGGTCACCCGCTTCGCCATGGCCCAGCGCGAGATCGGCCTGGCCGCCGGCGAGCCGCCGACCACCAAGGGCTATACGCCCACCGTCTTCACCGAGCTGCCCAAGCTGCTGGAGCGCGCCGGTCCCGGCCCGATCCGCGCCGATGGCACCACCGCCGCCCCGATCACCGCGCTCTTCACCGTGCTGGTGGACGGCGACGACCACAACGAGCCGATCGCCGACGCCACGCGCGGTATCCTGGACGGCCACATCGTCATGGAGCGGGCCATCGCCGAGCGAGGCCGCTTCCCCGCCATCAACGTCCTGAAGTCGATCAGCCGGACCATGCCCGGCTGCCAGACCCCGGACGAGCGCGAGATCGTCAAGGGCGCGCGCCAGGTGATGGCCGCCTATTCGAACATGGAAGAGCTGATCCGCATCGGCGCCTATCGCGCCGGGGCCGACCCCGTGGTCGACCGCGCGATCCGTCTCAACCCCGCCATCGAGGCTTTCCTTAGCCAGGATAAGGAAGAGGCAACCAGTCTCGACGACTCTTTCGGCATGCTGGGCCAGATCCTGCAGAGTGAGTACTGATGACCAAGTGGGCCGCCTCGCTGATCCGTATCTCCACCCACGAGGTCGAGACCCTGCAAAAGCGCCTCGCCGAGATCGTCGAGCGCCGCACGGCGGCCGAGCTGCGGGTGGCCATGCTGGACGCCGAGGCGGAAGCCGAAGCCAAGCGGGCCGAGGGCGACGCCAGCGCCGGCTGGTACATGATCGGCTACCGCGAAGGCCATAAGCGCCGCCGCGCCGAGATGCTGGCCCAGATCGAGCTGTGCCAGGAGGAAGAGGTCGGGGCGCGCGACGCCCTGGCCGAGGCCTTCGAGAACCTCAAGAAGTACGAGCATGTCGCCGAGCAGGCCAAGGTGCTGGCCGCCAAGAAGCAGGGCGCCTTCGAGGCCGCTCAGCTGGACGAGCTGGGCCTGCGCCGCAAGGCCGCCGGGTTCTAGATTTTAGATCCCGATCTCCCCGGCGAATGCCGGGGCCCAGATTCACCAGGAGAGGTTTGGGTGCTCGCGCTCAGCCGCATCACCAAACCCACATAGCCTTTCGACTTCGATCTGGGTCCCGGCATTCGCCGGGAAGGTCGGATGGAAAGGAAATCTCAAGTCGCTTGGCCCATGACTGCGACATGAGCCTCATTCACGCGCTTCAGGAAACCGGCAGCGCCAATTCGCTGGCGACGCGGTTCCGCCGCGCGCGGGCCGCGCATGTCGTCGCCCTGATCGAGAAGACCTTCGCCGAGCGGGGCCAGTGCCGCATCGCCGACCTGGGCGGCGAGCCGGCCTATTGGCGGCTGCTGTTCGACCACGACTTCCTGGCGTCGCGGAAGGTCCATGTCAGCCTGTTCAATCCGCAGCCGTTCACGGTGGACGATCCGCTGTTCAGCGCCGTGGTCGGCGACGCCTGCGACCTCTCGGGCCATGCCGATCTCAGCTTCGACCTCGTCCATTCGAACTCGGTGGTCGAGCACGTCGGCGACTGGCCGCGCATGGAGGCCTTCGCGCGCGAGTGCCGCCGCCTGGCGCCGCGCTACTACGTCCAGACGCCCTATTTCTGGTTCCCGATCGAGCCGCATTTCTCCGCGCCGTTCTTCCACTGGCGGTCGGAGCAGGCCCGCGCTCGCATGCTGCTGAAGCGGGGTTATGGCTGGTGGCCCAAGTCAGCGGACATGGGCGAGGCGATGCGCGCCGTCCAGCACGCGCGCCTGCTGGACAAGGCCCAGTTCGGCTTTCTCTTCCCCGACGCCCGCCACGTCGACGAGAAGATCCTGGTCGTCACCAAGTCGCTGATCGCGATCCGGGACTAAGGCCGAAGCCTCGCCGGATCACTTGCCGCTTCACGCCCCCAAGTTATCGTGGGGGCATGGGTCCTCTCTCAAACTATCCGCCGGATCTCAGGCGCGCGATCCTGAAGCTCTGGCGCCCAAGCTCTCCGTTCTGGGCCTTCCGCAGCAGCTCAGGCCTGGACAGGCGCAAGGCGCATGAGGTCGAGATCAGGATCGATGTTCCTCCAGAGCGGCTGACGCACGATCTGGACTTCCCAGGGTGGCGCATCGTCCTGACGACAGACGACGGCAGACTATTCCTGAGGCGCGAACAGCCTCTGACCAACGCAGCCCTAAGACAGCTTTTCAGGGAGGCGGTCGTCCTCGCCCGCGCGCACGGCGGCGGATTCCGGTCGTGGATGCACAAGCCGGACCTGGAAGACTAGTCGAACCGCGCGAAGAGCTTGTGCGCGAAGGTCGCCAGGACGTTGTCGACCTGATCCCAGCGGACCGTGCGCCAATCGATTTCCGTGTCCGCCCCGTTGTGATCGATGGGGCCGGGGAACATGCCGCCATAGATGACGTCCACCAGACCCGCCTCGCCCGCCGAAAAGGCGATGTAGGGCAGCGGCTGGCCGTCGGGATGATCCGGGCGCTTGATCTCCAGGCGGTGCTTGGCCGCCTCGCCTTCGCCGCTCACCTCATAACGCGCCTCGAACCCGTGCGCGCGGGCGCGTTCGGCCAGCGCGTTCAGCTGAGGCGTCAGCCTCTCCTGGGCGGACTGACCAAAGGTTGGCCGGTCCAGGTCGGGCCGCTCCGCGAAGGCGTCATCCTCGAACCGCGGAACCGGAGGGACCGCCGCCGCGCGGGGCCTTGCAGGCCTACGCACTCGAAACCCGAAGATCACCGCGATACAGCCTATGACAATCAAGGCCGCCACGACGTTGGGCAGACCTTCAAACAACTCGATACGCATAAAACGCCTCCGGCCTCGGTAGGCCACCGACGCCGTTCGCTAACATTGTCCTGGATCAAGTGAGGCCGGGGGCGGACGGCCTCGGCGGGCGCGCCCGCGGCGACGGCCACGTCATGCTCAAGGTTAATTCGAAGTCATGAAGGGCTTGTAAGTTGAGCGGCAAGATCAGCGCCCGTAAACCCCGCCGCTCCGGCGCGTAACGCCGTTTTTTGAACAGCAATTGGCGAGCCTAGGCCAAGGCGCGCGACCGTCGTCGCGCGTCGTAAGCCCCGCTGCGCCCAGTCCTCAGGGGTATATCGTGATCCATCATCTGTCCGTCAGCGCCATCGATCCTCAAGGCGTCGCGGAATTCTTCGCCGACATCATGGGCGGCGTCGCCGTCGACTTCCCACCCAATCCGGGTAGCCAAATGGTGTTCAAGGCCGACGGCATGGGCACCGCCATCGAAATCTATCCGGCCGGCAGCGTCATGGTCCCGAACGGCGACCCCGGCGCGGTGTTCGTGCGCCAGGCCGAAGCCGCCGAGCGCCGCTCGCCGACCCACTTCGCGCTCAGCGTCTCGATGGAGCGCCAAGCGGTTCTGGACCGCGCGGCGGCCAAGGGCTGGGACGCCTTTGTCTGCGATCGCGGCGGCCACTTCCACGTGATCGAGGTGTGGGTCGAGAACGCCTGGCTGGTCGAGATCCTGCCGCTGGATTTCGCCGCCGAATACCTGAGCTTCGCCAATGCGGTGACCGAGATGGCCAATCCGGACGCGGCCCTCGACACCCACCAGCCCCAGGCGCGCACTTTGGAGCATGCCTGAGGGTGAGCGGGGCGGCGCTCCCCCGAACGCCGCCGTGCCTTGCCTCGTCGACCTCCGCATTACGACGAGTTCACTTTCGTCGCTACAAATGTAGCGCTACGGATGTAGCGAACAGTCAGCGGAGGCCGCCTTGATCGACGCCTTGCCCCGACGCGAGCGCGAGGTCTTCGAGACCCTGTGCCGCCTGGAGACCGGCACGACCGCCGAGGTCCGCGCCGCTCTTCCCGATCCCTTGAGCGACTCCGCCGTCCGCACCCTTCTGGCGCGCCTCGAGAACAAGGGGCTGGTCGAGCGCTCTCCGGGCGCGCACGGCGTCGCCTATCGCCCCGCCCAGGCCACCGAGACCGTCGCGGTCGGCGCCCTGCGCAGGCTGATCGACACCTTCTTCGCCGGCTCGGCCGCCAGCGCCGCCAGCGCCCTGCTGGGCCTGGGCCAAAAGCTGACGCCGGAAGAGGCCGCCGCCCTCGAGGCGATGATCGACAAGGCCGTGGAAACCAAGGGTGGGGAGGACAAGCAATGACCTGGACGCTGCTGATTTCTCTGCTGGTCAAGTCCAGCCTGATCGCGGGCGCGGGCCTGGCCCTTTCCCGCCATCTGAACTGCCGCCCGGTCGAGCGGGTGGACATCCTGCGCGGGACCGTCTGCCTGCTGTTGGCCCTGCCGGTGATCATGAACGCCCTGCCGCCGATCGAGCTGGCGCTGCTGCCGCCGCTCGCGGACGCCCCCATCGCCCTCCAGACCCCCCCGATCGCGCCGCCCCTCCCCGAAGCCTCCGTCCCGGCCTGGATGACCCCGGGCGCGATCCTGGGCGGCCTGTGGCTGCTGGGCGCCGCGCTGATCAGCGGCCGTTTGGCCCTGGGCCTGCGCACCCTGACCCGTTGGACCCGGAAGGCCGAGCCGGTCACCTGTCCCGTCTGGCTGGCGCCGATCGAGGACCTGCCGCCGGCGGACCGCCCCAACCTGGTGTGCACCGACCGCGTGGCCGGCCCGCTCAGCTGGGGCGTCGCGCCAGGCTCGATCCTGATCGATCCGGCCACCCTGGCCGAGCGCCATACCGCCCCCGCGATCATGGCCCACGAGCTGGCACATCTGCGCCGCCACGACTGGATCTTTCTGCTGATCTCCCGCGTCGTGCTGGCGATCTTCTGGTTCAACCCGCTGGTCTGGCGCCTGCACGCCGTGCTGCGTGAACGCTCGGAGGAAGCCGCCGACGCCGCCGCGCTGGGCTTCGTCGACCGCGCCCTCTACGCCCGCACCCTGGTCCGCCTGGCCGCCCATCCCGCGCCCCTGCTGGCCCCGGTCGCCTCCCTGCCGATGGCCGCCGACAGCCGGACCCTGAAGTCGCGCATCGCCAGCATCATGATCGACACGCCCGCCCGCCGCCGGCCGCTGACTGTCGCCCTCTGCATCGGCGCCATCGCCCTAGTCGCAGCGCCCCTGGCCGCCTTCGCGGTGACCCGCCAGATCGCGCCGCCGATCCCGCCAGTCCCCCCAGCCAAGGTGACGAGCGCGCCGCTGCCGCCCACGCCGCCGGCGCCCCCGGCTGAACCGGCTCCTCCCGCGCCGGCCGCCGAGGCCGCGCCTGCGGCGCCTGCGGCTCCAGCGGCGCCGGCCGCTGACGCGGCTGACGCCTACGATCTCGCCCAGGCGCGAGCGCAGGCCGATTGGGAAAGAGCACAGGCGCGGGCTCAGGCTGAGTGGGCCAGGGCCCAGGCAGAAGCCACCCGCGTCAACGCCGAGCAGATCCGCCGCCAGGTCGAGGCTCACCGCGACGAGATCGAAGCGGCCGCCCGGGTGGCTAGCGCCCAGGCTCGCGCCCAGGCGCGCGTCTACGCCCAGCAGGTTCGCCTCTCGGCCGAAGAAACCCGGCGCATCAGCGAAGAGGCCCGCAAGGCCGCCGACCGCGCGCAGGCGGTGGCGATGAGACAATCTCGCGCCGACATGGCCAGGGGCGCCGAGCAGATGCGGGCCGGCGCGCGCCAGATGCGCGAGGAAGCCGCCCGCCTTCGGGACCCCGCCTACCGCGCCCAGCAGATCGCCGAGAACCGCGCGCGCGGCCAGACGGTGACGGACGAGGAATTGCAGGACGTCGCTCGGCGCATGCCCGCGCAGGCGGATGAAATGGAGCGGCAGGCGGATCGACTGGAACGGCGGGCCGCGGATCGCTGATCATTGACGCCACTTGCGAGCCCTTCGCAAAGAAGCTAAGGGACTATTGTCGCTTCCGCGACCGTAAGCGTCTCACGTCAGGCAACGCATCCCATCCGGTTCCGGCCGGACAGCCGGAGCTTCTCCGGTGGATGCGAAATGGCCGGACCTCGTCAGTGAGACTCTCGATGCAATCTCATCCCTCGATCATCACGTTCCAGCGCCTGCCTGCCCGCTACGCGGCCTTCGTCATGCCCCTGGTGCTATCGGTGATCATGACCTTCGTGGTGTCCGGCATCTCGACCTTGCGCTCCGTGGGCCTGTCACCGGGACTCGCGGCGACTTGGATGTCGGCCTGGGGCCTGTCTTGGCTGGCAGCTTTTCCCACGCTGCTGCTGGTGCTGCCGCTGGTGCGGCGGATCGTCGGCCTGATCGTGGCGCCGCCGACGCGTTAGGCCATCAGCACAAACAAGAAGGGCGGCTCGTGAGAGCCGCCCTTGCCATATCCTAGCTGTCCAGGAAGCTCCGCAGCTTGCGCGACCGCGACGGGTGCTTGAGCTTGCGCAGGGCCTTGGCCTCGATCTGGCGGATGCGTTCGCGGGTGACCGAGAACTGTTGGCCGACTTCTTCCAGCGTGTGGTCGGTGTTCATGCCGATGCCGAAGCGCATGCGCAGCACGCGCTCCTCGCGCGGCGTGAGCGAGGCGAGCACGCGCGTCGTCGTCTCGCGCAGATTTGCCTGGATCGCCGCATCGATGGGCAGCGCCTCCAGTTTGTGGAAGCGCACCATCCCGTCGGGATCGATTTCCAGCTTGCCGTCGGTGACGGCTTCCGACAGCGCGCGCAGTCCCACGTCCAGATGAGCATGCAAGCGCGAGAGAAATTTTCGGGGATCGATGGTCAGGCTAAGCGCACTGATCAAGCCTTGGCGCTCCTTCTTCCATTCGGCCGGAGGGATCAAGAGATCTTCCCGATTGCGAAACTCCCAACTGTGGTCGATCCACATCCGTCCACCCCGCAATCCCTGGCGCACCGCCAGCATTGTGGAAGCCTTCAGCGCTGCAAATGCCTTCGTGCGGTCAGCATCATTGAGCAGGTCGTGCCAGACAGGACCGGCAATGTCGGCGTCGAAGCCCGCCGGCAGTTCCCTGGCACCTTGCCCGATCAGTTCGCGCAGCGCGACGACTTGCTTCATCGGCCGCTGATCGGCATGCCCCTTCAGGTCAAGGTCAGAGAACGAGTTGAGCAGGGCCGTGACGCGCGTCGCATCGTCGGCGAGCGACTGCCGAACGAGAGCGGCGTGGCTGTTGGGCTGTGATTTCTCGTCCTTCGGCAGCAGTTCTTTCAGAGC